>NZ_JAHOPB010000003.1:300000-492217 GCF_019039055.1 Reyranella humidisoli
GCAGTTCAGCGCCTACGACGAGCGCATGTGGACGTCGATGTCCTACATCGGCTGGAATGACCGCTCCACGGCGCTCTACCGCGCGAGCTATGACTACAAGGACACGCGCTGGGTCACCGACGACGGCACGACCATCGAGACCGGCTCCACCTGGATGCCGATCGACATCCTCGCCATCCAGAGGCTCTACGGTGCGGCCGAGTCTTCGCCTTTCGACGGCGGTGAAGTGTTCGGTTTCAACACCAACGTCACCGGCTCGATCGCCAAGTTCTTCGACTTCACGATCAACACAAATCCGGTCATCACGATCTACGACGAGGGCACGGGCAACACGCTCGATCTCTCGGGATTCGCGGACGATGCGGACGTCGACCTGGATGATGGCGGCTTCAGCAGTGCCGGCGGCCTCACCAACAATATCGGCATCGCCTTCGGCACGGTTATCGAGACGGCCATTACCGGCGACGGTGACGACACGCTGGTCGGTAACGAGCATGACAATATGTTCGACGGCGGCGCCGGCGCGGACTCCTTCGACGGCGGGGCGGGTTCTGACACCGTAACCTTCGTGCGCTCGAATGAGGCCGTCGACATCGATCTCGGTCGCCAGGACACGCGCGCGCCATCGGGTGGCCATGCCGAGGGCGACAGCTTCACCTCGATCGAGAACCTGATCGGCAGCAATTTCGACGACCGGCTGGTCGCCGCCAGCGGCCTCGGCGGCAGCACGATCGAAGGCCTCAAGGGCAACGACACGCTCTTCGGCAGCGCCGAGAACGACACGATACGCGGCGGCCTGGGCGACGACGTGATCGTCGGCAACGAGGGCAACGACCACCTCTACGGCGCCGATACCAACCTGATCCTCAACGGCGGCTTCGAGATAGCGGGAGGCGTCGACGTCGGCGCCGACGGCTACAGCGAGTATGTCGGCGAGCTCGAGGGCTGGGGCGTGCTGTCGGGCTTCGGGCGTGAGCTCGTCACGACCAGTGCGGTGGGGGTGGCACCCTTCGCGGGCAAGTATGCCATCGATCTGGACAGCTACGGCGCCAGCTCGAACACCAGCATCACACAGGTGGTCAGCGGGGCCGAGGACGGCGTGCTGTATCGCCTCGCGTTCGAGGCCGGCAAGTTCGACGCCGCGACGACCGCCCGGTTCGAAGTCTACTGGGGCGGAACGAAGCTCACCTGGTTCGAGACGCACCAGACCTATGTCGACCCGACGGTCAACTACGTCACCCATTACATCGATATCGCTGGCGGTGCGGGCGCCGGGGTTCAGAAGAACCAACTCATTTTCGCCGAGATCGGCGCAGCCGACGGCTTCGGCACTCTGCTGGACAACGTCCGCATGTATCGCGTCGATTCTGGCGAGCCCAAGGCTGACGACCGTGATCCGATCAGCGACGGCAACGACACTTTCAGTCCGGGCACCGGGTCGGACGTGGTGTACGGCCACGGCGGGAACGACCGCGCCATCTTCGACGACATTGGCGGCAACGATCATTTCGACGGCGGTTCGGGTAACGACACGCTGGTGATGGACTGGCACGCGGCGACGACCGCGATCATCTATCACGGGCTGAACGTCAGCAATTCGGCCGAAATCGGCATGGCCGAGAGCTACGAGCGCACGCCCGCCATCGTGGGCGATTCCGCCCAGTATCTCTACTTCAAGGAAGTGGAGCGTTTCGAACTGACCGGCGGCACCGCCGGCGACACGCTGCGCGGTGGCGGCCTCGACGACATCCTGATCGGCAACGGCGGCGACGACGTGCTGGTGGGTGGCGGCGGCATTGATCTTCTGAACGGTGGCGACGGCTTCGACCGTGCGACGCTCAAACTGAGCGGCGGCAACAACACGATCCGGCTCGTCGACACGATGGGCTCGGGCAGCGTTACGCTCGGTGACGGAACGCAGCTCATCTCCATCGAGGCGCTCAACCTCGAGGCCGGCGACGGCGACGATTTCCTCGACGTCCGTGGCACGATCGTCAACCCGGTGGACGATCCCTATTACAGCCGCACGCACACTTCTTTCGCGGGCTTCGGCGGCAACGACACGCTGGCGGTGGATTTCGCGACATCCTACGGCGCGACCTTCGACGGCGGGGCGGGGAGCCGCGATACGCTGATCATGGACTGGTCGGCCTCGCAGCGGGACATCTATCGCAATGTCGGCGAGGACGACACCTACCGGAGCTTCTCGCACTCGGTGACCGTCTTCACTGAAGGCCACTACGTCACCACCCACTACTACTACACGACGACGTTCACCAACGTCGAACGGTTCGAGCTTACCGGCGGCATCGGCAACGACGCACTGGCCGGCGGCGCGCTCGACGACGTGCTGAAGACCATCGCCGGCCGTGACACGCTGAGCGCCGGCACGGGTGACGATCTGCTGGTCGTCGATTGGTCGCAGATCGACCGCAGCATGTGGACCTACGATGTAAACGGCACCGGCGGCGTGCCTCTGACAGGATCACTGGAAGCGGGTTACTCGGGCATCTATTTCGGCGACGACTGGCGCTACTACAACCGGGTCGACTTCAGCGGCATCGAGCGCTTCGACATCAAGAGCGCCGATCGCGACGACGGCATCCGCACCGGCGACGGCGACGACATCGTGTCGAGCGCCGGCGGCAACGACCATCTGATTACCGGCAAGGGCATCGACATCGTCGACGGCGGCTCCGGCAGCGACCGCTGGGAGGCGGACAAGTCGTTCGCAACGGCTTCGCAGGTCATCGACATCGACCTCAACCGGACCGGCGTTCAGCTCACCTATCTCGGTGACGCGACGGTGCGCGGCATCGACATGCTGTCTCTCAGGACGGGTGCGGCTGCCGACACGGTCCTGACCCTCGCCACCGTCACTGCCAACACCAGCACGCACGGTCACGACGACCAGATCTACACCAACGATGGCAACGATGCCGTCACGGTCACGGGCGGCCGCGACCTCGTCTCCATGGGCGCCGACACCGACACGCTGACCGTCGACTGGTCGCTGATCAACCGGTCCATGGGCACCTACGACGTCAACGGTACCGGCGGCGTCGTGCTCACCGGGTCGCTGGAGACCGGCTACTCGGGCATCTATTTCGGTGACGACTGGCGCTACTACAATCGTCTCGACTTCAGCGGCGTAGAGCATTTCATCGTCCGCACCGGAGACGGTAACGACGGCATCCGCACCGGCGACGGCAACGACAACGTCAGCTCGGGCGCGGGCAACGACCATCTGATCACCGGCAAAGGCATCGACGTCATCGACGGCGGCGCCGATTCCGACCGCTGGGAGGCCGATAAGTCGTTCGCGACGTCGGCGCAGGCGATCAGCATCGACCTCAACCAGGCCGGCACGCAGCTTACCTACTTGGGCGGCACGACGGTGCGCGGCATCGAGATGCTGACGCTCAAGACCGGCGCAGCCGGCGATACGGTCCTGACCTACGCGACCGTCGTCTCCAACACCTCGACGCACGGCTTCGACGACCAGATCGAGACCAACGATGGCAACGACGCCGTCACCGTCACCGGCGGCCGCGACTCTGTCGCCATGGGCGCGGGCACCGACACGCTGACCGTCGACTGGTCGCTGATCGGTCGATCGGTCGGAACCTACAATTCGGTTGGCGGCGGCGGCGTGGTACTGACCGGATCGCTGGAAGAGGGCTACTCGGGCATCTATTTCGGCGACGACTGGCGCTACTACAATCGCCTCGACTTCAGCGGCGTCGAACATTTCAACTTCCTCAGCGGCAGCGGCCATGACGGCATCCGCACCGGCGACGGCAACGACACCGTCAGCTCGGGCGCGGGCAACGACCATCTGATCACCGGCAAGGGTATCGACGTCATCGATGGCGGGGCCGATGTCGACCGCTGGGAGGCCGACAAGTCGTTCGCGACATCGGCACAGGCGATCAACATCGACCTCAACCTGAGCGGGGCGCAACTCACCTATCTCGGCGGCGCGACGGTGCGCGGCATCGAGATGCTGACCCTGAAGACCGGCGCGGGCAACGACACGATCAAGACTCTGGCGACCGTCACGGCCGATACCAGCAGGCATGGTCATACCGACCTGATCGAGACCAACGACGGCAACGACGCCGTCACTGTCACCGGTGGCTACGACACCGTTGCCATGGGCGCCGGCACCGACACGCTGACAGTCGATTGGTCCCTGATCGACCGGTCCATGGGTACCTACGACGTCAACGGAACCGGCGGCGTCGTGCTGACGGGCTCGCTGGAGACCGGATACTCGGGCATCTACTTCGGCGATGACTGGCGTTACTACAATCGCGTCGACTTCAGCGGCGTCGAGCATTTCGTCATTCGCGGCGGCGCCGGCAACGACGGCATCCGCACCGGCGACGGCAACGACACCGTCATCAGCGGCGCCGGCAACGACCATCTGATCACCGGCAAGGGCATCGACATCGTCGACGGCGGAGTCGACGTCGATCGCTGGGAGGCCGACAAGTCGTTCGCGACGTCGGTCCAGGCCATCGACATCGACCTCAACCGGAGCGGCGTGCAGCTCACCTATCTAGGCGGCGCCACGGTGCGCGGCATCGAGATGCTCACCCTCAAGACCGGCGCGGGCAACGACACGGTGAAGACGCTGGCGACCGTTGTCGCCAATACCTCGACCCACGGTCATGACGACCAGATCGAGACCAACGACGGCAACGATGCGGTCACGGTCACGGGCGGTCGCGACCTGGTCGCAATGGGGGCCGGCACCGACACGCTGACGGTCGACTGGTCGCTGATCGGCCGGTCGATGGGGACCTACAATGCGGTCGGCACCGGCGGCGTGGTGCTGACCGGATCGTTGGAAGAGGGCTACTCGGGCATCTTCTTCGGCGACGACTGGCGCTACTACAACCGCGTCGACTTCAGCGGCGTCGAGCATTTCATCGTCCGGGGCGGCAGCGGCCATGACGGCATCCGCACCGGCGACGGCAACGACACGGTCACCAGCGGCGCCGGCAACGATCACCTGCTGACCGGCAAGGGCATCGACATTGTCGACGGCGGGATCGGCGACGATCGCTGGGAGGCGGACAAGTCTTTCGCGACGTCCGTGCAGGCCATCGACATCGACCTCAACCGGACCAGCGTCCAACTCACCTATCTGGGTGGCGCCACCGTGCGTGGCATCGAGGCGGTGACGCTCAAGACCGGCGCCGGCCATGACGTGGTCAAGACCCTGTCCACGGTGCTGGCCAACACCTCGACCCACGGGCACGACGACCAGATCGAAACCAACGACGGTGACGACAGCGTAACGGTCACGGGCGGTCGCGACGTGGCCGCAATGGGGGCGGGCAGCGATACGCTGATCGTCGACTGGTCGCTGATCAACCGCGGTTTCGGCTCCTTCGGCTTTACGGGATCCCTGGCGGACGGCTATTCGGGCGCCTTCTTCGGCGACGACCCGCGCTACTACAATCGCGTCGACTACAGCGGCGTCGAGCAATTCGTGCTTCGCGCCGGTGGAGCCAACGACACGATCCGTGGAGCCGACGGCGACGATACGTTGAGCGGCGGCGGTGGCAACGACGATCTGGGCGGCGGCCTTGGCGACGACCTGCTGGTCGGCGGTCTCGGCCTCGACACGCTGGACGGCGGCGATGGTATGGACACGGCCGACTACAGCGACAAGACGACGGCCGTCGTCGTGACGCTCAACGGCGCCACCGCTGCCACGGTGACGGTGAACGGCGTGGCCGAAGACACGGTTCGCAATATCGAGAGTGTGATCGGCGGATCCAACAAGGATATGCTGACCGGCGATGCGCTTGCCAATCGCCTTGTTGGTGGCGCCAACAACGACACACTGACGGGCGGCGGCGGCGAGGACATCCTCGACGGTGGAGTCGGCCTCGATACCGCCAATTATGGCGACAAGACGGTATCCGTCGTCGTTACGCTGGACGGTACGACCGCTGCAGGCGTCGTTGTCGGTGGCGTCCTGGAGGATACTGTCCAGAACATCGAGAACGTCATAGGCAGCTCGGTCTCGGACATTCTGACCGGGGATTTCCTGAGCAATCGCCTCGAGGGCGGTGCGGGTGACGACGTGCTGAAGGGCGGCGCAGGTAACGACGCTCTCGAAGGCGGGCTCGGCGTCGATACGGCCGACTACAGCGACAAGACCGTATCGGTCTCGCTGACCCTCGCAACCTCGACCCCCGCGAGTGTAACGGTGGGCGGTATCGCCGAGGATACGGTACGCTACATCGAGAATGTGATCGGCGGCTCCGGCAACGACACCATCACCGGCGACAAGTACGCCAATGTGTTCCGGGGTGCCGCCGGCGACGACGTGCTGGATGGTGCGGCGGGCGTCGACACGGCCGATTACAGCGACAAGACTGCCTCAGTGGTGGTCGCGCTTGCGACCTCCACGGCGGTTGACGTGCGGGTCGGCGGCGGCGTCGAGGATTCGATCCGCAACATCGAGAATGTCGTGGGCGGATCGGGCGACGACACGCTGACTGGCGACAGTCTTGCCAATCGCCTCGAAGGCGGCGTCGGTGACGATGTCCTGAGGGGCGGCGCGAGAGCTGACGTGCTCGACGGGGGCGCGGACGTCGACACCGCTGACTACGGTGACAAGCTGGTCTCGGTGGCGCTGACGCTCAACGGTGCGACGGGTGCGCTCGTAAAGGTGAACGGCGTCTACGAAGACACGATCAGCAACATTGAGAACGTGATCGGTGGTTCCGGCGCCGATACGCTGACTGGAGACGGGCTGGTCAACCACCTCGAGGGCGGTGCCGGGGACGACGTGCTCAAGGGTGCCGGCGGGAGCGACCTGCTCGACGGCGGGATTGGCATGGACACCGCCGATTACAGCGACAAGACCAGCCCGGTCGTGGCGACGCTGAACGGCGCGACGGCGGTCGACGTTCTGGTGAACGGCGTGACTGAAGATTCGATCAGCAACATCGAGAACCTGATTGGCGGGTCAGGCGTCGATACACTGACCGGCGATACCCTCGCCAACCGCTTCATGGGCGGCGCGGGCAACGACGTGCTCGATGGCGGTGCAGGCAGCGATACCGCGGACTACAGTGAAAAGGCGGCCTCGATCGTCGTGACCCTGGCCGGCGGGACGCCGGTCACGGTCATGGTGAACGGTATTGCCGAGGATACGATCAGCAACATCGAGAACATTGTCGGCGGCAACGGCAAGGACACGCTGACCGGAGACGCGCTTGCCAACCGTCTCGAAGGAGGGGTCAACAACGATGTGCTGATGGGCAGCGGCGGCGCGGATGTCCTCGACGGGGGAATCGGCATCGATACGGCCGACTACAGCGACAAGACTGTTGCCGTGGCGCTCATACTGGCAGGCGCAACGCCGGTCGGCGTCAAGGTCGACGGTGTGCTCGAGGATACGATCAGCAACATCGAGTACGTGTTCAGCGGGTCGGGTAACGACACGCTGGTCGGTGACGGTCTGTTCAACCGCTTCGAGGCCGGTGCAGGCGACGACTTGATGCGCGGCGGCGGGGGCGCAGACTTCCTGGATGGCGGTGCCGGTATCGACACGGCCGACTACAGCGACAAGTCAGTTGCGGTTTCTGCAACGCTCGCAGGCGCGGGTGTCAGCACCGTGACGGTCGGCGGCGTGGCCGAGGACACGATCCGCAGGGTCGAGAACGTGACTGGCGGGTCCGCCGCCGACACATTGACGGGCGACTTGCTCGCCAACCGCTTCATGGGCGGCGCGGGCAACGACGTGCTCGATGGCGGTGCGGGCAGCGACACCGCGGACTACAGCGAAAAGGGGGCTTCGGTCGTCGTGACCCTGGCAGGCGCGGCACCGGCCACGGTCATGGTGAACGGCGTTGCCGAGGATACCATCCGCAACATCGAGAACATCAGCGGCGGCATTGGCAAAGACATGCTGACCGGCGACGCGCTTGCCAACCGGCTTGAAGGAGGCTTCAACAATGACGTGCTGATGGGCGGCGGTGGCGCGGACGTTCTCGATGGAGGGAGCGGCATCGATACCGCCGACTACACCGACAAGACCGTCAGCGTAGCGGTCAGCCTGGCCGGAGCTACTCCGGTTGACGTCAGGGTGAACGGCGTGATCGAGGATACGATCGTCAATATCGAGTATGTATTCAGTGGATCGGGCAACGACACTCTGATCGGCGACGGACTTTTCAACCGATTCGAGGCCGGCGCCGGCGACGACTTCCTGCGGGGGGGCGGTGGCGCGGACTTACTGGATGGCGGCGCCGGTATCGACGCAGCCGACTACAGCGACAAGTCAGCTGCAGTTTCCGCGACGCTCGCAGGTGCTGGCGTGAGCACCGTTACTGTCGGCGGCGTGGCCGAGGACACGATCCGCAACATCGAGAACCTGATCGGCGGCTCGGCCAACGACACGCTGAACGGCAGCACGGCGGCCAACCGGCTGGACGGCAACACCGGCAGCGACGCGCTGATGGGGGGTACCGGGGCCGATACGTTCGTGTTCAGCACCGCGCTGGGACCGACGAACGTCGATTCGATCCTCGACTTCGCCGTCGGCGTGGACCGGATCGCGCTCGACGATGCGATCTTCACCGCGTTCGCGGGGCAGCCGCTGGTCGGTGCGGTGGCGTTCCACATCGGCAGTGCAGCGCACGATGCCGACGATCGCATCGTCTACGATTCGGCGAACGGAAGCCTCTACTACGACGCCGATGGCATGGGGGGCGGGGCGGCCAAGGCCTTCGCGATGCTGTCGACGGGGCTTGCGCTGACGCAGAACGATTTTCTCATCGTCTGACGGGGATGCCATAGAGTCTGCAAGATTGACCGGCAAAGAGGCCGCATGATCACCCGCAGACTCCTGTGCGCCGGCGCGGCGCTCGCCCCGTTTCCCCTGGCATTTCCCGCCGCCGCTCAGACGTCGGGGCCGCGCTTTCCGCCGGCCTTCCTCGAGGGGATCCGCCAGGAGGCGCTGCGGGCCGGCGTCGACCGCGGCACGATCGACGCGGCGCTGGCCGACATCCGCGAGGTTCCGCGGGTGATGGAGCAGGCGCGCAACCAGCCCGAGTTCAAGATGAGCTGGGAGACCTACCGCGACCGCGTCGTCTCCACCGAGCGGGTGGCCCGCGGCCGTGCCCTGCTGGCGGAGAACCGCGCCACGATCGAGCGCTTCGCCGGGCCGGCCGGATTGCCGCCGTCGGTCGCCGTCGCGCTGTGGGGTATCGAGAGCAACTACGGCACCCGGCTGGGCGACTTCGAAGTGGTCGAGGCGCTGGCCACGCTGGTGCACAACAACTTCCGCGCCAAGTTCTTCCGCGAGCAGCTGATCGCGGCGCTCAAGATCGTGTCGCAAGGCCATATCGGGCTGCACGCGATGAAGGGCTCGTGGGCCGGCGCGATGGGCCAGTGCCAGTTCATCCCGACCAGCTTCATCGCCTACGCCGCCGACGGCGACGGCGACGGCCGCAAGGACATCTGGACCAACAAGGTCGATGTATTCGCCTCGATCGTGAACTACCTCCGGAAAGTGGGCTGGCGACCGGGCCTGCGCTGGGGCGACGAGATCCCGCCCGGAGCGCAGGGCGGGGCCGGAACGCGCATTGTGCGACCGGCGGGGGCCGGCGGACCGGCCTATGCCACGACCGAGAACTTCAAGGTCATCCTGCGCTGGAACCAGTCGGACTTCTTCGCTCTCGCCGTGGGGCTCCTGTCGGACCGGATCGCCGCCTGACGCAAAAGCCCCAGGAGGCCGCTCCACTGGCCGCCCAAGATGATGTATGATGTGAACATCATGCCGCTAGCGTTGGTAAAACAGCGATTTCCAGCTCTCCAGACCCTCCGCCTCTGCGGCGCGATCGCGGTGATGGCGTCCGTCGCGGCCTGCGGATCGTCGAACAAGGGCGGGGGAAGCGGGGCGAGCGGGAGCGTCGCCCAGAGCGGCACCTACAAGATCGGCAAGCCCTACAAGATCGACGGCATCACCTATACGCCGCAGGAGACCTTCACCCTCACCGAGACCGGAGTCGCTTCGTGGTACGGGCCGGGCTTCCACGGCAAGTCGACGGCCAATGGCGAGCGCTACGACCAGGCCGACCGCACGGCCGCCCATCGCACGCTGCAGATGCCGGCGGTGGTGCGGGTCACCAACCTCGACAACGGCCTGAGCACGGTCGTCCGCGTCAACGATCGTGGCCCGTTCGCACGCAGCCGCGTGATCGACCTGTCGCGCACGGCGGCGCAGGAAATCGACATGATCGGCAAGGGCACGGCGCGGGTCCGCATCGACCAGCTCTCGACCGAGAGCACGACGGTGAAGGAGATCGCCCTGGGTGGCGGCGGTCCTGCCGAGCAGCAGCAGGCGCTGGCCCAGCTCGCGAGCGGCAAGCGCGCGCCCGCCGCCTCACCGGCTCCCGCGCCAGCGCCCGTACCGGCCGCTCCACCGCCGCAGGTCATGGTCGCCCAGCAGGCGGCCTACGAACCGCCGCCTGCGCCGCCGGCTCCCGCACAGACCGTGCAGGCGAGCCCACCGCGCGGAAACGGCACGCCGTTTCCCGCGCCCCAGTCGGCCTCGGGCGCGGTGCCGCCGACCATCGCCTCGCTCTCGACTGCGGCGCCCGCGCCCCAACCCGCGTCCGGGGCCAGCGGCTTCTTCGTGCAGGTCGGCGCCTTCTCGACGCAGGAGAATGCCGAGCGCCAGCGCGGCGCCGTCCGCAGCTACGGCAATCCCGAGGTTTCGCAGCGGTCCGCCAACGGACGCGATGTTTATCGCGTGCGGCTGGGGCCCTATACCACTTCCGATGCGGCCGGCATTGTCGCCGACCGGCTCAAGCGTTCAGGCTATGGGGATGCCCGTGTCGTTGCTGACTGATCTGCGCGCCCTCGTCGCGATGCTGGCCGTCGCCAGTTTCGCGGGTCTCCCGGCGGTGGTCCATGCCCAGCAGGATCCGCCTAAGCGGCCGGCCCAGCAGCAGAAGCCGCCGGCCAAGCCCAAGCCGCCCGCCGCGACGCCGAAGGCGGCCGCACCGGCCGCCGCCGCCCCAGCCGCCCTTAAGGTCGAGCAGCTACCACCCTCGCAGGTCGGCATCGGCACGCTGGCGCGCCACGCCTTCATGGTCGATCCGCAGACCTCGACGGTGCTCCTGTTCAAGGACGCCGAGACGCCGATGCCGCCGTCGTCGATGTCGAAGATGATGACCATCTTCATCCTCTTCGACGAACTGGCGGCCGGCCGGCTGAAGCTCGACACGCGTTTCCGCGTCAGCGAGAAGGCGCGCAACATGGGCGGCTCGCGCATGTTCCTCGAACTGGGCAGCGAGGCCACGGTCGAGGACCTGATCAAGGGCATCATCATCCTGTCGGGCAACGATGCCTGCGTCGTGGTGGCCGAGGGACTGGCCGGTTCGGAGGAGGCTTTCGCCGAGCGCATGAACAAGCGCGCGAGAGAGATCGGCATGACGCGGACGGTGTTCAAGAATTCGTCGGGCTGGCCGGCCGAAGGCCAGTACACGACGGCGCGCGATCTCGCGGTGCTGGGCTGGCGGTCGATCGACGACTACCCGCAGTACTACAAGTACTATGCGGAGACGAATTGGACCTACAACAACATCCGCCAGGAGAACCGCAACCGGCTGCTCAAGACCGTGGCGGGCACCGACGGTCTCAAGACGGGACACACCGAGGAGGGGGGCTACGGCCAGACCACGTCGGCGGTGCGCGACGGACGCCGCCTGATCCTGGTGGTCAACGGCCTTGCCTCGATGGCCGAGCGCGCGCAGGAAACCGCGCGCCTGATGGAGTGGGGCTATCGCGAATCGACCAACACGACGGTGTTCCGGGCCGGCGACACGGTGGTCGAGGCGCCGGTCTGGCTGGGCGCGCAGGACAAGGTGCCGTTGGTCATCCCGAAGGCCGTGCAGATCACGATGCCGACCGGCCAGACCGCCTCGCCGCGCGTCGTTGCGCGCTTCGACGGTCCGATCTCGGCCCCGATCGTCAAGGGCACGAAGCTCGGCACCGCGGTCGTCACGCTGCCCGACAACCGAACGGTGGAGTATCCGCTCGAGGCCGGCGCCGACGTGGCCCGCATGGGCGTGTTCGGCCGCGTCGCCACGATGATCCAGCACTACATGTTCGGCTGGCTGTCGTGAGCGATGACGCCGGCGGCCTCTTCATTACGCTGGAAGGCGGAGAAGGGGCCGGCAAGTCGACCCAGGTCGCCCGCCTCAAGGCGCTGATCGAGACGCGCGGACACAAGTGCATCGCCACGCGCGAGCCTGGCGGCGCGCCGGGCGCCGAGATGATCCGCAAGCTGCTGGTCGAGGGACCGGCCGAGCGCTGGGACGGTGTGACCGAGGCGCTGCTGCACTTCGCGGCGCGCCGCGAGCATCTGCGCACGACGGTTCTGCCCGCCATCGGGCAAGGCACCTGGGTCGTCTCCGACCGCTTCGCCGACTCCACCATGGCCTATCAGGGCTACGGCCACGGCATCGACCGCGCGATGCTGGGCACGCTCTACGACGTGGCCGTCGGCGACTTCCGGCCCGACCTGACGCTGATCCTCGACCTGCCGGTCGAGACCGGGCTGCAGCGTGCTGCGTCTCGCCGCGGCACCGAGACACGCTATGAATCGCTGCCGCGGGAATTCCACGAGCGCGTGCGCAAGGGTTTCCTCGACATCGCCGAAGCCGATCCCGCGCGCTGCGCCGTGATCGACGCGACGGCCGGCATTGACGACATCGCGCGCGCGATCGAGGCGGCGCTCGACAAGCATCTCGGGGCCTGAGCTGTGGCGCGAGGCAAGACGCCCTCGGATCCGGCCGAACTGGAAAAGCTCGAATGGCCATATGGCTGGCCGCCGCCGTGGCGCAACGACCGGCTTGTCGGCCACGACCAGGCCGAGAAGACGCTGCTGGCGGCGCAGAAGAGCGGGCGGCTGCACCATGCCTGGCTGATGACGGGCCCGCGCGGCATCGGCAAGGCCACGCTGGCCTGGCGCTTCGCGCGCTTCCTGCTGGCGGGCCAGGACCAGGGCGGGCTGTTCGGCGGTGGGCCCGAGAGCCTCGACGTGTCGCGCGACGCGCCGGGCCGTAATCTGATCGACGCGCGCTCGCATCCCGATCTCTTCCATCTGCGTCGCGCGCTCAATCACGACACCGGCCGCATTCGTGCCGAGATCGCCGTCGACGACGTGCGCGGGCTCGGCGAGTTCATGCACATGACGCCGGCGATGGGAAAGTGGCGCGTTGCCATCGTCGACTCGGCCGACGAGATGAACCGCAACAGCGCCAATGCTGTGCTGAAGATCCTCGAGGAGCCGCCGCCCAACGCGGTGGTGCTGATCGTCTCCCACGCGCCGGGCCGCCTGCTGCCGACCATCCGCTCGCGTTGCCGCAGGCTGACGCTGCAGCCACTCAAGGACGATACGGTCGTGAAGCTGCTGGGCGATTATGCGCCGGAGACGAAAGACGAGGAGAGGAGGGCGCTGGCCCTTCTCGCCGAGGGCAGCATCGGCCGTGCGCTGGAACTGGCGGGTGCGGGCAGCCTCGAACTCTATCGCGAGATGGTCGAGGTGCTGGCGACCCTGCCCGACCTCGACATGCCGAGGCTGCACGCCTTCGCCGAGCGCTTCGCCAAGCGCGGCGAGGAGGCCAACGCCGACTGGCGCGCCCTGAACTACCTGTTCGACGGCTGGCTCAAGGGGTTGGTGCGCCAGGCCGCGCTCACGACGGAAGCTGCAGCCGTCGTGCCGATGGAGGTGGGCCTCCGCGCGCGCCTGCTCGGCGCTGCGAGCGTCGATCGCTGGATGGACGCGTCAGACGAGGTCGGGCGGCTCTTTTCGCGCGCCGACGCGGTCAATCTCGACCGCAAGCAGACCGTGATGGGCAGCTTTCTGAAGCTCCAGGGTGCGGCGCGCTGAGCCCGTCGACCGGGGCGAAGTCTTGATCCACGCGGATGGGCATGGGAAAAGACCGGCCATGTTGCCCCGGTCCGACATCAGAGACTCGCTGCCCTGCGAACGAATGCGGGCCTGAACGCGCTTGAGTCTCATTCCCCGGTAGGGGCGTCATGTCAGTCCGGAGTTCAGTCGTCATGTCGGGCAACCGCACCTACTACGTCACCACGCCGATCTACTACGTCAACGACGTGCCCCACATCGGGCATGCCTACACGACGCTCGCCTGTGACGTGCTCGCTCGCTTCAAGCGGCTCGACGGCTGTGACGTCCATTTCCTGACCGGGACCGACGAGCACGGCCAGAAGATCGAGACCGCCGCCGCCGCCGCGGGCCTGCCGCCGCAGGCCTTCACCGACAAGGTGAGCCAGTCGTTCCGCGACCTGATCGGCGTGATGAACTACAGCCCCGACAACTTCATCCGCACGACCGAGCCGCGCCACTACGCGGCCTGCCAGGCGCTGTGGAAGAAGCTGGTCGAGGCAGGCGACATCTACGAAGGCAAGTATGCCGGCTGGTACTCGGTGCGCGACGAAACCTATTTCGTCGAGGGCGAGACCGAGGTCGGCGCCGACAACAAGCGTCGCGCCACCTCGACCGGCGCCGAGGTGCAGTGGGTCGAGGAGCCGTCGTATTTCTTCCGGCTCTCGGCCTGGGCCGACCGGCTGATCGAGTTCTACGAGAAGAACCCTTCGTTCATCGGTCCTGACAGCCGGCGCAACGAGGTGCTGAGCTTCGTGAAGGGCGGCCTGCAGGACCTCTCGGTGTCGCGCACCAGCTTCTCCTGGGGCATCCCGGTGCCCGGCGACGAGAAGCACATCATGTACGTGTGGCTGGACGCTCTCACCAACTACATCACCGAGTGCGGCTACCCCGACCAGACCAACCCGCTGTGGAAGTACTGGCCGGCCAACCTCCATATGGTCGGCAAGGACATCATCCGCTTCCATTGCGTGTTCTGGCCGGCCTTCCTGATGGCCGCGGACCTGCCGCCGCCGCAGCGCGTCTTCGCTCACGGCTGGTGGACCAACGAAGGCCAGAAGATCTCGAAGTCGCTGGGCAACGTTATCGATCCCGTCGAGCTGGTGAAGACCTACGGGCTCGACCAGGTGCGCTACTTCCTGTTGCGCGAGGTACCGTTCGGCAACGACGGCGACTTCTCGCGCCGCGCCCTGATCGGCCGCATGAACGCCGACCTCGCCAACGCCTACGGCAATCTCTGCCAGCGCGTGCTGTCGATCGTCGCCAAGAACTGCGGCGAGCAGGTTCCGCCCAGGGGTGACCTGGTCGACGCCGACACCGCGCTGCTCGACCGCGCGCGCGGGCTGCTGGCCATCGTGCGCGCCGAGCTCGACGAGCAGGCCTTCCACAAGGCGCTGACCTCGATCTGGGAAGTGATCGCCGACGCCAACCGCTATGTCGACGCGCAGGCGCCGTGGGCGCTGGCCAAGACCGATCCGGTGCGGCGCGACATGGTCCTGTGGGTGCTGGCCGAGACCATCCGGCGCGTCACCCTGCTGGTGCAGCCCTTCATGCCCGACTCGACGGCGAGGATCCTGGACCAGCTCGCTGTGCCGCCCGAGAAGCGCGTCTTTGCGGCCTTCGACCAGGAGCTGGTCTCCGGCACGGCTCTGCCGCCGCCGCAGGGCGTCTTCCCGCGCTTCATCGAGCCGGCGGCGCCCGCCGCGCCGGCCAAACCCGCTAAGGCTCCCAAGGCACCGAAGCAGCCGAAGGTCGCCGGCTGACATGCTGATCGACAGCCACTGCCATCTCGACTTCCCGGAGCTGACCTCCGACGAGAGCGGCGTGCTGGCCCGCGCCCGTACGGCGGGCGTGGGCGGCATGCTGACCATCGGCACGCGGCTCGACCAGTTCGAGCGGGTGAGGGCGATCGCCGAGCGGCACGACAATATCTGGTGCTCGGTCGGCGTCCATCCGCACGAGGCGAAGGAGGAGGGGCAACGCACCCCCGACCGGCTGATCGAAGCTGCCCGCCATCCCAAGGTGGTCGGCATCGGCGAGACCGGCCTCGACTTCTTCTACGAGCACAGCCCGCGTGCCGAGCAGGCCGAGAGCTTCCGCGCGCATATTGCGGCAGCGCGCCAGACCGGCCTGCCGCTGATCGTCCATACGCGCGACGCCGACGCCGAGACCGGCGACATCCTGGAGGAGGAATACGCCAAGGGTGCCTTTCCCGGCCTGATCCACTGTTTCAGCTCGGGCCGCTCCGTCGCCGAGCGCGCGATGGCGATGGGTCTCTACGTGTCGATCTCGGGCATCGTGACCTTCAAGGCCGCCGAGGATCTGCGCACCATCGTGCGCGACCTGCCGCTGGACCGGCTGCTGGTCGAGACCGACGCTCCGTACCTCGCGCCGATCCCCAAGCGCGGCAAGACCAATGAGCCGGCCTTTGTCGCCCACACGGCCGCCAAGGTTGCCGAACTGAAGGGCGTCAGCCTGGCCGAACTGGAGGCCGCGACGACCGACAATTTCTTCCGGCTGTTCACCAAGGCGGAGCGTTCCCGGTGCGTGTGACCATCCTGGGCTGCGGCACCTCCGCGGGCGTTCCGCGGCCAGGCGGCAAGGGCGGGAAGGGCGAGTGGGGGGCGGCCAACCCGGGCAACCCGCGCAACCGGCGCCGGCGCTGCTCGATCCTCGTCCAGGACCAGGGCCAGACGGTGCTGGTCGACACCTCGCCCGACGTCCGCAGCCAGCTCCTCGACGCCGAGGTCGAGCGGGTCGACGCGGTGATCTGGACCCACGACCATGCCGATCAGGTCCACGGTATCGACGACCTGCGGCCTTATGCGCTGCGCCAGGGCCAGATCGAATCGTGGTCGGATGCGCGCACCCATGCGGTGCTGCTCCGGCGGTTCGGCTACTGTTTCCAGGCCGAGGGCTCGGGATTCTACAATCCGATCTATCAGCATACGGTGATCGAGGGCCCCTTCACGGCCGCCGGCCTTCCCGTTGTGCCGTTCCTCCAGGATCACGGCACCATCCCGTCGTTGGGCTTCCGCTTTGGCGGTTTGGGATACGCCAACGACGTGGTGGCGCTGCCGGAGGAATCGCTGGCGCTGCTGGAGGGCGTCGAGGTGCTGATCGTCGACGCCATGCGCTACCGGCCGCACCCGACGCATGCCCATCTCGACCGGGCGCTGGAATGGATCGAACGGCTGAAGCCGCGCCGGGCCTTCTTGACCAACATGCATGTCGATATGGACTATGCGGAAGTCGACCGGACGACGCCGGACCACGTGACGCCTTGCCATGACGGTCTCCAGATCGATCTCTAGGGTGAAGAATTGTTATATTCCAGATGGATATCGGACGATTCTCACCTGACGCGCGAGCGGAAACGAAAGGAGTCCGGACGCCGGATGTTCCTGACGGTCGCCGTAGCGCTCGGCCTGGCCCCGCTGGCGGCTCCGTTCGCGGCCCTGGCGGCTGACCGGCTGGATGCTGGCGGGCTCACGTTTCGGGATTTCGGCACGCCTGACAACGGCTCGAGCTACACCCGCGGCGAGCAGAGCATCGGCGGCGGCACCAGCCAGAGTTTCACCCGCGTCCTCGGCATCGACCAGGCCAGCCAGGCCGTCCGGCTTCGGTTCGGCTCGGTGAAGGTCGAACTGCTGCTGCCGATGGGTTGGCAGGCGAACGAGGATGAGGAGCGGGGCATCGCCTACACGCTCGACAAGCGCATCCGGCTGATCGTCTGGCGGGTCGACTTCGCCTATGAGGGCGTCAAGGACGCGGAGCACTACACCGCCACCAAGACCGGCTCGATGAAGGCCCGCCGGCCGGGTGTCCAGGCGCAGGCCCGCAAACTCGGGGACGGCAGCTTCGTGATCGTCTACGAGAACGTGCCCAAGGGACCGACGGACAGCGGTCCGCGCACCGTATTCGACCTGGTCGTGCCCAATCCGCGGAACCCCAAGGTCGGCGTCCTGGTGACGCTCGGCATGCCGGCCAACGAGGCGAGCCGCGGCCTGCAACTCCTGGCGTTGATAACGCAGAACATGCGGATAGACTGGTAGAGCCATGTATATTATAGATAGTCTATATTTGTCATAATATATATTATACGATAATTGGGAATGAGTCCGACGCCATGACTTCAGGCAAACCCACCCCGGAATCCCTGCCCAAGGAACCGCTGCCGCGGCTGCTCGCGGTGATGGCCTGGCTGCGCGACCGCCAGCATGGTTGCCCCTGGGACATCGACCAGACCTTTCGCACCATCGCGCCGTACACGATCGAGGAAGCCTACGAGGTCGCCGACGCCATCGAGCGAGACGACCTCCCGGCGCTCAAGGAAGAACTCGGCGACCTGCTGCTCCAGGTCGTCTATCACAGCCAGATCGCCAGCGAGGCCAAGGCGTTCGGCTTCGACGACGTGGCGGCCGCGATCGCAGACAAGATGGTCGATCGCCATCCACACGTCTTCGGCGACCTCGACATCAAGACCGCCGACGCCCAGACGGTATCCTGGGAGGCCCGCAAGGCCGCCGAACGGGCGGCCAAGGCCGCCAGCGACGGCAGCGCGGCGGCAGAGGCTTCGGCCGGCGCCCTCGATGGGGTGGCGCGCGCCCTTCCCGCCCTGATGCGCGCCGAGAAGATCCAGAAGCGTGCCGCCCGGGTCGGCTTCGACTGGGCCACGATCGGCCCGGTCATCGACAAGATCGAGGAAGAATTGCACGAGTTGCGCGCCGAGCTCGAGGCCGGAAAGGTCGAACAGGCCAAGGTCGCCGACGAACTGGGCGATGTCCTGTTCGCGGTCGCGAATCTTGCCCGGCACTGCAAGGTCGATCCCGAGGTCGCACTCCGGGCCACTAACGACAAGTTCGAGAAGCGCTTCCGCCATATCGAGCGCCGGCTGGCCGAAGCTGGCCGCAAGCCGGCCGACGCCAGTCTCGAGGAAATGGAGACGCTCTGGCAGGAAGCCAAGTCGAAGGCTTGAGCCTCGTGGGCGGCTACGAGGGCCGTGCCAGCAGCGGCATGTTCGAGGCTTCGAGGAGCGTCCTCGCCTCGGTCAGCGCCTCCTCGGTGGAAGCCGCGATCAGTCCGGCGTGGATTGGCTGGGCCGGCATGTAGGGACCGCTGCCGAACTGGACGGCGCCGCCGCCGGCTTCACGCATCATCAGCGTGCCGGCCGCGTGATCCCACGGTTTGGTCATACGGTACAGGCTAAAATCTGCGCGCCCCGCGAGAATTTCAAGGTATTCGGCGCCGGCGCAGCGCAGCGTGGTGATCTGGCCCAGTCGTGAACGGTGTCCGGGGCTCAACTGCTCGTCGAAGGCCTTGGCGATCTTGTAGCCGACGAAGCCGTTCAGCGGCGCATCGGCCGGCTGGCCGCGCACGGCGGCGCCGTCGAAGGTGACGCCTTCGCCCCGATGCGCGACAGCCAGGCGGTCGCGCGGCACGTCGAGGATCCAGCCCGCGATTGCGGCCCTGTCCTGCACCAGGCAGACAATGATGGCGAAGCGGTCGCGGCCCGCGGCGAAATTCGAGGTGCCGTCGAGCGGATCGACGATCCAGCAGGCCTCACCCGGCCGGGCGATCAGGTCGAGAAGGCCCGGATCCTTCTCGACGGCCTCCTCGCCCACGACCGGCACGCCGGGCAGGATTTTTGCCAGCCCGGAAGCCAGCCGCTGCTCGGCCGCTTCGTCGGCAACGGTGACGATGTCGCCCGGCCGCTTTTGCCGGACGTCTTCCTTCGAAAGATTGCGGAAACGGGGCAGCAGCTCGGCCGCCGCCGTCTCGCGCATGAGTTCGGCGACCCGCTGGGAGGCGCCGGCGTCGAGCATCGGCCTCAGCCGGCGACGCCGAACAGGTCCTCTTCCTTCAAGATCACGTGGTCTTCGCCGGCGAGCTTGACCTCGGTGCCCGACCACTTGCCGTACAGGACCGTGTCGCCGACCTTGACGCCCAGCTCCTGCAGGCGGCCGTCCTCGAGGCGGCGGCCCTTGCCGACCGCGACGACCTTGCCCTGCATCGGCTTTTCCTGGGCCGTGTCGGGAATGATGAGCCCGCCCTTGGTGCGGGTCTCGGCGGCCACCGGCTTCAGCAGAATACGATCGTGCAAGGGCTTGAATTTCATGGTGTTTCCTTCGTCCTGAGTTTGGTGTTCGGAATTTTGCCGCTTATAGGAAGTGCGCCCGCCGGGTGTCAACGCGCCAGCTGGCGACGCTCGAACTGGGCGGAGGCTGCCTCGTCGAGAGCGACGGTCAGCCAGGCGGTTTCGCCGTCGTCGCGGCGGCTGCGGACCTCGCCGTGACGGTAGAGCCAGGCGATGGTCGCGCCGTCGGAGAGCGGCACGGAGACTTCGCGCGCCTCGCCGGCAGCGCCCAGCAGGTCCGCGATGGCGTTCATGAGCTGGTCCACGCCCTCACCCGTCAACGCAGAGACCGGATACTGGCGGGCGCGCTCGGCGCCCGTGGCGGTACGGGTTTCCAGCACCTGCCGCATGTCCTCCGGCAGGGCGTCGATCTTGTTCAGCGCCTCGATGAAGGGACGTCCCGCCCCCTCCTCGAGCGCGCCCAACTCGTGCAGCACTTCCTCGACGTCGAGGCGCTGCTGCTCGCTGTCGGGATGGGAGATGTCGCGCACATGCACGATCAGGTCGGCCTCGATCACCTCTTCGAGCGTCGCGCGGAAGGCGGCCACGAGATGAGTCGGCAGGTCCGAAACGAAGCCCACCGTGTCGGAGATCACGCAGCCCTTGCCGTTGGGCAGCTTGATCGACCGCATGGTCGGGTCGAGCGTGGCAAACAGCAGGTCCTTGGCCATGACGTCGGCGCCGGACAGCCGGTTGAACAGCGTCGACTTGCCGGCATTGGTGTAGCCGACCAGCGCCACCGTCGGCAGCCGCGCCTTCTTGCGGCCGGCGCGATTGACCTGACGCGTCTTGCGTACAGCTTCGAGGTCACGCTTGATGCGCACGATGCGCTCGCCGATCAGGCGGCGGTCGATCTCGATCTGCGATTCACCGGGACCGCCCATGAAGCCGAAGCCGCCGCGCTGGCGTTCGAGATGGGTCCACGAGCGCACCAAGCGGCCACGCTGGTAGTCGAGCGCCGCCAGTTCGACCTGCAGCCGGCCTTCATGGGTGCGGGCGCGCGCGCCGAATATCTCCAGGATCAGGCCGGTCCTGTCGATGACCTTGGTCTGCCAGGCCTTCTCCAGGTTGCGCTGTTGAACGGGGGTAAGCTTGTCGTCGACCACGACAAGGCCGATGCCCTGCTCCTCGACCGCCGCGGCAATGCGCGCCACCACGCCCTTGCCGATCAGCGTCGCCGGCGTGACCTGCCGCAGCGGCGCGACTTGCGCTAGCCGCACGTCGAGGTCGATGGCGCGGGCCAGGCCCACAGCCTCCTCGAGCTTGGCCGTGCTGTCGCGATCGCTGCCGCGACCGCGCGGGCCTGCCATGTAGGGACACACGACCGCAGCCACCGTCGCGGGGCGCACGGTTTCCAACGGCTTGCGAGTGCGCTTTTCCTGGTCGTCTTCTTCGAACTGGTCGATCAAATCAGCCTGCGTCGGCCTTGTCCCCGTCGAACAGCTGCACCGGCGTGACCGGCATGATGGTCGAGATCGCATGCTTGTAGACAAGCTGCGAGTGACCGTCGCGGCGCAGCAGCACCGAGAAGTTGTCGAACCACGTGACGATGCCTTGCAGCTTCACGCCGTTCACGAGGAAGATCGTGACCGGAGTCTTGTTCTTCCGAAGGTGGTTCAGGAAGACGTCCTGAACGTTCTGTGCCTTTTCGCTCATATTTTTTGGCCTCTTGCTGGGCAGCCGGCTTCCGAGGGGTCGCCGGTCAGAAGGTACGGGGTCCCTCCCCGCTACCGAGTTGCCTCAAATATAGGGGAGGTTGGTCTCAAAGCAATGCCACCAACTCATGACAATTACGCGCGCGCAGTCTCGGCGGATGTTCCAGGAGGGCCGCAGTCAGTTGCTCTGCGCCTCCCACCAGGACCGGAAGACACCCTGCCGCATGCGCACTTTTGAGATCGGCCTGGGTGTCACCGACCATCCACACGTTCTCGTCAGGGGCAATTCCCGTGCCGTCGAGTGCCAGATAGATGGGGTCCGGCGCTGGTTTGTCGCGGGCCGCGTCGCGCGCGCCCACGGCCTTGGCGATCCATTGGCCCCAGCCGAGATGGGCTACCTCGGCGCGCAGGTTGTCGCCCACCTTGTTGCTGACGATGGCCACGTAGCAGCCCTTGGCATGGCAGTGCGCCAACAGGTCGGCGGCGCCGTCGAGCGGCTCCAGCCGCTCCAGGTGGATGCGCAGGAACGTGTCGTAGAAAACCTTTTCCGCCTCGGCCGCGCGCGGACCGAACAGCGCCGGGAACAACTCGCGCAACGAGCCGTGGGCGCGGTCCTGCACTTCGGCCGACGTCCAGGGCGTCAGGCCCAGCGCCGTGAAGGTGTCGCGGTAACACTCGACGATCGTCGGCCAGGTGTTGACCAGCGTGTTGTCCCAGTCGAAGAGAACCGCGCGCGGAGGCTCAAGACCGGCCGGCCGGCTCACGTCACGGCCTCTCCCGCCTCGGAAAAGCGGACATACTCCTCGCGCAGACGGCGCGCCGTGGCACCGACCTTGCCGTCGGCGACCTTCTCGCCGTCGATCTTCACGACCGGCGTCACGAAGGAGGTGGCACTGGTGATGAAGGCTTCCTTGGCCTTCTTCGCTTCCTCGAGGCTGAACGGCCGCTCGACCAGCTTGAGCTGGAGCGAATTGCAGATCGTCTTGAGCGTGGTGCGCGTGATGCCGGACAGGATGCCATTGTCGGTCTGGCGCGTGATCAGTTCGCCGTCCTGCGTCACGATCCAGGCATTGGTCGAGGCACCCTCGGTGACGCAGCCTTTCTCGTCGAGCAGCCAGGCTTCGTAGGCACCGGCCTCGCGCGCGGCCTGCTTGGCCAGTACGTTGGGCAGCAACGCGACCGTCTTGATGTCGCAACGCTCCCAGCGGATGTCGGGCATGCTCTTGACGGCGACGCCGGCGCCGGCATCGGCCACAATGTGCTTGGTCGCCTTGGTGGTGAGCACGAGCGCGGGCTTCACCGGCGTGGTCGGGAAGCCGTGGTCGCGCCGCGAGACGCCGCGCGTGACCTGCATGTAGACCAGCCCGTCGCGCAGCCGGTTCTTGCGCATCAACTCGCGGATGATGAAGCTCAGCGCGCTGCGCGACACCGGCCAGTCAATGCGCAGCTCCTTCAGCGAGCGGTCGAGCCGGTCGATGTGCGGCTTCTCGTCAATCAGCTTGCCGTCGCGCACGCCCACGACCTCGTAGACGCCGTCGGCAAGCTGGTAGCCGCGATCCTCGATGTGGACGCTGGCCTCACGATGCTCGACGTAGCGACCGTTCACATAGGCATAACGCGCCATGACGCTCTCTCCTGCTCAGACCGGCGGCTCGGCGCCGCCCTCGGGCGCTCCGCCGTGCAGGCCGAGCGACTTCAGCTTGCGATGCAAGGCCGAGCGCTCCATGCCGACGAAGGTCGCCGTCCGTGAAATGTTGCCGCCGAAGCGCGTGACCTGTGCCAGCAGGTATTCGCGCTCGAACACCTCGCGCGCCTCGCGCAGCGGCAGCTGCATGATCTCGCCGCCCTTCTCCCAGCGCAGCACCGAGGGTGCATCCTCGCTCACGTCGTTGGGCAGCACGTCGGCTCGGATCGGCGCTCCGCCCGGCGGCGCCAGAATCAGCAGCCGCTCGATCACGTTGCGCAACTGGCGCACGTTGCCCGGCCAGTCGTGACCCTGCAGCGCCGCCTGCGTGTCCTCGCCGATCGAGCGCGGCGGCAGACCGGTCGCGTCGGCGACGCGCTTCAGGAGGTCCTGCGCCAGTTCGGGAATGTCCTCGCGGCGCTCGCTGAGCGGCGGCACGCGCAGGCTGACCACGTTCAGGCGATGGAAAAGCTCCTCGCGGAAGTTGCCTGCGGCGATCTCCGCCTGCAGGTCGCGCGCCGTCGTCGAGAGGACGCGCACATCGATCTCGACCTTGGTCTTGCCGCCGTCGCGTGCATAGGATTGTTCCTGCAGCAGGCGGACCAGCCGGCTCTGCAGCGGCAGCGGCAGGTCGGCTACTTCCTTGAGGACGAGCGTGCCGCCATGGGCCATCTCGAAGGCGCCGGAGACGCGCAGCGTGTCGGCGGCGGTCTCGCCGTCGGTGCCGAAAAGTTCGATCTCCAGCCGCTCGGTCGGCAGCGTCGAGCAGTTGACCACGACGAAGGGGCCATCGGCGCGCTTGGAGCCCTGGTGGATGAGGCGCGCCGCCGTCTCCTTGCCCGAACCGGAGGCGCCGGTGACGAGGACGCGGCTGCCGGTCGGCGCCACCCGCTCGATCTGCGCGCGGACGTTGGCGGCATCGCTCGACGAACCGACGAACGTCACCTCGCCGCCGGCGCGACGGCGCAGCGCCAGGTTCTCGCGCTTCAGCTTGTCGGCTTCGATGGCGCGGTCGACCACGAGCAGCAGCCGGTCGGCCTTGAAGGGCTTTTCGATGAAGTCGTAGGCGCCGTTCTTGATGGCCGAGACCGCGGTATCGATGGTGCCGTGACCGCTGATCATCACCACCGGAATGGGAGGATCCTCACGGCGGATGACTTCGAGGATCTGCAGTCCGTCGAGTTCGCTGCCCTGCAGCCATACGTCGAGGATGACGAGCGCGGGCCGGCGCTGCCGCACGGCCTCGATCGCTTCGGTGCTGTTATGGGCACGGCGCGCGGTGTGACCCTCGTCTTCGAGGATGCCGGCGATCAGCGTGCAGATATCGCGTTCGTCGTCGACGATCAGAATATCGTGGGCCATGTCACTTCAAGCAGCCCGCATGGAACGGCGGGTCATTGTGCGGCTGTCGCGTGAACTCCAGCCGACGCGATTTCCTTCGCGTCTCGCCGGAATACCAGACTGATGCGGGCCCCGCCACCCTCGCGATCCTCCAGCGACAGGAACCCGCCATGGTCTTCCATGATCTTCTTCACGATCGCGAGACCGAGGCCGGTGCCCTTGGCGCGTGTCGTCATGTACGGCTCGGTCAGCCGTTCGCGCCCTTCCTTCGGCAATCCGCGACCATTGTCCTCGACCACGATCCGAACGCCGGCAGCATCCTCCTGCAACGAAAGCGATATCTCGCCCTGTGGCAAAGGCGTGTCCGGACGCTCGTCCCTGCCTTCGATCGCCTCCGCCGAATTCTTCAGGATGTTGGTCAGCACCTGCGAGACCTGGCGGCGGTCGCAGTTCAGCGGCACCGCATGGGCCGGCAGGTTCGTGACGTAGCGCAGGTCCGGGTTGCCGTTGCGTTGCAGGAACAGTGCCTGCTGGCACATCTCCTTGGCATCCTCTTCCTTCACCGTCGGCCGCGGCATGCGGGCAAAGGACGAGAACTCGTCGACCATGCGGCCGATGTCGCCGACCTGTCGGATGATCGTCTCGGTGCACATCGTGAAGGTCTCGGGATCCTCCTTGATCTGCTTCAGGTAGCGGCGCTTCAGCCGCTCGGCCGAAAGCTGGATCGGCGTCAGCGGGTTCTTGATCTCGTGGGCGATGCGGCGGGCGACGTCGCCCCACGCCGCCATGCGCTGCGCCGACATCAGGTCGGTGACGTCGTCGAAGGTGACGACGTAGCCCGCGCCCGAAGCGGCGCTGATGCGCACCAGCAGGATCTGCCGCGAGCCGCGCTGCAGGATCTCGACCTGGCCCTGGGTCATGCGGTCGGGCCGCTCGGCCGCCTGCGCGACGAGCGGGCCCAATTCCGGCATGACCGAGATCAGAGGCCGCCCCAGTACGCCGTCCTCGGGCAGAGCCAGAAGGTCCAGCGCGGAGCGGTTTGAGCGCATCACGACGCCCTCGGCGTCGACGCTCAGCACACCGGCCGAGACGCCCGCCAGCACCGCGTCGGTGAGGCGCCGCCGCGTGTCGAGCTCGGTGTTGGCATGGACCAGTTCGCCGCGCTGCTGCTCGATCTGGCTGGCCATGCGGTTGAACGAGCGCGCGAGCTGGCCCAGCTCATCGTTGGGCGGCCCCTCCTCCACGCGCGCGCTGAGGTCGCCACCGCGCACTTTTTCGGCGGCCTGCATCAGCCCGCCGATCGGCTCGGTGAGGCGCGAGGCGAACAGGATGGCAAGCCAAACCGCCGCCAGCAGCATCAGGAACGCGATGGCGCCGCAGACCACGAACAGGATGAGCTGGCTGCGTCGCAGCGCCGATTCGATCTGCGAATAGAACGAGCCCGCAAACTCGATGCTCTTGATGTAGTCGACGACGCGCAGGTCGACGGCGTGGCCGGTCGCCAGGAACAAGGGCTCGCCCACGAAAAGCTGCATCACGAAGTAGGCGCCGGTCGGCGATTCGAACTGCACCGGCCGCGCCTGGTTGACCGCCTGCCAGAGGAACTGCGCGGGCGGCACCGGATTGGCCATGCCCTCGGCATCTGGCGCCTTGGCCTGGCTGATCACGCCCTTGTCGGCGTCCAGGACCGTCGCTTCGATGATCGGACGGCCCTCGATCAGGCGCTGCAGCATCGCCTTGGTCGCGGCGGGATCGCGCAGCGCGTCGACACCCTCGGCTTGGAGCGGGCTCGAGATCGCCTCGATGTCGTTCAGGATCTCCTGCTCGCGGGCGCGCCGCACCGGCTCGCCGATGGCGCGCGCCGCCTCGTAGGAGGCCTGCGAGGGCTTCACCACGAAATCGGTGAGGCTGATCACCAGCATCGACAGGATGATGGTGACGATGACGGTCGGTGTGATGGTGAACACGCTGCACACCAGGACCAGCCGCATGTGCAGTCGCGACCCCGCGGCGCCGCGACGACGGTCGAGCCAGAGCTGGGTGAGACGGACGGCGACGACCGAGGCGAGCGCAATGGCGATGACAAGGTCGGCGACCAGCAGGCCTGTCATCCAGCCGCGCGTGCTGAAGGATTCCGGCACGAAGCCGGCCAGCCACGCATACGTCGCGGTGCCGGCGGCGATGGCGAGAATGGCCAGGGAGACGGCGGCAACGCGGCCGGACAGGCTGCGCAGCACCTTGCTCATCCTGTCGCCCAAGCGTGAAACGCCCAGCGCAGCTGTCACGAAGTCACCCGCCTCGGCGAACCTGCGGCGTGCGAACCACGGGGACGTCGAGGTCCTTTATCTTCTTGCGCAACGTGTTGCGATTGAGCCCCAGGAGACGGGCCGCGCGCAACTGATTCCCGCGTGTAGCCCCTAGCGCCAGCGCGAGCAACGGGCGCTCGACCTCGGAAATGACACGATCGTACATGCCGTCAGGCGGCAGCCGGTCGCCGTGGGCGGCAAACATCGACTGGAGATGACGGTCGACCGCGTCGGCCAGCGACACGTCGTCCGCCATTTCCGACGACGAGGACGTGGGCTCGATCGCCGACATCGCATCGGCCAGCTCGGCCTCGATCGTCTCCACCCCGATGATCTCCTCGGAATAGAGCGCGGAGAGCCTGCGGACCAGGTTGACGAGTTCGCGCACGTTGCCTGGCCAGCGATGCTGTTTCAGGCGGGTCATCGCTTCCGGCGACAGGACCTTGGTCGGCAGGCCGTCGGTGGTGGCGGCCTGCAGATAGTGGTTGGCGAGTTCAGGGATGTCGTCCAGCCGCTCGCGCAGCGGCGGCAGGCGGATCGGCACGACGTTCAGGCGGTAATAGAGATCCTCGCGGAACAGGCCCTGCTGGATGAGGCGGCGCAGGTCGCGATGGGTCGCCGCGACGATGCGGACATTGGCCTTGATCGGCGTGCGACCGCCGACCGTCATGTACTCGCCTTCCTGCAGCACGCGCAGCAGGCGCGTCTGGGCCTCGGGCGGCATGTCGCCGATTTCGTCGAGGAACAGCGTGCCGCCGGAGGCCTGCTCGAACTTGCCGGCCGTCCGCTGAACCGCGCCGGTGAAGGCGCCGCGCTCATGGCCGAACAGCTCGCTCTCGATCAGCTCGCGCGGGATCGCCGCCATGTTGAGGGCAATGAAGGGGCCCTTCCGGCGCTTGCCGTAGTCGTGCAGGGCGCGCGCGACCAACTCCTTGCCCGCGCCCGACTCGCCGGTGACCATGACCGTGAGGTCGGTCGACATAAGGCGCGCCAGCGTGCGGTAGATCTCCTGCATCGCGGGCGATCGGCCGATCAGCGGCAGGCGCTCGCCCTCTTCCGGGCGGGCCGCGGCCCGCTGCACCGGGGTGGCCGGCGCCGACAGCGCGCGGTTCACCACCGAGATCAGCTCATTCAGGTCGAAGGGCTTGGGCAGGTATTCGAAGGCGCCGCGTTCAGTCGCACGCACAGCCGTGAGCAGGGTCGACTGCGCGCTCATGACGATGATGCGCAGGTCGGGCCGCAGCTTGCGGATGCGTGGCACCAGGTCGAGGCCGTTCTCGTCGGGCATCACCACGTCGGTGATGACGAGCTGCCCCTCGCCTTCCTGGACCCATTGCCAGAGCGTGGAGGCGGTGCCGGTGCTGCGAACCGTGTGACCCTGCCGGCCGAGGGCCTGGTGCAGGACGGTGCGGATGGCGCGGTCGTCGTCGGCGACGAGAATGGTGGCGCCGGCGCTCACGGCGCGGCCTGCGGGAACTGGAGAGGCAACATGATCCTGAATGATGTGCGGCCGGGTTCGCTGTCGAACTCGATGGCGCCGCCGTGGTCGTTGACGATCTTGGCGACCAAAGCAAGTCCTAGGCCAGTTCCGGTCGGCTTGTTGGTCACGAAAGCGTCGAACAGGTGCGCGCGGATCTCGTCGGACACGCCAAGGCCATTGTCTCGTACCGAGACGACCAGCGGCAGGTTGACCCTCGTCTGCTGGCCCGGCACCGCGAGGCGCAGCCCGTGGCGATAGGCGGTCGAAAGCTCGATCTCGCGCTCGCCATCGCCCGGCGCCTCACAGGCGTTCTTCACGAGATTGAGGAACACCTGGATGAGCTGGTCGCGGTCGCCGTGCACGTCGGGCAGCGACGGGTCGTAGGTTTCGACGAAGCGCACGCCCTTGCCGAAGCCGTTCTGCGACAGGCGGCGGACGTGGTTGAGGACCTGGTGGATGTTGATGGGGCCGCGATCGATCGGGCGGCCGTCGGCGAAAGCCTCCATGCGGTCGACCAGCGCCACGATGCGGTCGGTCTCCTCGCAGATCAGCTCGGTCAGCTCGCGCTCCGAATCCGGCACCGACTGCTCGAGAAGCTGCGCGGCGCCGCGGATGCCCGACAGCGGGTTCTTGACCTCGTGCGCCAGCATGGCGGCCAGCGCGCTTACCGAGCGGGCGGCGCTGCGATGGGACATCTGGCGGTCGATGTTGCGGGCAATGGTCTGCTCGACCAGTGACACCGCGACGAGGCCGTCGCTGTCGACGATCGGCGAGAGTCGCAGCGCGCAGAAGCGCGTGCCGATACGTGGCGACGCCAGCGTGACGCCATTCTCTGCCACCGCACCGCCGGTCGTCAGGACCTGCTCCAGCAACGAGAAGAGCGGCGTGTCGTCGGGGATGAACTCGTTCAACGGATGGCCGACCAGGCGGGCACGGCCGACGCCGAAGAACTGCTCGGCCGAAAGGTTGGCGTAGTGGATCAGGCCGTTCGCTTCGACGACGATGATCGCCTCGGAGAGCGAGTCGAGGATAGCCGTCGGGAACTGGTCACTCATGCCGTTTCGTTTGAGGGGGCGCAGTGACATCAGGCCGCCTGCCGATCGAGTGCCGGCAGGAAGAACTCGGCCAGCATGCTGCGAACCTTGTCGGCAGAAGTCTCGCGGTTCACGGCGGCGCGGAAGTCGGCCGATGCGGCCAGACCCTTGGAGTACCAGCCGAGATGCTTGCGCGCCATGCGCACACCGGTCTCGAGGCCGTAATGCTCGAGCATCGCCTCGAAGTGCGTGCGCACCGCCGTATACTGCTCGGCGATCGACGGATCGGGCAGACGCTCGCCGGTGCGCAGATAGCGAATCGCCTGGCTCAGGAACCACGGCCGACCGTAGGCGCCGCGGCCGATCATGATGCCGTCGGCGCCCGACTGATCGAGCGCCTGGTCGATGTCTTCGAGCGTGGTGATGTCGCCGTTGACGATGACGGGCAGCCTGGTCGCTTCCTTGACGTTGCGGACGAACGCCCAGTCGGCGTGCCCGTCGTAGAAATCGCAGCGTGTGCGGCCGTGCACGGTCAGCATCTTGATCCCGCACTCTTCCGCGATGCGCGCGAGGTTCGGCGCGTTGCGGTTGGTCGAATCCCAGCCGGTGCGCATCTTCAGCGTCACCGGCAGCTTCACCGCCTTCACCGTCGCCTCGAGGATCTTCGCGGCATGCACCTCGTCGCGCATCAGCGAGGAGCCGGCATGGCCATTGACGACCTTCTTCACGGGGCAGCCGAAGTTGATGTCGATGATCGCGGCGCCGCGATCCTCGTTGAGCTTCGCCGCCTCGGCCATCACCTCGGGTTCGCAGCCCGCGAGCTGCACCGACATGGGAAACTCTTCCGGCGTGGTCTTGGCCATCAGGAGCGTCTTGCGGTTCTCTCGAACCATCGCGACCGAGGCGATCATCTCGGACACGACGAGGCCCGCCCCACGCCGCTTCACCATCTGGCGGAAGGGCAGGTCGCTGACGCCCGACAGCGGAGCGAGGATGACCGGGTCCTCGATACGGACGGGTCCAATGTCGACAGGTTTGAGGCGGTGTGCGTTTTGCATTCTTTGTTCAGTTATTAGGCATCTTGTGCAGTGCACAATAATTGAGCGAGCAATAGCGGGTCCGGACGGTCGGCGCAAGGGTCGGAAGTGCGCACGGCCGGAACCCTGCTAAATTGAGCATTATGCGTAAAGTCACCGCCCTCATCGTCGCGGCCGGCCGCGGCAGCCGCTTCGGCGGCCCGCTGCCCAAGCAATATGCGCTTCTTGCCGGCCGGCCGGTCCTGCGCCGGACGATCGCCGCCTTCCACGCGGCCGGCGTCGACCGGGTCCAGGTCGTGATCGGTCCGGGAGATGACGCCCATTATGCCGCGGCGACCGACGGGCTCGACCTGCCCGCGCCGATCCAGGGGGGCGCAAGCCGTCAGCAGTCGGTCCTGAACGGGCTGGAAGCGCTGGCCGGAAACCCTCCCGACCTGGTCGCGATACACGATGCCGCCCGCCCCTTCGTGCGAGGCGCCGAGATCGAGGCCTGCCTTGCGGCGGCCTCGGTCGAAGGAATCGACGGCGCGGTGCTTGGGATCCCGCTCGCCGATACCCTGAAGCGCGTCGGCGACGGCAATGCCGTCACGGAGACGGTGCCGCGCCGGGATTTGTGGCGGGCGCAGACGCCGCAGGTGTTCCGTTTCGCACCGCTGCTCGCCGCCCATCGCGCCGCCGCGCCGCTGGCCACCGCCGAGGCGACCGCGCTGACTGACGATGCCGCCGTGGCGGAGCGTGCGGGGCTCAAGGTTGTCATGGTCGCGGGCAGCGAGGATAACCGCAAGATCACCACCGCCGAGGATCTTCTCTCGACCCGCATGGAAACCCGCACCGCTCTCGGTTTCGACGTGCACGGCTTCGGACCGGGTACCGCCGTCATGCTGGGCGGCGTCGCCGTGCCGCACAGCCAGGCGCTGGCCGGCCATTCCGACGCCGACGTGGCGCTGCATGCGCTCACCGACGCGGTGCTGGGCACGATCGGCGCCGGCGACATCGGCAAGCATTTCCCGCCGTCCGACCCGCAATGGCGCGGCGCCTCGTCCGACCGCTTCCTGCGCCACGCCGTCGATCTCGTGACGGCACGCGGCGGACGCATCGTCCATCTTGATGTCACGATCGTCTGCGAAGCCCCGAAGGTCGGGCCGCATCGCGACGCCATCGTGCGGAGCATCGCCCGCATTGCCGACATCGCGCCCGACCGCGTCAGCGTGAAGGCCACCACCACCGAGGGGCTTGGCTTCACCGGCCGCCGCGAAGGCGTCGCGGCGCAGGCCTTGGCCACCGTGGAATTACCGAGGAGCTGACTGCCGATGTTCGACCACGAGATGCGGGACGGCGCGGAGCGTGTCCTGTTCGCCTGCCGCAAGCACGGCTTCAAGGTTGTCACGGCCGAGTCGTGCACCGGCGGCCTGATCGCCGCGACGCTGACGGCCGTCGCCGGCTCCTCCGACGTCGTGGACCGCGGCTTCGTCACCTACTCCAACGAATCCAAGCGCGAGATGATCGGCGTGCCGTGGGACGCGATCGTGAGCCATGGCGCGGTGAGCGAACCGGTGGCGCGGGCGATGGCGGCGGGCGCCCTCGCCCGCTCCGGCGCACAGCTTTCGGTCTCGGTGACCGGCGTGGCCGGCCCCGGCGGCGGTTCCGCCGAGAAGCCGGTCGGCCTCGTTCATTTCGGTGCCTGCCGCACCGGCTTCGAAACGATTGCCGAGCGTCACGTCTTCCCCGGCGACCGCGACGGAATCCGCCGCCTCACGGTGATCACCGCGCTCGCGATGCTGGCCAAGCTGGCGGAGCGCTAAGCCGGGAGTTCCTTGGCGGCTGCAGACTTGCCGTAGAGCTGCGCTGCCCGCGCCTCGAAGGCCGAGACCATGCGGCGGACGGCTTCGGCGAACAGGAGCTGGACCGTCTTCTGCAGCAGCAGCGAGCGGAAATCGAATTCCAGCTCGAAGTCGATTTGGGTGCCTTCCGCATGGGGACGGAAGATCCAGCGGCTCTTCAACAGCCGGAACGGACCCTCGATGCCGGTCGTGTCGATGCGCGGGCCCTCGGGATCGTCGGGTGCGCGCACGACACGCGAGACGAACTTCTCGTGGAACGGCCCGAAGCCGATCGCCAGCTCGGCGATCTCGACCGTCGGGCTCTCGCGGCGGCGGATGCGGCCGGCGAAGCACCAGGGCAGGAACTCCGGGTAGCGCGGCACGTCGGCCACCAGGTCGAACAGCTGTCGCGGCTGGAACGGAACGACTCGCCGTTCCTGGTGACGGGTAGCCAAGAGGCCGTCAGCCTTTGAGCTGGGCCACGCGCGCGGCCTTGAGGCGCGCGAAGTCGTCGCCAGCGTGATAGCTCGACCGCGTCAGCGGCGAGGACGAGACCATCAGGAAGCCCTTGGCGCGGGCCATCTGCGCCAGCTCCGAGAACTCGGCCGGCGTCCAGAAACGGTCGAGCGCCGCGTGCTTGGGCGTCGGCTGCAGGTACTGGCCGATGGTCAGGAAGTCGACGTCGGCGGCGCGCAGGTCGTCCATCACCTGCAGGATCTCCTCGCGCGTCTCGCCCAGCCCGACCATGAGGCCCGACTTGGTGAACATCGCAGGGTCGATCTCCTTCACGCGCGACAGAAGCCGCAGCGAGGTGAAGTAGCGCGCGCCCGGACGGATGGTCGGATAGAGCCGCGGCACCGTCTCGAGATTATGGTTGAAGACGTCGGGCCGCGACGCGACCACCGTCTCGATGGCACCTGGCTTGCGCATGAAGTCCGGCGTCAGGATCTCGACCGTGGTGGCGGGCGCCGACTTGTGCAGCGCCGTGATCACCTCGGCGAAATGCCCTGCTCCACCGTCGTCCAGATCGTCGCGGTCGACCGAGGTCACCACGACATGGCCGAGGCCGAGCTTGCCGACCGCTTCGGCGATGTTGGCCGGCTCGTGCGGATTGAGAGCGCCGGGCTTGCCGGTCGCGACGTTGCAGAAGGCGCAGGCCCGCGTGCAGGTCTCGCCCATGATCATGAAGGTGGCGTGCTTCTGCTTCCAGCACTCGCCGATGTTCGGGCAGGCCGCTTCCTCGCAGACGGTCGTGAGCTTGAGCTCGCGCATCAACCGCTTGGTCTCGGCGTACTCCGGCGAGTTCGGCGCACGGACCCTGATCCAATCCGGCTTGCGCTGGATCGGATTGTCCGGCCGATGCGCCTTCTCGGGGTGGCGCTCGGCGCGGGTCAGGGAAAGCTTGTCGAGGGTTCCGTCCATGATCGGCTAGATATGGAGCGTCCGGCCATACGCCGCCAGTACCGACTCGTGCATCATCTCCGACAGGGTGGGATGCGGAAACACCGTGGCCATCAGCTCGGCCTCGGTGGTCTCCAGCGTCTTGGCGATGCTGTAGCCCTGAATCAGCTCGGTGACCTCGGCGCCGATCATGTGGGCGCCCAGGAGCTCGCCGGTCCTGGCGTCGAAGATCGTCTTGATGAAGCCCTCGGGCTCGCCCAGCGCGATCGCCTTGCCGTTGCCGATGAAGGGGAACTTGCCGACCTTGAGCTCCAGCCCCTTGGCCTTGGCCGCTGCCTCGGTGAGACCGATGCTCGCCACCTGCGGCTGGCAGTAGGTGCAGCCCGGGATGTTCTCGGTCTTCATCGGGTGGACGCCCTTAACGCCGGCGATCTTCTCGACCACCAGCACGCCCTCGTGCATCGCCTTGTGCGCGAGCCACGGCGGGCCCGCGACGTCGCCGATCGCATAGACGTTCGGCTCGCCGGTGAAGCCCCATTGGTCGATCACGATGTGGGTCTTCTCGACCTTCACCTTGGTACCTTCGAGGCCCAGGTTCTCGACATTGCCGACGATGCCGACGGCGCTGATGACCCGGTCGACGGTGATCTGCTCGGCCTTGCCACCGACCGTGATGGTGGCGGTGACGTTGTTGGTGCCCTTCTTCAGGTTCGACACAGTGGCGCTGGTCAGGATCTTCATCCCCTGCTTCTCGAAGGCACGCTTGGCGAAGGCCGAGACCTCGGCATCCTCGACGGGGAGCACGCGGTCCATGACCTCGGCCACCGTCACCTCGGCGCCCATGGTCCGGTAGAAGCTCGCGAACTCGATGCCGATCGCGCCCGAGCCGATGACCAGCAGCGACTTCGGGAACTCCGGCGGCACCATCGCCTCCTTGTAGCTCCACACCAGCTTGCCGTCGGCCTCTAGACCGGGAAGCTGCCGCGCGCGGGCGCCCGTGGCCAGGATCACATCCTTGGCCGTCAGGGTGACGTTGCTCTTGTCCTTGAGCGCGACGGCGATCTTGCGCCTGATCCCGTCTGTGCCGGCGAGCTTGGCCGTGCCGTCGAACACCGTGATCTTGTTCTTTTTCATCAGCATCGAGACGCCGTTGCTGAGCTGGCTCGCCACCTTGCGCGAACGCTCGACGATCTTCTTCGGGTCGAACGACACGTCCTTGACCGACAGGCCGTAGGCGTCGGCATGCTTGATGAGGCCGTAGACTTCCGAGGTGCGCAGCAGCGCCTTGGTCGGGATACAGCCCCAGTTGAGGCAGATGCCGCCCATATGCTCGCGCTCGACCACGGCGGTCTTGAGCCCTAGCTGCGCGGCGCGGATCGCGGCGACGTAGCCGCCCGGCCCGCCGCCCACGACAATCAGGTCGAAACTGGTCTCGGCCATGTCAGTCTCCTAGGCCAGCATCGCGGCGGGTTGCTCGATATACGCCTTGAGTGTCTGCAGGAACTGCGCGCCCATGGCGCCGTCCACCACGCGGTGATCGACGGCCAGCGTGCAGCTCATGATGTTGCGGATGACCATCTCGCCTTTGCGGACGACGACCCGCTCCTCGCCGGCGCCGACCGCCAGGATCATGGACTGCGGCGTGTTGATGATGGCGCCGAAGTCGCGGATGCCGAACATGCCGAGGTTCGAGATGGTGAAGCCGCCACCCTGGAACTCCTCAAGCTTCAGCTTGCCGCTCTTGGCGCGGCTGGCGAGATCCTTCATCTCGATCGAGATCTGCGCCAGGCCCTTCATGTCGGCGTTGCGCACGATCGGCGTGATCAGGCCGCGATCCGTGGCCACGGCGACGGAGATGTCGACCGCCCCATACTGGATCATCTCCTCCTCGGTCCACGAGGCGTTGCACTCCGGATGGTCGCGCAGCGCCTTGGCGCAGGCCTTGATCACCATGTCGTTGACCGAGACCTTGGTGCCCTTCTTCTCGACGACGGCGTTGATCGCCGTGCGCGCCGTCAGCAGCGCGTCGATCTCGAAGTCGACCGTCAGGTAGAAATGCGGGACGGTCTGCTTGGACTCGAGCATGCGCCGGGCGATGACCTTGCGGATGCTGGTATGCGGCACACGGCTGTCGCCGGGGGCGACAAACACCGGTTGGCCGCCGGTGGCCGGCGTCGGGGCAGCAGCCTTTGGCGCAGCCTTGGGAGCCGCCGCAGCCGGAGCGGCGCCTGGCTTCGCGTTCTCGACGTCGGCCTTGACGATGCGGCCGTTTGGCCCGGAGCCCTTGAGGCCGGCGAGGTCGATGCCCTTGTCCGCCGCTATGCGCTTGGCCAGCGGCGAGGCAAAGATGCGGGTGCCGCCAGGGGAAGCGGCCGGCTTGGCCGCCGGTGCAGGCGCGGCCGCGGGAGCCAGCGCTGCCGGCTTCTCTTCGGCCTTGGGCGCCGGTGCGGCAGCGGCAGATGTCGCAGGCTCGGCGACGTCCTTCTCGCCTTCTTCCAGCAGGACGGCGATGACGGCGTTGACCTTCACACCTTCGGCGCCTTCCTCGACCAGGATCTGGCCGATCTTGCCCTCGTCCACGGCCTCGACTTCCATCGTGGCCTTGTCGGTCTCGATCTCGCAGATCACCTGGCCGGACTTGACCGCGTCACCGACCTTGACGTGCCACTTGGCGAGCTTGCCCTCCGTCATGGTGGGCGAGAGCGCGGGCATCAGGATGTTGATCGACATGCCGTCTCTCCCGCCTCAGCGATTGCAGACCGCGCGTGCGGCCTCGACGATGTGCGTCGATTGCGGCAACGCCATCTTCTCAAGGTTCGCCGCATAGGGCAGCGGCACGTCGAGACCGGCAACGCGCTTCACCGGCGCATCGAGATAGTCGAACGCATGCTCCATCATCAGCGCCGACAGTTCGGCGCCGATGCCGGCGAAGGGCCAGCCCTCCTCGCAGGAGACGAGGCGGTTGGTCTTCTTGATCGACTGCACGATCGTCTCGGTGTCGAACGGGCGCAGGCTGCGCAGGTTGATGACCTCGGCGTCGATGCCGTGCTTGGCCAGTTCCTCGGCCGCCTGCAGCGCCTTGCCGACCATGATCGAGAAGGCGACGATCGTGACGTCCTTGCCCTGCCGCTCGATCTTGGCCTTGCCGATCGGCAGCACGAAGTCGGGATCCTCCGGCACGTCGAACGACTGGCCGTAGAGGATTTCGTTCTCGAGGAAGATCACCGGGTTGGGATCGCGGATCGCGGCCCGCAGCAGTCCCTTCGCGTCCGCGGCGCTCCACGGCGCCAGCACGCGCAGGCCCGGCACATGGGCGTACCAGCTCGCGTAGCACTGCGAATGCTGGGCGGCGACGCGCGAGGCGGCGCCGTTGGGACCGCGGAACACGATCGGGCAGGTCATCTGGCCGCCCGACATGTAATGCGTCTTGGCCGCCGAGTTGATGATCTGGTCGATCGCCTGCATGGCGAAGTTGAAGGTCATGAACTCGACGATCGGCTTCAGGCCGCCGAACGCCGCGCCGACGCCGAGACCGGCAAAGCCGTGCTCGGTGATCGGCGTGTCGATGACGCGCTTCTCGCCAAATTCCTCCAGCAGGCCCTGGCTGATCTTGTAGGCGCCCTGGTACTGCGCGACTTCCTCGCCCATCAGGAACACCGATTTGTCGGCACGCATCTCGGCGGCCATCGCCTCGCGCAGCGCCTCGCGCACGGTGATGTGCTGCGTGCCGCCCTTCCATTCCGGCTCCGGTGCCGCAGCAGCGACGGCGGGCGCCGCCGGCGCCGCGTCGGCTTTCGGCTTCTCTTCGGCCTTCGCTTCAGCCCGGGGCGCCTCGGTCCTGGCAGCGGGCGCCGGCGTAACGGCATCGGCGGCGCTCTCGCCCTCCTCGGCCAGCACGCAGATCGGCGTGTTCACGGCGACGCCCTCGGTGCCTTCCTCGACGAGGATCTTCGCGACGGCGCCCTCGTCGACGGCCTCGACTTCCATCGTGGCCTTATCGGTCTCGATCTCGCAGATCACCTGGCCGGACTTCACGACATCGCCGACCTTGACGTGCCACTTGGCGAGCTTGCCCTCGGTCATGGTGGGAGACAGGGCAGGCATCAGAACCTGAATGCTCATGGGATCAGGCCTCGACCAGAATGTCGGTCCACAGCTCCGACGGATCGGGCTCGGGACTGTGTTGCGAGAACTCGGCGGCGTCGTTCACGATCTTGCGGATCTCCGCGTCGACCGCCTTGAGAGCGGCCTCGTCGACGATCTTGGCGTCGAGCAGGCGCTTGCGAATGTGCTCGATCGGGTCGCGCTCGTTGCGGAACTTGTCGACCTCTTCCTTGGTCCGGTACTTGGCCGGATCGCTCATCGAATGGCCGCGATAGCGATAGGTCTGCATCTCGAGGATGTAGGGGCCCTGCCCGCTGCGCGCATGCTCGATGGCCTTGGCGCCGGCCGCCCGGACCGCCAGCACGTCCATGCCGTCGACCCGCTCGCCCGGGATGCCGAAGGCCTCGCCATGGCGGTAGAGCTCGGTAGTGGCCGAGGCGCGCTCGACCGAGGTGCCCATGCCGTAGCGGTTGTTCTCGATGATGTAGACCACCGGCAGCTTCCAGAGTGCTGCCATGTTCATGGCCTCGTAGACCTGGCCCTGGTTGGCGCTGCCGTCGCCGAAGTAGGTGAGCGATACGTTCTTGTCGCCGTTGTACTTGTGCGCGAAGGCGAGACCGGTGCCGATCGGCACCTGGGCGCCGACGATGCCGTGGCCGCCGTAGAAGCTCTTCTCGCGGCTGAACATGTGCATCGAGCCGCCCTTGCCCTTCGAGTAGCCGCCGCTGCGGCCCGTCAGTTCGGCCATGACGCCCTTGGGGTCCATGCCGCAGGCCAACATGTGGCCGTGGTCGCGGTAGGAGGTGATGACGGCGTCCTTGTCGCGGACGCTCGACTGCATGCCGACCACGACCGCTTCCTGGCCGATGTAGAGGTGGCAGAAGCCGCCGATCAGGCCCATGCCGTAGAGCTGGCCCGCCCGCTCCTCGAAGCGGCGGATCAGCAGCATGTCGCGGTAGTAGGCCTTGAGTTCGTCGGGGGTGACGCTGTTGTCGCCCGGCCCGGATGATTGCTTGGGAGGCGACTTCGCCTTGGCGGGAGAAGTATCGACTTTCGGCTTCGTGGCCGGCTTCGCCATGGCAGTCCCCTCGTGAACGCGCTTCGGCTTATAGCATCGCAGAGGGCGATGTGTTTGATCTAGCAGGAAAAAACACACTCGCCGCGCGTGCGCCGCAGCAATTGAGCGATTGTTTGCAAACCATGGATCGCACCGGACAGTTTCTTTCAGATGACCGCGAGGCGAACCTTGAACACAGCGTCACCGAGATCAAAACGTCGTCAGCGCGTCGGCATGAAGACGATGACGTCGTCCTTGCGCGCGAAGTTCAGCAGGACGCGCGCGCGCTCGTCCAGCATGTCCGGTTCGAGGCTCTGGTTGCGCAGCGCCGCGACGCGGCGTTCCCAGATCTTGCGGGTCGTCTCGGCCTCGGCGAGGTTCTGCTCGGCGACCAGCACTTCGCGCTGGAGATGGGCCATGGCCAGCAGGCCGCGGTCACCGTTCACCAGGTGGTATCCGAAATAACCGAATACTGTGGCGAAGATGACGGGAGCCAAAATCTGACGGGGTCTCAACAACATATGCGGCGTTCCTGCAGGCATATGGCAACATGTGGTGGCCTTCCGTCAAGATTTTTCGTTTGATTGGAGAGGCTTAGCGACTGTGAAAGGGCGGACGGCATGAGCGGACTGATCATCTGGACGTACGACTGGGTGCCCAAGGGCCCGCGCGGCTTCGTGCGCGACCTCCGGCTGCGATGGGCCTGCGAGGAAGCCGGTCTCCCCTATTCCGTGCGCACCGTGCCGTTCGATGGGCGCGAGACCAATCACCTGGCGCAGCAGCCGTTCGGCCAGGTGCCCTTCCTGACCGATGGCGACCTGAAAATGTTCGAGAGCGGCGCCGGGCTGATGCATCTCGCCCGCAAGAGCGAAAAGCTGATGCCGCGCGATCCTGCCGGGGAAGCCGCGACCCTTCAGTGGATGTTCGCCGCGCTCAACTCGATCGAGATGGTGAGCGTGCCATGGTGGTTCCTGACCATGACGGGCCAGCCCGACAATGCCCTCACCGGCTGGATGGGCAACCGGCTCGACCAGCTCGAGAAGGTACTGGGCGGGCGGCAATGGTTGGCGGCCGATCGCTTCACCGCAGCCGACCTGCTGATGGCGGACGTCCTGCGCGTCGGCAAGGTCCGCGCCTTCGGTGACCGGCCGGCGACCGAAGCCTACGTGACCCGCGTCACCGACCGACCCGCGTTCAAGAAGGTCCACGCCGACCAGATGGCACATTTCGCGGCGGCCGACGCGAAAAGAGCGGCAGCTGACTCTTAGTCAGCTTGCGCTCCGGGCTTCAGCGCTATCCATAGGCCCGCCAAGACGCATGCAAGGCCAAGCAACGCCGCCACCGGCAGAGGCTCGCCCAGCAGCGCGGTGCCGCCCAGCGCCGCCGTCACGGGCCCGAGCCCCAGGAAGATCGTGACCAGCGTCGGCGGCGCATTCCCCAGCGCATAGACCCATAGGAAGAAGCCGATGCCGCTCGACACGCCGATGAATACGATGGCCGCCGCCTCTCCGGCCGTGAAGGCGGGCCACGTCGCGAACAGACCTTCGGCGCCGGCAATCCCCGCCAGCGCCAGGACGGCCACGAACATGGCAAAGGCGGTCACGGGCAGCGCCGAGTAGCGCGCGACGTAGGGCGCGTAGGAGATCGAGCAGACGGCGCCGCAGAAGGCCGAAGCCAGCGCCGCCGCCGTGCCCAGCCACGCTGACCCGTGCTGCGGCTCGGCCGTGATCGCCGCCCCTCCCAGCGCGATCGCGACGCCCGCGAAGGTGAGCAGCGCGCCCGCGATCTTGGCTGGCGTAAATCGCTCGCGCCCGAGCAGCGCCGACAGGGTCATCGTCATCAGCGGGAAGGTCGAGAACAGCAGCGAGGCGCGTGCCGCGGGGATGTGCAGCAGCGAATAGTTCAGCAGCACGATCAGCGCCGCGAACTGGCCGATCCCCAGAAGCCCGATCGGCACGAGATCGCGCGGAGCGATGGTTCGCCAGGGCCGCAGCCATAGCGCCGGCACAAGGCAGACGAGCCCGATCAGGTAGCGCAGGAAGCCCAGTGACCCCGGCCCCGCCGCATCGACGACATAGCGCGTCGCCACCATCGCGGCCCCGACCTGGATGCCGGTCCCGGCGGCGGCCCAGAGCGGGCCGGGCCGGCTCACAGATCGAGGCTCCAGAACTGCCCGACCAGCTTCTTGCCGAAACTGTCGTGCTTCTCCTCCCGGATGAGCCGGAAGCCGGCCGCGATGTAGATCTTGCGGGCCGAGACCAGGATGTCGTTGGTCCACAGCATCAGCTTTTTGTAGCCCTTCGCGCGGGCATCCTCGATGCAGGCCGCGACCAGACTCTGGCCGATGCCGAGGCCGCGCGCCGAGGGTTCGACGTAGAGCATGCGCAACTGTCCAGTGGTCTTGCCGGCGCGCACGAGGAAGACCGATCCCGCGATCTCGCCGTTGCGCTCGGCGATCCAGCAATTGTCCGACTTCGGGTCGAACTTCCGAATGAACTTTGCGGAAATCTCCGCGAGCATCGCCTCGAAGGTCCCGTCCCAGCCATACTCGGTGGCATAGAGCTGGGTCTGGCGGCGGATGATCCAGCCGAGGTCGCCCGGCTGGTGCGGCCGCAGCGTAAAGGGCACGCGCTTTTCCGGCGGCTCGTCGAGCAGCGACTCGACGGTCTCCAGCGCCTTCACGAGCCTGTCCTGGCGCGCGATCGGCAGTTCGGCCAGCAGGTTCGCGATGTCCTGGCGCGAGCGCTCGTTCATGGCGGCCCACAACCGCTGGCCCTTGGCCGTCAGGGTCAGCTCGGTCTGGCGCTTGTCGGCGGTCGACCGCTTGCGCGCGACGCAGCCCCGCTTCTCCAGTGCCTGCAGCAGCCGGCTGACATAGCCCGGATCGAGGCCGAGATCGCGGCAGAGTTCCTGCGCCGTCGGACGGTCGCGGTTGGCGATCTCGTAAACCAGCCGCCCCTCGGGCAGGGTGAACGGGCTGTGCAGGAGGGTCTCTTCCAGCACGCCGATGCGGCGGGTGTAGAAGCGCGAGAAGCGGCGCACCGCCTCGATGCGGGACGCGAGCGACGACACTGCCATGGCAATCTCCCCAGAAGGTTGCCATGGTCAATCAAGTCTTTGACTTCGTCAACTATTAGACAGGCAGAGCAAGGATCCTTCGCTGCGCTCAGGATGACACCTGTTTTGGGGTTGGCGCACTGCATAGGACCCAACAGCCGTGTCATCCTGAGCGCAGCGCAGGACCTTTCCTCTTCCTCTGAACAAGAAAAAGGGCCGCCGCAGCGACCCTTGATCATTCCCGTCCCGCCGAAGCTCAACCCCGCAGGATCGATGTCCCGGCGTAGCGCGCCTGGGTGCCGAGCTGCTCCTCGATGCGCAGGAGCTGGTTATACTTGGCCAGCCGATCAGAGCGCGACAGCGAGCCGGTCTTGATCTGGCCGCAGTTGGTGGCGACCGCGAGGTCGGCGATGGTCGCATCCTCGGTCTCGCCCGAACGGTGGGACATGACGGCGCCGTAGCTGGCGTTGCGCGCCATCGAGACCGCTTCCATCGTCTCGGTCAGCGTGCCGATCTGGTTGACCTTGACCAGGATCGCGTTGGCGAGCCCGTCCTTGATGCCCTGCTCCAGGCGCTTCGGGTTGGTGACGAACAGGTCGTCGCCCACCAGCTGGATCTTCTTGCCGAGCTTGTCGGTGATGGCCTTCCAGCCCTTCATGTCGTCCTCGGCCATGCCGTCCTCGATCGACACGATCGGGTAGCGCTTCACGAGATCGGCGTAGTAGTCGACCATGCCGGCGGCATCGAACGACTTGCCCTCGCCCTCCATCTCGTACTTGCCCTTCTTGAAGAACTCGGTCGAGGCCGGGTCGAGCGCCAGCATGACGTCCTCGCCGGGCTTGTAGCCGGCCTTCTCAATCGCCTTCATGACGAAGGACAGCGCCTCGTCGGCGGTGGCGAGGTTCGGGGCGAAGCCGCCCTCGTCGCCCACGTTGGTGTTGTGGCCGGCATCGTGCAGCTGGCCGCGCAGCGCGTGGAAGACTTCCGCGCCCATGCGCAGCGCGTCGGCGAAGCGATCCGCCTTCACCGGCATGATCATGAATTCCTGGATGTCGATCGGATTGTCGGCATGGGCGCCGCCGTTGATGATGTTCATCAGCGGCACCGGCAGCACCGAGGCCTGGCTACCGCCGACATAGCGATAGAGCGGCAGGCCGCTGTCCATCGCGGCGGCCTTGGCGACGGCCAGCGAGACGCCGAGAATGGCGTTGGCGCCGAGGCGGCCCTTGTTCGGGGTGCCGTCGAGCTCGATCAGGGCGCGGTCGATCTTGATCTGCTCCAGCGCGTCGAGGCCGGACAGCAGGTCCATGATCTCGCCGTTCACCGCCGCTACCGCCTTCAGAACGCCCTTGCCGCCGTAGCGCTTCTTGTCGCCGTCGCGCAGTTCGACCGCCTCGTGGGCGCCGGTCGAGGCGCCGGATGGGACGGCCGCGCGGCCGACCGCGCCGCTGTCGAGTTCGACCTCCACTTCGACGGTGGGATTGCCACGGCTGTCGAGGATTTCGCGGCCGCGGACTTCAGCTATGGCGCTCATGAGAAAAACTCCTGTTGGGCGGGGCCTCTCTAGCCGCGCGCATGTCGGGGAGCAAGTGACGCGATGGCCCTCGCTTCCTATACTCCGCCGCCCGATCCGCTGCCGCCTGGGAGAAGCGACCATGCCCGATCAGACTCACCACCACCAAGCCACCGCCCCCGTGGAGAAGCGCGTCGACGCGATCCAGGAAGCCTTCCAGGAGCGTGGCATGGAGCCCGAGAATTTCATCCGCGAGTTCAAGCATCTCGCCGAGGAGGAATGGGTGCCGGAAAACGGCGCGCGCGTGGTCGCCAAGGCCTGGACCGATCCCGCCTTCCGCGAGCGCCTGTTCGCCAACGGCCGCGACGCCGTCACCGAACTCGGCCTGTCGATGCCGCCGCATCACCGGCACCTGGTCGTGCTGGAGAACACGCCGAAGGTTCACAACGTGATCTGCTGCACCCTCTGCTCGTGCACGGCCTTCTCGATCATCGGCCTGCCGCCGGACTGGTACAAGGACCTGGAGTACCGCGCCCGCGTCGTGCGCCAGTCGCGCACCGTGCTGAAGGAGATGGGGCTGGAGCTGCCGGCCGACATGGAAATCCGCGTCTGGGATACCACGGCCGACACCCGCTACATGGTGCTGCCGGTGCGCCCCGCCGGCACCGAGGGATGGTCCGAGGAGAAGCTCGCCGGACTCGTCACCAAGGACGCCATGATTGGCGTCTCGCGCCTCTAGGACGGAGAGACAGTCATGGACGGCATGCACGATCTCGGCGGCAAGCATGGCTTCGGCCGGGTCCGCTATTCGCTCCGCGCCCAGACCTTCCACGAACCGTGGGAGAAGCGGGTCAACGCCCTCTATTCGCTGGCCGTGAAGCTCGGCATCTTCAACATGGACGAGTATCGCCACGCCATCGAGCGCATGGAGCCGCGACACTATCTGTCGGCCAGCTACTACGAACGCTCGTTGACGAGCCTCGCGACCCTGTGCGTGGAGAAAGGCATCCTCACCCAGGAGGAGCTGGATCGCCGCGCCGGAGGCGCCTTCCCGCTTTCCTCGCCCAGCGCACCCGGCCGCGGCAACGTCGCCACGCGCGAGACGCTGAAGGTCGGCGACAAGGTCACGGTGAAGACGGATTACGTTCCGGGTCACGTCCGCATGCCGGGCTACATTCGCGGCAAGAGCGGCGTCGTGGTCGGCGTGTCGCCGCCCTACCCGTTCCCCGACGCCCATGGCCACGGCATCGAAGCCGAAGACGAGCCGACTTACGACGTCCGTTTCGATTCGCGCGACCTGTGGTCGGACTCCGCCGACCCGGCCTTCGTCCATGTCGGCGTCTTCGAGAGCTACCTCGAGCGCGCGGCGTAGGCTTATTGGACGTTGAGCCTTACACCCCCGCCGCGTAGCGCGGCAGGTGCAGGCGGAGCAGGTCGAGGATTTCGTCGCGCAGCGGGTCGCGTGCGTTGCGCAGCCAGGCGGCTGCCATCGGCAGGAGGTCGAGGCCGAGCGCGTCGCGGGAGGCGAGCGGCACGAAGCGGACGCCCGTGACACCCAGGCGTGCCGCCGACCGCGGCACGATCGCCACGCCCAGGCCGGCGGCGACGAGGTGTACGATGGTCTGCTTCTCCTCGGCACTCTGCGCCAGCTTGGGGCGAAGGCCGGCCCGCTCGAACAGTTTGATCGTGAGGTCGTGGCTGTGCGGCCGCGCGCTGCGGTCGGGCACGATCATCGGCTCGTCCGCCAGCGCCTCGATGGAAAGCCGGCGCCGGCCCGCCAGCCGGTGACGCGACGGCACGGCGACGACCGGCGTCTCGTGGAAGAGCATCATCGTCTCGATCCGCTTGTCGAGCCGCTCGGGCGGCCGGATGAAGGCGATGTCGAGCCGGCCCGACAGGAGCTTCGGCACCAGGCGCACGGTCTTGTCCTCGACGAGCTGCACGGCCGCCGCGGCGCGCAATTCGCGAAAGTCGTGCAGCAGCGCCGGCACCAGGCCGGCCGCGGCGGTGTCGATCGCGCCCACCCGGATGAGGCTGCGCGACCGCCGGCGGCCACGCTCGCGCACCTCTGCGGCGAGCGCATCGGCCCGCGCCAGCAATCCACGGGCATCGTCGACAAAGGCCGCGCCGTCCTGCGACAGCATCACGTTGCGCGTGGTACGCAGCAGCAGGGGAGCACCGAGTGAGGTTTCGAGCAGGCGAATCGCACGGCTGAGCGCCGACGGCAGCATGTCGAGACGGCGTGCCGCCCGGCCGAAGTGAAGTTCCTCGGCGACCGCGACGAAGCAGCGAAGCTGATGCAGGTCCACGGCCGGGATTATATCAGAAATTTGTATAATCCAGTGCCGATTGCGCCCGCGCGCCGCCACCCGTAAGGAGACTCCAAACAAGAATCCAAGGGAGCGAAACCATGAGCCTTTTCCGTCGTGCCCTGCTGACCGGGGCGCTGTTGGCCGCTGCAACCGTCGCTTCGGCCGGGCCCGCCCTTGCGCAGGCCGCCTATCCCAACAAGCCGATCACGCTCGTGGTGCCTGCCGCGGCCGGCGGTCCGACCGACACGGTGGCGCGCCTGATCGCCGAATCGATGACCAAGACGCTGGGCCAGACGGTCGTGGTGGAGAATGTCGGCGGCGCCGGCGGCACGATCGGCATGGCCAAGGTCGCCCGCGCCGCGCCCGACGGCTACACGATCGCCGTCTGGCATATCGCGCAGGCCACCGCCCCCGCCCTCTATGACGGCCTCAAGTACGACGTCGTCAGCGACTTCGACCATCTCGGCCGCATCACCGACGTGCCCATGACCCTGGTCTCGAAGGCCGCCCTCCCGCCCAAGGACATCGCCGAGATCGTGGCCTGGATGAAGGCCAACCAGGGCAAGGCGACCTACGGTCATGCCGGCATCGGTTCGGCCTCGCATCTCTGCATGCTGATCCTGATGAAGGAACTCGGCATCAAGATGGAAGGCGTCGGCTATCGCGGCACCGGGCCCGCGATGAACGACCTGATCAGCGGCACTTTCGACGTGATGTGCGACCAGACGACCAACACGACCGGGCACATCAAGGATGGGCGCATCAAGGGCTACGCTGTCACCACCAAGTCCAAGGTCTCGTCCGTGCCCGGCCTGCCGACGCTGGACGGCGGCGTCCTGCCCGGCTTCGAGGTCTCGGCCTGGCATGCGCTGTGGGCCCCCAAGGGACTGCCCAAGGACGTGACCGACAAGCTCGTGTCGGCCCTCAAGGTAGCGCTGAAGGACCCCAAGGTGGTCGAGCGCTTCGCCGGTCTTGGCACCGAGCCTGTCGCCGAGGCGCAGGTCAGCCCCCAGGCACTCAAGACCTATCTGGAAGCGGAAGTGAAGCGCTGGGACGCCGTGATCAAGGCGGCTGGCGTCAAGGCCAGCAATTGATCCGGAGACCGTGATGAAAACCTACAAGATCGCCGCCATTCCCGGCGACGGAATCGGCACCGAAGTCGTGTCTGCCGGCGTAGAGGTGCTCGAAGCCATCGCCAAGCGGGAGGGCAGTTTCGCCTTCAAGATCGACCACTTTGACTGGGGAGGCGACTACTACAAGAAGCACGGCCGCATGATGCCGGTAGACGGGCGCGACCAGATCGCCAGGCACGACGCGATCCTCTTCGGCTCGGCCGGCCACCCCGACATTCCCGACCACGTCACCCTGTGGGGCCTGCGTCTCGCGATCTGCCAGCCTTTCGACCAGTACGCCAATGTCCGTCCGACGCGGGTGCTGCCGGGCATCACCTCGCCGCTCCGCCATGTGAACGGCAACGAACTCGACTGGGTGATCGTGCGCGAGAATTCGGAGGGCGAGTATTCCGGTGTCGGCGGCCGCGTCCACCAGGGCTCGCCGATCGAGGCCGCGACCGACGTATCCATGTTCACGCGCGCCGGCGTCGAACGCATCCTGCGCTTCGCCTTCAGGCTGGCGCAGTCGAGGCCTCGCAAGCTTCTCACCGTCGTCACCAAGTCGAACGCCCAGCGCCATGCCATGGTGATGTGGGACGAGATCGCCGTCGAGGTCGCCGCCGACTTCAAGGATGTGACCTGGGACAAGATGCTGGTCGATGCCATGACCATGCGCATGGTGATGAAACCCGGCAGCATCGACACGGTGGTGGCGACCAACCTGCACGCCGACATCCTCTCCGACCTTGCCGCAGCACTTGCCGGCTCGCTCGGCATTGCACCGACGGCCAACCTCAACCCCGAGCGCACCTACCCCTCGATGTTCGAGCCGATCCACGGCTCTGCCTTCGACATCATGGGCAAGGGCGTGGCCAATCCCGTCGGCACTTTCTGGTCGGCGGTAATGATGCTGGAACATCTCGGCGAGCCCGCGGCCGCCGGCCGCCTGATGAAGGCGATCGAACGCGTGACCGCCGACAAGCGCTTCCACACCCCTGACCTCGGCGGCACGGCGCGCACGGCCGACGTCACCAAGGCCGTGATCGAGGCGATCCACGGGGCGAACGTCTAGGACGCTGCAGTAAAATGCCGTCGTCTCGACCGAAGCGCCGAAGGCGCGTAGCGGAGAGACCTTCTCTCGACAAATAGCCAGCTAATCGTTGCACGAAGGTCTCTCCGCTACGCCTCGCTTCGCGAGGCTTCGGTCGAGACGACGGCTATTTTGTTTTCGTCAGAAGGGCGAAACGCTATCGCCAGGCGCTCTTGAGCGCCTGGTCCGTCTTCCACTTCTCGACTGCGGCGACGTCGTTGCAGCCGAAAGCCTGCGGGTTCTTGCGCGGGGTGCTTTCGATCCAGGCGAAGACCAGGCACTGGCCGTAGGTCTTGTCGCCCTGCTTCGTCTCGAACCTGATCTCGATCGTCGTCGCCGCGCCAGCCTTGGCGTCGCCGTAGTCGTCGATGACCGGCGTGATCTCGCCGACGGTGCGGCCGGCCGCCTTGTTGTCGGCGTACCACTTGGCGAAGTCGGCGAACTGGTCACCCGCCACGCCCTTGCCGTCGGCGGCGACGTAGGCCTTGAGGTCCCGCACCAGCGCCTGCGCGGCAGCGTTCGCCTTGGGTTCGGCGGCCTTGCGGCGTTCGGCGAGCCTGTCCTGCAGCGCCTTGAGGACATCGGCGTTGGAGGGCCTGGCCGGCGCCAGCGGGACCGGCTGGGCGGTCTGCGGCGGCGGCGGTTCGAGGCGGCGGATCGGCGCGCGGCTGGCCTCGGCGTTGAGCTGGGCCGCCTCCTGCGGCGTCAGCTTGCCAACGACGGGCGTATTGCGGCCCTTCTGCCACTCGCCGATCGCCTTGATCGTAGCTTCGGATTGCAGGTTGCCGTCGATCGGGCCGTTGTACTTGTCGAGCGTGCGCAGCGATTCTTGGATCTTCTTGCGATCAGGCTCCGGGCTGTTGAGCACGGTCGTGTAGTCGGGCGCGGGCGCAGGCCGTGCCGCGAGAGGCGCCGGAGGCGGCGCGGGTGCCTGGGCCGGCGGGGCGGCGCCCCCGCCTCCGCCGCCTGAAGCACAGGCGGCGGGATTCTGGAAGCAGCGCTCGACCTCGCCAGCACTCTGCGCGACGGCGATAGCGGGCGCGAGCAGTGCGAGACCGAGGAACGTAGCCGCGAAGCGCATGTCAGAGGCCGCCGTAGGTGTTGGCCGCGAGCTGCGCCGGCAGGCCGATCACCATGGTCACCGGCTGGCCGCGCCCGGTCTGGCCGCGGGCGACGATGTGGTCATTCGGTGCGCCGGTCTTGCTCTCGAAGGTGCCGCGACCGGCGAACTTGCCGCCGAAGCAGGACAGCGAAAACTGACCGCTGCCGGGATTCTCATTGGTCATGGTGCCGTTGCACACCTGCTCGCCGCGCGGATTGTCGACGGTGAAGGTGACGGAACGGTCCCGGCCGATCAGCGCGCCGTAGCGCACCAGGCCGTTCAGCCGCGCGACGTTGCCGCGTTCGTCGCGATAGAAAATGGAGGACGGGCCATAGGCGTCGTCGGGCATGCTCGCCTTCGGTACGACGTAGGTCTCGTCGCTGATGACGACCTGGCATCGGCAGTCCACGCCGTAATTCTCGCCGAGCGGGCCAAGCTCCTGAAGACGCCGGTTGCAGTTCGACAGCGCCGTCTGCTGGACCTCTGCCTCGCTCTGCTGGCCGCGGGTGTAGGCGTCGGCGTAGAGGAAGGCGCACTGCTTCGGCATCGGGATGGCCACGACCTTGTGGCTGGCCGAGTTCGTTTCCGTGTTTACCCAGTAGCGGTTCGACATCTCGCTGAAGCGCAGGAAGATGGGATCGCGCCGCTCGGCCTTGCCGTAGGGCGACTGGGACGAAGCCTGCGCCCAGGCGGTCGAGCCGAGCGTAAGGACGGCGAGCGTAACGAGGGCGGCAATGCGGAACATGGCGCCAAATTCACCTGAAAAGGTGACGGAAATGCGACCCGGACGGGGCCTCGCCCTTACCTAGACGAGGCGACTCTGTGTCTTGGCCGCGCCGATGAACGAGGTGAACAGCGGATGCGGCGCGAACGGCCGTGACTTCAGTTCGGGGTGGAACTGCACGCCAATGAACCAGGGATGATCGGGGATTTCGACGATCTCGGGCAGGATGCCGTCGGGCGACATGCCCGAGAAGCGCAACCCCACCTGCTCCAGCCGGTCCTTGTAGTTGACGTTGACCTCGTAGCGGTGGCGATGCCGCTCGCTGATCACGTCCTGGCCGTAAATCTCATGGACCTTGGTGCCGGGCCGCAGATGCGCCGGGTAGGCGCCGAGCCGCATCGTGCCGCCGAGATCGCCGTCGGCGGAGCGCTTCTCGAGCTGGTTGCCCTTCATCCACTCGGTCATCAGGCCGACGACCGCATGGTCGGTCGGACCGAACTCGCTCGACGAGGCCGTCTCGATTCCCAGCAGGTTTCGCGCCGCCTCGATCACGGCCATCTGCATGCCAAAGCAGATGCCGAAGAACGGGACCTTGCGCTCGCGCGCGAACTTCACCGCGTGAATCTTGCCCTCGGTGCCGCGCTCGCCGAAGCCGCCCGGCACCAGGATCCCGTGGACGTGCTCGAGCCGGGCGACGGCGTCGTCGCGCTCGAAGATCTCGGAGTCCATCCACTCCAGGCCGACCTTCACATTGCTGCCGAACCCGCCATGGGTCAGCGCCTCGGAGAGCGACTTGTAGGCGTCGAGCAGCACCGTGTACTTGCCGACCACGGCGATCGTGACCTTGCCCTCCGGCTCGCGCACCGAGCGCACAACGCCGCGCCAGCGGTCGAGATTCGGCTCCTCCTCGGCCGGCAGGCCGAAGTAGCGGCAGACCTCGCGGTCGAAGCCGCGCTCGTGATAGGCAATCGGCACCTGGTAAATCGTGTCGACGTCGCGCGCCTCGATCACCCGTTCCGGCTTCACGTTGCAGAAAAGCGCGATCTTGCGCTGCTCGTTCTGCGGAATCTCCTTGTCGCCACTGCGACAGACCAGCAGGTCGGGCTGGATGCCGACGCTCAGCAACTCTTTCACCGAATGCTGGGTCGGCTTGGTCTTCAGTTCGCCCGCCGTGGGCACCCAGGGCAGCAGGGTGAGATGCACGTACATCGTGCGCTCGCGGCCCAGCTCGTTGCCGACCTGGCGGATGGCTTCGAGGAACGGCAGGCTCTCGATGTCGCCGACCGTGCCGCCGACCTCGACGAGCACGAAGTCTTCCTTGTCGGTATCGGCGACGACGAATTCCTTGATGGCGTCGGTGACGTGCGGGATCACCTGCACCGTGGCGCCGAGATACTCGCCGCGCCGCTCCTTGGCGATCACGGTCGAATAGATGCGGCCGGTGGTGATGTTGTCGCTCTGCTTGGCGTCGACGCCCGTGAAGCGCTCGTAATGGCCGAGGTCGAGGTCGGTCTCGGCCCCGTCGTCGGTCACGAAGACCTCACCATGCTGATACGGACTCATCGTGCCCGGATCGACGTTGAGGTACGGGTCGAGCTTGCGCAGCCGGACCTTGTAGCCACGCGCCTGCAACAACGCGCCCAGCGCTGCCGAGGACAGCCCCTTGCCAAGCGAGGAAACCACGCCGCCCGTTATGAAGATAAAGCGCGTCATGGGCCTACAGCATACAAGCGCTTGAGAAGCGCAGCCATGGGGATATCGCCCCGCCGGAGACTTTTCGGCAGAGGGAGGAAGCGGAATTCATCGGGAACCCTAGCGCGTGGGCGCGGCGGGTTGCGCCGGGGCGGCGGGCGTCATGCCGCCGGGAGCGGCAGGCGTGCCCTGCCCGACCGGCGCGCGATCCATAATCGACCGCGTTGCACGGACCGGGTCGGTCATGCTCCAGGCCATGATCATGCTCAGGACGAAAAAGATCGTCGCGAAGATCGCGGTCATGCGTGACAGGATGTTGGCCTGGCCGCGCACCGAGAAGAGAGCGTCCGAACGGCCGCCCATGCCCAGTCCGCCGCCTTCGCTGCGCTGCAGAAGAATCACGACAATCATCGCGGCCGTCACACCGACATGGATGACGAGCAGCACGAGGCGCCATTCGTGGAGGAAGTGTCTTACGGCGTCCATTTTCGTCCAGCTTAAGAGGGCATCTGCGCCAAGCGCGCGCTTCTAGCCGCTTTAGGCGGCCTTGGCGATAGCCAAAAATTCCGCCGCGACAAGGCTGGCCCCGCCGACCAGCGCGCCATCGACGTCGCCGGCAGCCAGGAGCTCGGCCGCGTTGCTGCCCTTCACCGAGCCGCCATAGAGCAGACGAACGCCCGCCGCCTCGCCCGTCAGGCCACCCAGCACCTTGCGAATGTGCGCGTGGGCTGCGGCGACCTCCGCGACGGTCGGGGTCTTCCCCGTGCCGATCGCCCAGACCGGCTCGTACGCGACCACGAGGTTGGCCGCCGTGGCCCCCGCCGGCACGCTTCCCTCAAGCTGCGTCTCCAGCACCTCGAGAGTCTTGCCGGCCTCGCGCTCGGCCAGCGTCTCGCCGATGCAGACGATCGGGAGCAGGCCCGCACGCCAGGCCGCCTCGGCCTTGGCCTTGACGATGGCGTCCGTCTCGCCGCAATCGGCGCGACGCTCGGAATGGCCGACGATGACGTGGGTGGCGCCGGCATCCTTCAGCATCTCGGCAGACACGTCGCCCGTATGAGCACCGCTCGCCTTGGCGTGGCAGTTCTGGCCGCCGACCAGCAGGCCGCTCCCCTTCGCGGCCTCGGCCACGGCGGCGACGAGCGTCGCCGGCGGGCACACTAGAAGTTCGCGATCGCTCCATGCAGACGCCTTCACGCCGGCGGCAACGTCCCGGGCAAGTGCGAGAGCATCGGCCTTGACGCCGTTCATCTTCCAATTGCCCGCGATCAGCGGCCGCCTCGTACGCGCCATTTTCATTCCCCGTTCTGCTTGAGGCGTATCTAAAGGCGGTGGCGCTTGCGGTCAAAGGCCCGCTTGGTTGCCTGTCCATGGGGCGGGTGGTAGGCATGGCGCCCCGCCAAGAACCCCCGTCCGGTCCGTGAATAACTTCCGCAAGTACGCCCGCTATTTCATTCTGTTCATCCTCTTCGGCATGCTGATCATCAGCTTCGGCCTGTGGGGCGTCGGCGACATGCTGAAGGTGGTCGGGCGCAGCTCCGAAGTGGCGCATGTCGGCGGGACCAAGATCCCTCTCTACGGCTGGGTCGGCGGCGCGCCGGTCTATGCGACCGAGGTCCGCGAGCAGTTCAACCGCCAGCTCGAGGCGATCCAGCGCCAGACCGGCCAGCGCCCCGAGCAGGAGCAGGCGCTGCGCTACGGCCTGCACGTGCGGGCCCTTGAAGAAGTGATCCAGCGCGCCGTCCTCGACTATGCGATCCGCGAATTCGGGCTGATCGTCAGCGACGAGGAAGTGCGCGCCACGATCGCCCGCAATCCGGCCTTCCTGGGTACCGGCGGGTCGTTCGATCCCCTGCTCTATCGCAACCGCCTGCAGCAGGCCCGCATCAGCGAGCCGCAGTTCGTGCTCGACATGCGCCGCGAGATCGCCGCCAGCCAGTTGTTCGGCGCCGTGCGCGCCGACGGCCTGGCCCCGGCATCCCTGCGCGACCAGGTCTTCGCGCTAGAAAGCGAGAAGCGCACCGCCGAGACGATCTACATTCCCGATGCGATCGTCGTCGACGTGCCGAAGCCGACGCCCGAGCAGCTCAACACCTATTTCGAGGCCAACAAGGCCAAGTTCCAGATTCCCGAGTTCCGGGCCTTCTCCTTCGTCATGATCACGGTCGACGACGTGCAGAACCAGGTGGCCGTGACCTCCGACGCCGTGCGCCAGGAATACGAGGCGCGCGCCGCCGAGTTCGGCACGCCCGAGAAGCGCGACGTCGACCAGGCCATGACCGACACCGAGGACAAGGCCAAGGCGATCATCGCCGCCGCCCAGGGCGGCAAGTCGCTCGAGGACGCTGCCAAGGAAGTGACCGGCAACGCCGACGGCGTCATCAAGCTCGGAGCCGTGACCAAGAAGGATCTCCCGCCCGGCCCGCTGGCCGACGGCATCTTCGGCCTGCCGGAAGGCATCGCCCCCGCGCCGATCCAGTCTCCGCTCGGCTGGCACATCGTGCGCATCAACAAGATCGAGGCCGGCAAGGCCGTGCCCTTCGAAGAGGTCAAGGAGAAGCTCGAAACGGACCTGAAGGCGCAGCAGGCGCCCGACCTGCTGATCAAGCTGGTCACCGACTTCGAGCGCGCGCTGAGCAAGACCCAGTCGATGAAGGCCGCCGCCGAGGATCTCGGCCTCAAGGTCAGGACCTACGAGAACGTCGATGCGCGCGGCCAGGATGCCGCGGGCAAGCAGATCGTGATCGGCCCGGCCTCGTCGGAGCTGGTGCAGGCGGCGTTCGCCACGCGCGAGAGTGCGGAAAGTGACCTGCTGGAGACGCCGCGCGGCGAATACTTCATCGTCCGCACCGACCGCATCACGCCGGCCCGCGCGCCGACACTGGCCGAGGTCGAGGACCGCGTGGTCGCGGCCTGGCAGATCGAGGAGCGCCGCAAGCTGGCCGAGACAAAGGTGAAGGACGCGCTCGAGAAGGCCAACGCCGGCACCGACTTCGCGACGCTGGCCAAGGAACTGGGCCTGGAGGCCCGGATCGCCAAGCCGGTCACCCGCTTCGAGGCCGATGCCGGTAATTATCTCAGCCAGCCGGTGGTCGTGGAGCTGTTCAAGCTGGCGTCGGACAAGACCGCTTCCGTACGGACCGCCGAAGGCAGCGTGCTGGTCCGCGTGAAGTCAATCGAGGCACCCGACCTGGCCAAGGACAAGGAGCAGCTCGACCGCTTCGGCAAGCAGCTCGACACGATGGTCGCCAACGACCTGATCCTCCAGCTCATCGCCGCACTCCGCGCCAAGTACGGCGTGACCGTCGACGAAGCAGCCTTCCAGGCGACCTTCGCACCCCAGCAGTAGAAGACCCCGTTATGTCGATCTCGCCCGACTTCGACGCCTTCGAGGCGCGTTACGATTCCGGCACGCCGCAGGTCGTCTCGACCAAGCTCGTGGCCGACCTCGAGACTCCGGTCTCGGCCTATCTCAAGCTGGCCGACGGTCGACCCAACTCGTTCCTTCTGGAATCTGTCGAGGGTGGCTCGGTGCGCGGCCGCTACTCGATCATCGGCTTCAAGCCCGACGTCGTGTGGCGCTGCCGCAAGGGGCAGGCCGAGATCAACCGCCGGGCCGACAAGGATTCCCAGGCCTTCGACAACCTCGACGGCCGGCCGCTGGAGACGCTGCGCGGGCTCATCAAGGAGTGCCAGATGGAGCTGCCGGCGGACCTGCCGCCGATGGCGTCGGGCCTGTTCGGCTTCCTGGGCTACGACATGGTCCGTGACATGGAGCGGCTGCCCGACACCAATCCCGATCCGATCGGCCTGCCCGATGCGATCATGGTGCGGCCGACCCTGATCTGCATCTTCGACCGCCTCGAGGACAACGTGACCCTGGTCACGCCGGCCTGGCCGCAGCCCGGTACCAGCGCCCGCGCCGCCTACGAAGCCGCCCAGGAGCGACTGGCCGATGCGGTCTCCGACTTCGAGCGCACGCTTCCCTTCCGTCGCGACAGCGCCGACGACCTCGACGCCCTGCCCGAGCCGCAGGCCAATATGTCGAAGGAAGACTTCAAGGCGATGGTCGAGACCTGCAAGGAGTACATCCGCGCGGGCGACGCCTTCCAGATCGTTCCCTCGCAGCGTTTCTCCATGCCGTTCAAGCTGCCGCCGCTGTCGCTCTACCGGGCGCTGCGCCGCATCAACCCCTCGCCGTTCCTGATCTTCTTCGACTACGGCGATTTCACCATCGTCGGGTCGAGCCCGGAGATCCTCGTGCGGCTGCGCGACGACACCGTCACCATCCGTCCGCTCGCCGGCACGATCCGGCGCGGCGCCACGCCGGAAGAGGACAAGCAGCTTGCCGAAAAGCTGCTGGCCGATCCCAAGGAGCGCGCCGAGCACCTGATGCTGGTCGACCTGGCGCGTAACGACGTCGGCCGCGTCTCCAAGATCGGCTCGGTGCGCGTCGTCGAGCAGTTCACCATCGAGAAATACAGCCACGTCCAGCACATCAGCAGCCATGTCGAGGGCAAGATCGAGGACGGGCTCGACGCGATCGACGTGCTCAAGGCAGGCTTCCCGGCCGGCACGCTGTCGGGCGCGCCCAAGGTCCGCGCCATGCAGATCATCGACGAGGTCGAACCGGTCCGCCGCGGCATGTACGCCGGCTGCGCCGGCTACTTCGCCGCCAACGGCACGATGGATACGTGCATCCTGCTGCGTACCGGCCTGGTGAAGAACGACACTCTGTACGTCCAGGCCGGCGTCGGCGTCGTGGCCGATTCCGACCTCGAAGCCGAGTACCAGGAGAGCGTCGCCAAGGCCAAGGCCCTCGTCCGCGCCGCCGAGGAGGCCGTCCGCTTCGCCAGCGCCGGCCAGTGGACCGCCGGCAACACGCGGCGATGACTTGAGGCGGCAGACGCCGCCTCGCCGCTGATAGTTTCTAGGGCAACGCGTCCGGCGAGAAACCCGCCGGGGGCTTGAAGCGGGTCTTGAAGGTTCGCGACCAGGCTTCGTTGGCGATGCGCTGGGCGTCGCGCAGGATCTTATCCTCGTCCATCGTGAGCACGGCTCCGTCCTTCATCAGCCACTTGCCGTCGACCATCACCGACTGCACGTCGCCCGCCTGGCCGTTGTGGACGAAGTCGGAGACGACGCGCAGCACGGGGATCAGATGGGCGCGCTGCAGGTCGATCATCACGAGGTCTGCCTTGTTGCCCGGCGCCAGCCAGCCACCGTCCGGGACGCCCAGCGCCCGGTAGCCGTTTCGTGTCGCCCAGCGCAGCGCCTGCTCCGGCGTCGGCTCGCGGCCGTCCTCGCGCCGCACCCGCTCCATGAACAGGCCGGTGCGCATCACCTCGACCATGTCCTCGGCCATGTTGTCGGAGCCCATGCCGATGTTGCAGCCGTACTTTTCGAGATCGGCGACCCGCGGGCTGAGGCCGCGACGGGCGGCAATGGCGGAGTTGAACGAGACATTGACCTTCGCCTCGCCCAGCAACTTCTCCTCCGACGGTTCCATGCAGCGGCAATGGGCGCAGATGATGCGGTCGTTGAGGAAACCGAGGTCGGCAAGGTACTCGGTCGGCAGGCGGTTGCGATGGGCGCGCACCGCGGCCACCTCGCCCCAGATCTGGTTGAGATGGATGGTGATGCGCGTGTCGAGTTGCTTCTGCAGCGCGCTCAGGTCCTGCAGCAACTCGGGCGAGCACATGTCGGGCGCCCAGGCCGAGATGGCGATGCGCATCCGACCGTCGGCCTTGCCGTTCCAGTCGCGATGGTTCCGCTCGATGTTCCTGATGTGATTCTGGCCCAGCGTGCGGTCGAGCTGATACGGCGCCGGATCGCCGATCGAGGTGCCGATGCGGTCGTAGGCGCGTTCGGCGAGCAGGAAACGCATGCCGGTATCGGCCAGGGCGCCGGCGTAGTGATCGACGTCGTTGGAATCTTCCAGCACGTGCGTGGTGCCGCTGCGCAGCGCTTCCAGGGCGCCCAGTAGCGCAAAGGCGCGCCGTTCATCGGGCGTCATCTCGGGTAGCGGGATCGGCGACAGGCCGCCGGTGAAGGGCGGCTTGTGCGAGGGCGAGAGGTCCTCGAACACGCCGCGCGCCAGGGTCATGGTGAAATGCGTGTGGATGTTGGCGAAGCCTGGCATGACGAGCTTGCCGCTGCCGTCGATCTTCTCGGCCGCGGGATAGCTCGCCAGCACCTCGGCGCTGGGGCCGATGGCGGCAATGCGGTCGCCCTCGATGGCAATGGCGGCCTTGTAGTGGACGCTGTCGGCATCGTCGACGGTGACGATGGCGGCGTCGTGGATCACGATGGTCAACGTTTCCTCCTGGCGTTTCCTCGGCGCGACAGCCTTACTGCTTCTTCTTCATGTTCCAGAACATCGGCACCGGTCCGGGTAGTTGATCGGTGATCGTGGTGCGCATGGCGACGGGCATGATGTATTGGCCGAGATTGGCGTACATCGGATACTCCGAGGCGCGAACCTGAATGGCAATCGCCAGTTCCTTGCGCTTCGCCTCGTCGGTCGCCCGGGAGAAGGCATCGCGCAGCTTCTCGATCTGCGGATCGCACGGCCAGCCGACATTGGCCTTCTCGCAGGTCGCGGCGATGTAGGACATCATGATCGGGTCGAGCAGGTCGGCCGAGACCCAGGTGGTGATGAAGGCGTGCCAGCCGCCCTTGTCAGGCGCCTCCTTGCGGGTACGGCGCGACAGCACGGTCTGCCAATCCATCGCCTGCATGTCGACGACGAACCCGCCCCGCTCCAGCAGCGACTTCACGATCGGTGTCAGCCGGCCGGTCTGCGTGTCGGTGGCGAACAGCAGCACGACCGGCGTGCCGTCATAGCCCTCCTGCTTCAGGATCTCCTTCGACCTGGCGAAGTCGGAGTTCAGCTTGTCCTCGAAGCCCTTGTCGGTGGCGAACGGGGTGCCGCAGATGAACAGCGCCTTGCATTCCTTGTAGTACTTCTCGTCGCCGAAGCCCGCGATCAGGAAGTCCTTCTGGTTCAGCGCGTAGAGCGCGGCCTGGCGGATCTTCGCATTGTCGAACGGCTTGTGCAGGGTGTTGAAGCGGAGGTTCATCTGGCCTCCGAGCTTGTTGTAGGTGCCGAGGACGATGTTCTTGTCCTTGGCGAGCAGCGGCAGCAGCTCGATCTCGGGCTGGTCGATATAGTCGATCTCGCCGGCCAGCAGCGCGTTCACCGCGGTCTGCGCGTCAGTGATGTTGAGCCACTCGACCCGGTCGACGTTCACTACCTTGCCGCCGGAAAGGCCCGAGGCCGGCTCGCTGCGTGGCTTGTAATCCTTGAACTTGTCGTAAACCGTCTTCTCGCCCGGCCGCCACAGGTCCTTGCGGAACACGAAGGGTCCCGACCCTGTGGGATCGCTGATCTGCACGTTGTTGGGCGTGTCGGCGACCCTCTTGGGCATGATGAACGGCACGGTGGAGCTGGGCTTGCCCAGGGATTCGAGCACCAGCCCGTAGGGCTCGGCCAGCACCATGGTGAAGCTCTTGTCGTCGACCGGCTTCAGCTCCTTCACGAGCGAGAAGAGCTTCTGGCCCATCGCATCCTTGGGCGCCCAACGCTGCAGCGAGGCGATGCAGTCCGCCGAGGTGACGGGCGCGCCATCGTGGAATTTCAGCCCGTCGCGCAGGGTGAAGGTATAGGTGAGCTTGTCGTCGCTGATCTTCCAGCCTTCGAGCATCTGCGGCCGGACGACGAGATTCTCGTCCATCGCCAGCAGAGTGTCGTAGACCATGTAGCCGTAGTTGCGGACGTTGTAGGCAGAGGTCCAGATCGGGTCGATGATCTTGATGTCGGCATGCATGACCGCCCGGATCGTCTGCGCCTGCCCCTGCCCCGAAAAGGAGAGCAGCGCGGTCGCCACCGCGCCGATTACCCAGTTTTTCGCCCGCATGATGGCCCCCTGTCCGTTCGTTCCCCGGTTCACCCTGCAGACGGAACGCAATCGCCATGCCATTCCCCGACGCGAACCAGGGGTGCTAACGTCCCGGCAACGGAGGAAAGACCATGTCCGACTGGCAAAATCGCTATCAGCGCCTGCTGTTCGACCGTCCGCACCCCAAGGTGCTCAGGGTCACGATGAACCGCCCCGACAAGTACAACGCGACCGACGCGATCATGCATCGGGAGTTGGTCGACGTGTGGCGCGACATCGACGGTGACGACACCGTCAACTGTGTCATTATCCAGGGTGCCGGCGGCAAGGTGTTCTCTGCAGGCGGCGATTTCGACATCATCGAGAAGAACATCAAGGACCACAACGCGCTGCTCCGCACCTGGAAGGAAGCGCGTGACATCGTCTACAACGTGATCAACTGCTCCAAACCGATCGTCAGCACGATGCGCGGCCCCGCCGTCGGCGCGGGCCTCGTCGCCGGCATCCTGGCCGACGTCTCGATCGCCTCGAAGAAGGCCAAGATCATCGACGGCCACACCCGCCTCGGCGTGGCGGCCGGCGACCACGCCTGCATCGTCTGGCCGTTGCTCTGCGGCATGGCCAAGGCCAAGTACTATCTGCTGCTCTGCGAAGCCGTCGACGGCGAGGAAGCCGAGCGCATCGGACTCGTGTCGCTCTGCGTCGAAGACGACCAGCTCGAGGCCAAGGGGCTGGAGGTCGCGACCAAGCTGGCCGAGGGCGCGCAGACCTCGATCCGCTTCACCAAGTACGCGCTCAACAACTGGCTGCGCATGATGGGCCCGACCTTCGACACCTCGCTCGGCCTCGAAATGCTGGGCTTCCTCGGGCCAGACGTGAAGGAAGGCCTCGCCTCGCACCTGGAAAAGCGCAAGCCAAAGTTCGATCCCTATTCACCGATCTGACGGGAGGCGTAGGCCATGCGCGGACTGGACGGAAAGAACGTCATCGTAACCGGCGGCGCAGGCGCCATCGGGAGTGCCATTTGCCGGCGCTTTGCCGGCTACGGCGCGCGTGTCGGGGTGTTCGACAAGAACCTCGATGGCGCGAAGAAGATTGCCGGCGAGATCGGCGGCCATGCTTCGGGCGTCGACATCGCCGACTACGCAGCCGTCGGTGCGGCAATCGCGGACTTCGAGGCGAAAGTCGGCCCGACCGACATCCTGGTCAACAACGCGGGCTGGGACCGCTTCGTCAACTTCGTCGACACCACGCCCGATCTCTGGGACCAGCTCATCGCCATCAACCTGCGCGGGCCGCTCAACATGAGCCACGTCGTGCTGAAGGGCATGGTGGCGCGCGGCAGCGGCCGTATCGTCAACATTGCCTCGGATGCCGGCCGTGTCGGCTCCTCGCAGGAGGCCGTCTATTCGGCCTGCAAGGGCGGCATCATCGCTTTCACCAAGACAGTGGCGCGCGAAGTGGCGCGCAAGGGCATCACGCTCAATGCCGTCTGCCCGGGCCCGACCGATACGCCTCTGCTGGCCGCCGTCGCGGGCGACGACGAGCGCGGGCAAAAGGTGCGCGCGGCGCTGGTGGGCGCAATCCCGATGAAACGCGTCGGCCAGCCCGAGGATATTCCGGGTGCGGTCTGCTTTCTGGCGAGCGACGATGCGGGCTTCATCACCGGCCAGACGCTTAGCGTGTCCGGTGGCCTGACGATGCACGGTTAAGGGAGAAGCGGCATGAGCGACCTCTGGATCCAGCCGACCGGCGCGGCGCTGGCCGCCGATGTACATGGTGTCGATCTTTCCCAGCCGATCGACGACGCGGTCTTCCAGCGAATCGTCGAGGCCTGGGGAGAGCATCTGGTCCTGCGCTTCTCGGGCCAGAGGCTGGACGACCCGACGCTGATGAGGTTCAGCGCCCGCTTCGGCGAACTCGATCGCGTGCCGATCGCCTCCGCCAATCTCGACCGCGCCAATTCCGGCGTCGTGCCCGAGGCCGTGGACTGGGTCGCGGTGATCGCCAATGCCAAGAAGGACGGAAAGGAGATGGGCGGGCTCGGCTCCTATGAACTCGTCTGGCACACCGACATGTCCTACAACGAGCTGCCGCCGCGCGCCTCGCTGCTCTATGCGCTGGAAGTGCCGGCCGACGGCGGCAACACCGGCTTCCTGAATATGTATGCCGCCTACGAGACCCTGTCGCCCGAGCTGAAGCGCGCGATCGAGGGCAAGACCTGCATCCACGATTCCAGTCGCAACTCGGCCGGCGAGCTGCGCAAGGGCTTCCAGCGCACGGTGGACGTCCGCCACACGCCGGGCGCCGTGCATCCCCTCGTCCGGTTGCATCCCGTCACCGGCCGCAAGGCGCTGTTCCTCGGCCGCCGCCCCGGCGCCTACATCCACGGGCTCGACGTCGAGGAGAGCGAGGCCCTTCTCGATGCGATCTGGGCGCACGCCACGCAGGAGCGCTTCGCCTGGTACCAGAAGTGGCGCGCCGGCGATCTGGTGATGTGGGACAATCGCTGCGTCATGCACCGCCGCGACGCGTTCGACGAGAAGCTGCGCCGGCTGATGCACCGCACGCAGATCGTCGGCGAGACCGTGCTGGCGGGCTAGTACAATGCGCTTCGCGTTCCTGCTGTTGCTTGCGCTGGCCGTTCCCGCGGCCGCGTCGGGAGCACCGGATCCCGCCCAGACCGCCGCGATCTGCGGCAAGCGCGCGAGCTGCAAGGTCGCCGAGACCTTCGATGCGGGCAAATCGCCGACCGGTACGCCGCTCTCCGTCGTCGAGATCCGCCTCGGCCTCGCCGACAAGCCCAGGGACCAGGAGCAAGGATGTCTCGCCGGCAATGGACGCGACGGCGGCGTGGAATACTGGCTGCTGGACGGCACAGCGGCGCCGAAGCAGGTCCTGCAGCTTTGCAACGACGGCTATGGCTCGTCGGGGGTCGGCGAGGACGAGGTGCGGGTTCGGCCCAACCGCCTCATCCACTGGCAGACGGGCGGATCGGCCTGGCGCTGGACGACAACCGTCACGTCCTCGCTGGTGCCGCTGCAGGTGCTGGGAGAGCTTTCCTGCTCCTATCACAACGGCGCCGAGCAGACCGGCACCAAGACCTACATCGACTTCGACACGCTCGTGGTCCGCTCGATCGCCAAGGACAGCCGCGTGAAGGACCTGAGCATCGGGTGCCCCGAATGGCCCACAGGTCCGGCCAGGAATTTCTCGCCTGAACCCGAAAAGGGCGTCTACGGCGCTTACAATCTGGTGAGTCCCGCCCGCCGCGACACGCCCGACGTCCCGGCAGGCAGCACGATCGGCGACTGCACGTCGGCGATGACGACGGCGGGCGCCGGCGGGTTCGTGGTCTTCGGCACGCCCGCGCCGCGCGCGCAGGCGGCGGAGATCAAGGTGTTGCCGACCGGGCTGCATACGCTGCTGATTCAGGTTCACGACCCCCTCGCCGCGAACCAGCCGGCGCCGGCGAGCGGCTCCTGGGTCAACCTCCCACACCTCGAAATCTGGGTCGGTTACAACACAATGTACACCTACACCCAGCTGCCGCTCGCGGAGCTGTTGCAGGTCGGCATCGACCTGGAGGGCAAGGTCTATCGCGGCGTCGGACGGGCGGGCGTACTTCCAAAAGTCAGGCGCTGGCAGGCCAAGGACGAGGCCGGCCGGCCCGTCACCCTGCTGGAAGCCAAATGGCCCGACGAATTCGCGCTGCTGGGCGGCGTTGCCGTCGTCTACTCGCAGGCCGAGGCCGGCCGCCAGGTCCGGCTCGTCTCCACCACGGGCATCGTGAACAACCGGCCGCTCTATCTCCCGCAGGTCCAGGACTTCACGGACCGGGAGGATGCCGCCAAGCAGCCGCGCTGCCGCCTCTCCGGGAACCGGATGGTCCGCGCGAACTAGGCCTTTGTCATTCCCGGCATCTTGAGCGCGCTGGTGCGGCGCTGCGGCATCGGGTCCTCGAAGGCGCGCGGATACCGGTTGGGCTGGGCCGAGACCGTGTCCAGCCTGGCCAGTGCCTCGGCAGGCAGGCGCCAACCGCCCGCCTTCAGCGTCTCGCCGAGCTGCTCGGCATTGCGGGCGCCGACGATGGCGCTGGTCATGAAGGGTTGGTCCATCACCCAGCGGAGCGCCACCTCCGCCGGCGGCTTGCCGAGTTCCTTCGCCGTGTCGAGCAGGGTCTGCAGAATCTCGCCATGGTTGGGCGCGAAGAACTTGCTCTGGAAGCCCCAGCCCTCGGCCGAGCGGCTGCCCTGCACCGTGAGATTGCCCGGCGTGTACTTGCCCGCGAGATAGCCGCTGCCCAGCGGCGACCAGGCCACGCAGCCCAGCCCCTTGAGCTGCAACGCCGGCACGATCTCCTCGTCGATGTCGCGGACCACGAGACTGTATTGCGGCTGGTAGGCCGCGAAGCGCTCCCACCCTTTGGTGTCGCTGATCCACAGCGCCTCCATCAGTCGCCACGCCTCGAAGTTCGAGCAGGCCGTGTAGAGGATCTTGCCCTCGCGCACGAGATCGTCGAGCGCGCGCAGCATCTCCTCGAGCGGCGTCTGATGGTCGACATGATGGATGTAGTAGATGTCGATGTAGTCGGTCTGGAGCCGCTTCAGCGAGCCCTCGATCTGCTGCTTGATGTGCAGCCGCGACATGCCCGAATCATTGGGCCGCCCGCCCATTGGATTGAAGAACTTGGAGGCGATGATGGCGTCTTGCCGCCGACCCTTCAGCGCCACGCCCAGCATCGTCTCGGACGTGCCGCCGACATAGGAATTTGCCGTGTCGAAGAATGTGACGCCGGCGTCGAGCGCGGCGTTCACCATTCTCGTGGCGCCCTCCTGGTCCGCGCCATTGCCGAAGGTCATGGTGCCGAGGCAGATCTCGGAGACTTTCAGGCCGGCGCGGCCAAGATTGCGGTAGTCCATGGAGCAGGTCCTCGCGTGGTTTCCGCGAGTGTGCCCCAGATGGCGGATACTGTGGACGGAAAAGCCTGTTGACCCGGCCCTTGGGGCTGCCTTGATAAGGCTCCGATCGACTGAGCGAGGTGGATCGTGAACTCTTCCGGCGAATTCCTGAACGCATCCGAGGCGGCGCGACGTCTCGGCATCTCCGTGAAGGCGCTGCGGCTCTACGAGCAGCGCGGCCTGCTCGCGCCGATTCGCACGGACGCAGGCTGGCGCGCCTACGGTCCGAACGACCTGGAGCGGGCGTCGGAGATCGTAGCCCTGCGCGCGCTGGGCTTCAGTCTCGCCCAGGTGGAGCGCGTGCTGACCGGCGATGCGCGCGGCCTGGAGCCGGCTCTTGCGGCCCATCAGGGAACGCTCGAAGCCCGCCTGCGCGAACTGGCCGGCGTGCTCGACCGGCTGCGCGGATTGCGCGCCGAACTCGCGCGCGGCCGGGCACCGACCGCGTCCGAACTGGCCCGCCTGCTGACGCCGCCCCCCGGGCTCCATGTCGCGTTCGATCTTCCCTGGCCGTGGGGCGGCGAGCGGTTCGAACTACGCGACATCGGCCCCCTCACCTACATCACCGGACCGCTGGGCAGCGGCAAGACGCGCCTGGCGATGCGGCTGGCCGAAGAACTCGGGGGCGTGTTCGTCGGTCTCGACCGTCGTGCCGATCCGTCGGCTGCGCTGAAGGTCCGGCCGACCGTCGACCTGCTCGTCCAGGATGGCGCAACCGAGTCAGCCGCCCTGATCGATCTTCTCGCCGCCCTCGACCAAGCGCCGCCGGTAGCGGTCGTCGTCGACCTGATCGAACAGGGTCTCGACAGGGCAACCCAGGAAGCCCTGATCGCCCATCTGCGCCGTCGCAGCGCCGGCGCCCCGCCCCTGTTCGTGATGACGCGCTCCAGTTCGATCCTCGATCTCGATGCGGTCGGCGCCGGCGAGACGATCCTCTTCTGCCCCGCCAATCACAGCCCGCCCGTCCGCGTCGTCCCTCATCCCGGGACGCCGGGCTACGAGGCGCTGGCCTCCTGTCTCGCGACGCCGGAAGTGCGGGCGCGCAGCGAGGGTGTCAGGGCCGTGCGGCGATGACCGGCTTAAGCCGGGAATACATCGCATAATGCCAATAGGGCCCGCCGTGATCGTCGAGGCCCATGATGTTGTCCTGCATGACGTAGCTGAAATCCTGTGGCGTGGCCGCGACCAGCTGCACGTTGGCTGGCAGGTCGCGCAGCACGGGATCGGCCTTCGGGCCGAACATGTGGAGGAGATGGATCTTCTCCCCCGTCTTCGAGGCGATGGCCTTGAGGAGTTCGCGCGATACCCGGTCGACATAGTCGGCGGCCGGCGCGGGACCGTCGCAATAGGCCGGATCGAACTTGCAGTGCATCGGGATCGTGTCGAGGGCCAGGCGGTTGTCGCTACCGAGCCGGGCGCGGATCAGCCTGTCCTTAGGATCGAGCTCGACGTCGGGAAAGGTCGCGGCCATCCAGTCGCGGATGCTGCGCAGCCGCGAGGGCGCCGCGACATGGCGTTCCTTGTAGTAGGCCGCATAGCCCAGCACGACGACGTCACCGGGACGGATGCGGTCCCTGATCCGATCCATCGTGACCAGGGCGTTGGCCCAGGAATATCCGGCGAGCGCGTGCAGTTCGACGGCCGAGTCGGGAAAGGCCGTCTGCAGAAGGAAGGCGAAGGTCTGCTCGTCGTTCACGCCGTCGCCGAATACGTAGGAATCGCCCAGCACGAAGATCCGTCGCGCAGCCGTGGCCGCCGCTGAACCGCTGAAGCGCGTGCCGTCCGCGTTGATCGTCACGATCGCGTCGAGATGCTCGGGCTTGCCCTGCCGCAGTCCGCTATAGCGGAACACGTATCGCCCGGGATTGGTCCGATACCCCTGCTCCGGATCCTCGGCGAAGAAGCCTGCCGGCTGACGCGTCATGCGCCGGTAGGTCGCCGGGTCCGGAAACGATCCGGGGAACAGCCAGCTCAGCCCCGTTCGTACCGCCAGAAACGTCGCAGGCTCCGAGGGCGGTCCGGGCAGGTTCGCGATCCTGTTCTTGTGGACGGCGTAGAGAAACGCCGAGGACGCAATTTCCAGAGCGACCCCGACGATCAGCGCCAGGATCACGTAGAAGACCGCCTTCTTCGGACCGCTCACGCGATGCCCGCCTCAGAGGCCGAGCATCGCCTTGGCCAGCACGTTGCGCTGCACTTCCGACGAACCGCCGTAGATCGTCGTCTTGCGCGTGTTGAAGTAGCGCGGCGAGACGTCGTCGACATACTCGCCGCCCACGGGGACGATGTTGCTGTCGTAGTTGCGCAGCTCGGTGAACGGCGTGCCGTACCAGCCGACAGCCTCGACGGCGAGTTCGGTCACCTTCTGGCCGACCTCGGTGCCGCGCATCTTCACGACCGAGCCCATATTGCCCGGCGCGTCGCCGGTCTTGAGGCTCGAATAGAACATCAGCTCGTTCATCTCGATGGCGTCGATCTCCATTTCGACGGCCGCCATCTTCTCACGCCACTGCGCATCGCCCGAGAGCGACTGGCCCTCGCTCATCTGCGTCCGGGAGAGCGTCTGGAGATGGCGGAAGGCCTTGCGCAGCCGCGGCCCGAAGGCTTGCCCGCCGCGCTCGAATTCGAGCAGGAACTTGGCGTAGGTCCAGCCCTTGTTCTCCTCGCCCACCAGGTTCTCGACCGGCACCTTCACGTCGGTGAAGAAGACCTGGTTGACCTCGTGGCGCATCGGCGTGCGCGTGCCGTCGACCAGGTAGATCGGGTCGAGCGTGATGCCGGGCGACTTCATGTCGATGAGCAGGAAGGAGATGCCCTCCTGGCGCTTGCCCTCGTTGGAGGTGCGCACGAGGCAGAAGATCCAGTCGGCGAAGTGGGCGTTGGTCGTCCAGATCTTCTGGCCGTTCACGACATAGTGGTCGCCGTGGCGCTCGGCCTTGGTGCGCAGGGACGCGAGGTCGGAGCCGGAGCCCGGCTCGGAATAACCCTGGCACCACAGTTCCTCGGCGGCGGCGATCTTGGGCAGGAAGCGCTTCTTCTGCGCATCGCTGCCGAACTTCATCAGGACGGGCGCGACCATCTTGATGCTGAAGGACGAGAGATAGGGCGAATCGGCCCGCGCCATCTCCATCTCGAAGATGAACTTCTGCGTCGAGGTCCAGCCCGGCCCGCCATATTCCTTGGGCCAGTTCGGGCAGAGCCAGCCCTTGCCCGCCAGCTTCTTCTGCCACTGCACCAGCCGCTCCTTGGAGACGTGACTGGTGCGGCTGCGGCGACTTTCCTCCGCCACTTCCGGCGGCATGTTGGCGCTGATCCAGTCGCGGACTTCCTGCTGGAAGGCCAGTTCCTGTTCGCTGAAAGCTAGACGCATGGTTGTTCCTCACCGTCGTCTCGACCGGAGCGCCGAAGGCGCGCAGCGGAGAGACTTTTTTCATTCCGAAGGACAGCGACGAGGGAGACGAGCCCCCTCGGCTTCGCTTCGCTACGCTCGGGGTGATGCTCGGCCTAGAGGCCGAGCATCACCTTGGACATGATCCCGCGCTGCACTTCCGACGAGCCGCCGTAGATCGTCATCTTGCGGCCGTTGAAGTAACGCGGCGCCAGCACGTCGGCGCCCTCGGGGCCGATCGGCTCGACATTGGCGTTCCAGGCGCGCTGCTCGGGGAAAGGCTGGGCGTAGTAGCCGGCCGCCTCGACGGCGTATTCCTGGACCTGCTGCATCACCTCGGTGCCGCGCAGCTTGATCATCGACGAGAGCGGGCCCGGGTTCTGGCCAGAGGCCAGCTTGGAATAGAACTCCTGCTCGAACATCTCGAGGCCGGAGATCTCGATGTCCATGCGCGCAAGCTTTTCGCGCCACGCCGAGTCGGCCAGGATCGAGTCCTCGCCTTCCGGCATCGACTGGGCCAGCCGCTTCAGCCGCTCGAAGCCCGAGCGCAGGCGCGGGCTGTAGGGATTGCCGCCGCGCTCGAACTCGAGCAGGTACTTGGCGTAGGTCCAGCCCATGTTCTCTTCGCCGACCCTGTTCTCGACCGGCACCTTCACGTCGGTCAGGAACACCGAGTTCACTTCCTGCGTGCCGGCGCGGTTGCCGTCGGCGGTGATGATCGGCTCGACCGAAATGCCCGGCGTCTTCATGTCGATCAGGAGGAAGGAAATGCCCTCCTGCGGCTTGCCCTCGTTCGAGGTGCGCACCAGGCAGAAGATCCAGTCGGCGGTCTGCGCCAGCGTCGTCCAGGTCTTCTGGCCGTTCACGATGTAGAAGTCGCCCTCGCGCACCGCCTTGGTGCGGAGCGAGGCGAGGTCGGAACCGGAGCCCGGCTCGGAATAGCCCTGGCACCAGATCAGGTCGGAGTTCAGCATCGGCGGCAGGTGGCGCGCCTTCTGCTCGGCCGAGCCGTATTTCATGATCACCGGGGCGCACATCTTGGGGCCGAACGGCGAGGTGCCGGGGGCGCCGGCCTTCGCCATCTCCATCTCGAAGATGTACTTCTGGGTCGTGGTGAAGCCCGGGCCGCCGAATTCCTTGGGCCAGCCGGTGCAGAGCCAGCCCTTCTTGGCCAGCCGCTTCTGCCAGTCGATCAGCCGTTCCTTCGGCATGTAGGCGTTCCGGCCGACCTTGATCTCACCCACGATCTCGGGCGTCAGGTTCTCCTTCAGCCAGTCGCGCACTTCCTTCTGGAAGGCGAGTTCTTCCTTGCCGAATGTCAGGTCCATTGGGGGCTCCTTTTAGGGGGCGGAAGGTACCGCGCCGGGTTCCGGTGCGTAAAGCGTGCGCTAGACTGTTCCGCACGCGTTCAGCCCAGGAAATACGATGTCCCCTCCCGTCCAGATCGTCGCGAGCGACGAGAAGCTCCCCGCCTCGGCCGAAATCGTGGTGATCGGCGCCGGCATCGCCGGCACGACGGCGGCGTATTGGCTGGCGAAAAAGGGTCACAAGGTCGCGCTCCTCGACAAAGGAGTGATCGGCGGCGAGCAGACCAGCCGGAACTGGGGCTGGTGCCGCCAGCAGCATCGCGACCTGCGCGAACTGCCGCTGGCCATGAAGAGCCTGGAGATCTGGGGCGACCTCTCCCGCGAACTGGCCGCCGAGACCGGCTTTCGCCGCACCGGGCTCCTCTACGTCACCGACCGGCCCGCAGATTTCGCCCAATGGGAAGCCTGGACCCTCAAGGCGCGCGAATACCAGATGCACAGCCGCGTGCTGAGCGGCGCCGAGGCGAAGCAACTGACGCCGGGCAGCACGGGAAACTGGATCGGCGGCGTCCACTCACCCACCGACGGGCGCGCCGAGCCGTCGCTGGCCGGGCCGGCAATCGCGGAGGGCGCACGCAGGCTCGGCGCCACGCTCCACCAGAATTGTGCGGCGCGCGGACTCGACATCACGAACGGCAAGGTTGCGGGCGTCATCACCGAGCATGGCATCGTCCGCACGCAGACCGTGCTGCTGGCCGGCGGCGCCTGGAGCTCCCTCTTCTGCCGCCGCCACGATCTGCGGCTCGCACAGGCCGGCGTGCGCTCGACATCCTTTGCAACGACGGCTGCGCCGGAAGTGACGGATGGCGGACTTTCCATGCCGGACGTCACGATCCGGCGCCGGCTTGATGGCGGCTATACGGTCGGGCTGGGCGGACGCGGCCTCGTCGAGCTGTCGCCGCAAGGCCTGCTCTATGCCCGCCAGTTCTGGCCGACCTTCAAGAAGCGCCGCGCCGGCCTCACCTTCGGCATCGGCCGCTCGTTCCTCGAAGGGCCGGAATCCTTTGCCAACTGGTCGTTCGACCTCGAATCGCCCTTCGAGCGCCAGCGCACGCTCGATCCCGCCGCCGATCCGGTGCTGGTCCAGCGCGGCCTCACGCGGCTCGGCGATCACTACCCCGCGCTGAAGGGGTTGAAGGTGGCGCATGCCTGGGGCGGCATGATCGATTCGACTCCCGACGGCATCCCGGTGATCTCCGCCGTCGATCCCCTGCCCGGCCTCTTCCTCTCGACCGGCTACACCGGCCATGGCTTCGGGATCGGCCCGGGCGCCGGCCGGCTCGCCGCCGACCTCATCGCCGGCGATCCGCCGATCGTCGACCCGACGCCGTTCCGCTACAGCCGGATGATCGACGGCACCGACCTCGGCGAGCCGGGAATGATGTAGGTCGCTTCGCTGCGCTCTTCATTGTCATCCTGAGCGCAGCGAAGGATCTCACGCCTGAGCCAGGAAGGTGCAGGTTGACCCGCAAGGTCCTTCGCGGCGCTCAGGACGACGTGAAGGTCAGGCGACCTTCTTTCCGAGATGCGGGAACATCGCGAGCTTCGCCGCCTCGTCCATCTCGGCCTTGAAGGCGTGTTTGTCCTTCAGGGCGAGCGCGCGGACGGCCGCCGGGCGGGCGCTGACCTCGGCGAGGTGGCGCTGCAGGTTGGGAAACTGCTTGGGCGCCTCGGCACCCAGCACGAAGGGGATCAGCCGCGACCAGCCCCACAGCGCCATGTCGACGATGCTGTAGTTGTCGCCGCACATGAACTGCTGCTTGGCCAGGCGCGCTTCGAGGATGCCCCAGTGACGCTGCGCCTCGAAGGTGTAGCGGTTGACGGCATATTCCTTGGGCTCGGGCGCGAAGTTGCGGAAGTGCACGGCCTGGCCGGAATAGGGACCGATGCCCGAGGCCACGAACATGAGCCAGGACAGAGCCTCGCCGCGCCCCTTGGACGTTGCGGCCGGCATGAACTTGCCAGTCTTCTCAGCGAGGTAGAGCAGGATCGCGTTGCTGTCGAAGACGGTCTCGCCGTCGTCGATGATGACCGGCACCTTGGCGTTGGGATTGATCGCCAGGAATTCCGGGGAATGCTGCTCGCCCTTGCGGGTGTCGACCGGCACCGGCTCGTAAGGCAGGCCCATCTCCTCGAGGCACAGCGCCACCTTCATCGGGTTCGGCGCCATGTTGTAATAGAACTTGATCATGTTTCTCTCCGTCACTCGTTACGCGTGGCTGTCGTTCGTCACTCCGGCTTGGCGCCGGACTGCTTGATGATGGGATCCCAGAAGGCCATCTGGTCATCGTAGAACTTCTTGGCCTGTTCCGGTGTGGAATCGACGAGCTCAAGAGCCAGTTCGTTGGCCTTCTTCACCATGTCGGGCTGCTTCAGCGCCTGGTTGAAGGCGGCATTCAGCCTGTCGATGATCGGCCGCGGCGTCTTGGCAGGCGCGTAGGCGGCGTACCAGGTGTTGATCGCGTAATCGAAGCCGGTCGCCTCCTGAATCGTCGGGACGTCGGGAAGCTGCGGCAGGCGCTTCTGGGAGGCGACGCCCAGGACGCGCACCTTGCCGCCGTCGATGAAGCCCTTGCTCGACTGCAGCGTATCGATCTGGAAGCCGTGACGGCCGGCGATCATGTCGACCATGCCCGGGGCCGAGCCTCGATAGGGCACGTGCAGCGCATCGCCGCCGGCGCGAGTCGCGAACAGATAACTGGCGAGATGGATCATTCCGCCATTGCCCGACGAGGCATAGGAATACTTGCCCGGATCCTTGCGCAGCATGCCGACCAGTTCCGGCGTGCTTTTCGCACCGTCCATTGGCGCCAGCAGGATCAGCGGCGCACTTGCCACGTAGGCGATGGCCGCCAGCCCGTTGACCGGATCGTAGCCCAGCGACTTGCCGTAGAGCGCCGGCGCCATCGCCATGGTCGAGGCGCTGAACAGGATCGTGTAACCGTCGGGCTTCGCATCGGCGACCATCGCGGTGCCGATATTGCCGGTGGCGCCGGGCTTGTTCTCGACGATGACCTGCTGGCCGAGGATCTCCGAGAGCCGCGGCGCCAGCAGGCGCCCGACCACGTCGGTCGGCCCACCCGCGGCAAAGGCGATGATCATGCGGATCGGCTTGTCGGGATAGGTCTGCGCGGCGGCAGGAGTGGCAAGAGCCATCGCCGCGAGCGCGGCGAGCGCTCCCCGTCGTGTGAACGTCATCGTCGTGTTCCCCCTATTCCACTTTTGCGCCCGAGGCCTTCACGATGGGCGCCCACATTGCCATCTGGTCCTCGTAGAACTTCTTCGAGGTGGCCGGCGTCGACTCGACGAGATCGATGCCCGCAGCCCTCGCCTTCTCCATCATTTCCGGAGTCTTGACAGCCTGGTTGATCGCGGCGTTCAGCCTGTCGACGATCGGCCTCGACGTACCGGCCGGCGCGAAGATCAGGTTCCAGGTGACAACCTCGATCGCAATACCGGTCTTCTCCTGGACGGTCGGCACGTCGGGCATCGAGGCCGCGCGCCTGGTGTCGCAGACCGCCAGGATCTTCAGGCGGCCGGCATCGGCGAAGCCCTTGCTGCTGCCCAGCGTGTCGATCTGGAAGGCATGGCGCCCCGCCAGCGTGTCTTGCATGGCCGGCGCCGAACCCTTGTAGGGCACGTGCAGCGCATCGCCGCCCGCGCGCTGGGCCAGCAGCAGACTGCCCATGTGGATCAGGCTACCGTTACCCGGCGACGGATAGGAATGCTTCCCCGGCTCCTTGCGCAGCGCTGCGACCAGTTCCTCAATCGAGCCGATGCCGCCGGCGGGCGCCACGACGATCATCGGGACCGTGGTGAAGTGGGCCACCGCCTCCAGGCCCTTGATCGGGTCGTAGGGCAGCTTGTCGTAAAGCGCCGGCACGATACCCATGATCGACGTGCCGACCAGCAGCGTGTAGCCGTCGGGCTTGGCGTCGGCCACGATCTGCGAGGCGATGTTGCCGGCGACGCCCGGCTTGTTGTCGACGATGACCTGCTGGCCGAGGATCTCCGTCAGCCGCTGCGCCAGCAACCGGCCGGCAATGTCGGTCGGTCCGCCCGGGGGAAAGCCGATGACCAGCCGGATCGCGCGATCCGGATAGGTCCCCTGAGCCTGTGCCCCGGCAGTCGATGCCGCGAGTGCCAAGCCGGCGGCCAGTACGCGCCGCCGTCGGATGACCGTCATTGTTTTGTTTCCTCCGCTTTGCCGCGAGTTTAGGGCGCTGCAGGCGTCATGCAATGGAGGCGGGTCGCGTGGCGAACATCTCCTGAAATTCCGGACTAATCCAAATCGTGTAAAGATGATCGAGCTGCAAATCTTGGCATTGGCAACAAGGGTGATTGTCGTGACCGAATCCTCGAAGAGCGCCCGGATCGCGGTCGACAATGCTTCGCTCGCCGACCTGCGGGAGGCGCTGACACAGGGACGCGCCACATCCAGCGAACTGACCCAGGCCTACCTCGCCCGCATCGAGGCCTATGACCGGAACGGCCCAGGCCTGAACTCCGTGCGCGTCACCAATCCAGATGCCCTGTCGATCGCCGCCGGCCTGGACGCCGTGAAGCCCTCGGCCGAACGGCCGCTCGCGGGCCTGCCGATCCTGGTGAAGGACAACATCGCCACCGGCGACAGGCAGCCCACCACCGCGGGCTCGCTGGCGTTGGCGGGAGCCCATGCCCGGGACGACGCCCCCGTTGTCAGGAGGTTGCGGGACGCCGGGGCGGTCATCCTGGGCAAGGCGAACCTCACCGAATTCGCCAACGTCCTCGCGATGGGCATGCCGTCGGGTTACAGTTCGATCGCGGGCTATGTCCGGAACCCCTATTCGCCAAAGCTCATGGACGACCACGCGCCGGTCGTGCTGCCCGGCGGATCGAGCGCCGGCTCGGCGGTCGCGGTTGCCGCCGGCCTTTGCGCCGCGGCGATCGGCACCGAGACCTCGGGCTCGCTGCTGAGCCCCGCCACCCAGAACGGCGTCGTCACCGTGAAGCCGACGGTCGGGCTGATCAGCCGCAGCGGCATCATCCCGATCTCGCACAGCCAGGACACCGCCGGTCCGATGACCCGCACCGTGCGGGATTCGGCGATCCTGCTGAACGTGCTGGCGGCGCGCGACCCGGACGATCCGGCGACGTATCTGCTGCAGCGGCCAGAAGACTATACAGCGAGTCTCGACAAGGACGGCCTGAAGGGCGCGCGTATCGGCGTGCCCAGCGATCCGGCCGATCCGCTCAACGACCCGTTCTATGGTCCGCTGTCGTCGCGCGGCAAGGATGTGATGGCCCAGGCGATCAAGGTGCTGGAAGACCTCGGCGCCTTTGTCGTACGTGCGGCCATTCCGGCCATCGGCTGGATCGGCGGCCCGGGCACGACCATGCCGGTGCTCAACCGCAATCCCTTCAGCCCCGGCAAGGGTACGCCGGGTCCCGCGTCCGTCGTCTTCCTCTACGAGCTGAAGCGCGATCTCAACCTCTACCTGCGCGACTGGGCGACCCGCACGCAGATCAAGACCATGGCCGACGTGATCGCGTTCAACACGGCGAACGCCGACAGAGCCTTGCGCTATGGACAGGACCTGTTCCTGGCAGCCGAGCAGACATTGGGCGATCTCTCGGAGCCGGAATACAGGTCGGCGCGCGCGATGGACCTGATGGCCGCCAAGGACCGCGGCATGGATGCCTATATGAGCCGGCACAGGCTCGACGCCGTGGTGTTCCCCGGCGCCAGCGGCGCGGCCATCGCGGCCAAGCCGGGCTATCCGAGCGTCCAGGTGCCGGCCGGTTTCATCTCCGGTGTCGGCAAGACGGAAACGCCCGACTATCCGCTCGGCCTCACCTTCGCCGGCCGCGCCTGGAGCGAGGCCACGCTGCTGCGCCTCGCCTACGCCTTCGAACAGGCGACCAACGCGCGCCGCCCGCCGCCGGATCTGCCGGCGTTGTAGCGAAGGGGCGCGAGCGCCGGCTTCGCCGACCTCAGAAATTTAACCCGTCGTCTCGACCGCAGCGCGGAGCGCGGAGTGGAGAGACCTTGCCTCAACGATTTGCCGGCCTTCAGTGGAGCGAAGGTCTCTCCACTACGCACCCTCGGTGCTTCGGTCGAGACGACGGGGATTGGTGGTTAAACCGCGATCACAACACCGTCGTGCCCCGGGTCGGCGCCGCCATCCAATCCGTCTTCATGGATGCGGATGCCGTGGACGGCGGCGAAGCCGAAGCCGTAGGGGCTGCGGACGACCGGATAGCCCTGCCCCTGCAGTTCGCGCTCCACGCGGCCCTGGATGCGGTTAGAGATGTCGATCGCGTCCGAGGTCGCGGAGAAGCGCGGCGCGCTCACCGCCTCGACCATCGTCATGTCGAAGTCGAGGGCGTTCAGGATGACGTGCAGCACGCCCATGGCGATCTGTGTGGCGCCGGGCGCGCCGATGATCAGGTGCGGCTTGCCGTCCTTGAAGATGATCGACGGCACGACCGAGCTGAACCGCGCCTTGCCCGGCGCGATCGATCCGGCGCGGCCCGGGCGCGGGTCGAATACGCCCATGCAGCCGTTGTACATGAAGCCGAGGCCCGGCGTGATCACGCCCGAGGGCATGCCCAGCGAGTGGGTCATGGTGAAACAGTTGCCGTCCTTGTCGAGCACGGAGATGTGCGTCGTGTCCTTGGAGACCGCGCCTGAGTTGAACCGCGTGACGCTGGCCTTCTCCCCGCGCGCGATCTCGCCCGCCATCGCCTTGGCATAGGCCTTCGAGGTCAGTTCACCGACCGGCACGGTGACGAACTTCGGATCTCCGACCTTGGCGTCCTTGTCGATGGTCGCCCGCTTCATTGCTTCCGCCACGATGCGCACGTGCTCAGTCGAGCCATGCTCCAGGCTGCCGATGTCGAAGTTCTCCAGGATGTTCAGCATCTCTATCAGCATCACGCCGCCGCCCGGCGGCTGGTTGGTCGAGACCTTGTAGCCGCGATATTCGCCCCAGAGCGGTTCGTTGCGGACGGTCCGCCACGCCTTGAGATCCTCGATCGACAGCAGCGCGTCGTTCTTCTTCATGTCCTCCGCGATCGCGTGGGCGATCTCGCCGGAATAGAAGACGTCGGCGCCGCCCTGGGCGATGGCGCGCAGCGTCTGGCCGTAGTCGCGGTTGACGACCCGGTCGCCCACCCGCTTGGGCACGCCGTCGGGTCGGCAGTAGAGCTCTCGCGCCGCCGGCGTAAAGCCGGTGCGCTCGAAGTTCGGGGCGCGGCCGAAGGCTCCGTCGTCGGCCCACCAGAAATGGACGTGCGGCCGCACCGTCCAGCCGCTCTCGGCCCAGGCGATGGCCGGCTCGACGATGCGCGACCAAGGCAGGCTGCCATGCTCCCTGTGCGCGTCGTAATACATCTTGAGGTTCGCCGGCGCGCAGATCGACTGGTAGCCGATGTCGTTCACCCTTCCCTTCAGGATGAAGCCGTAGCCGTCGCGCGCCTCGCTCTCGATCAGGTTAGCCCACATGTCGGGCCGCGCCGCGAGCGGCGCCGGCGCATGGGCGTCGATGTAGCCGTGGAACTTCTTGCCCGGCATGTAGATGCCGCAGGAGCCGAAACCCGCGATGCCGCACATCTGCGGATCGACGACTCCCTGCACCAGCGCGCAGGCGATACCGGCATCGACGGCGTTGCCGCCCTCGCGCAAGACGTCGGCCCCCGCCTCCGTCGGCTCGGGCTGCGGGGCCACGATCATCGCCTGCTTCTTGTACCGCACGTCGGTTCCTCCAACTCTTTGTTGGCGCGACTCAATCCCAACCGTTGCGCTTGCGCAATATCGCAGTCGACGGCGCCAGCGCGAGGCCCTTGCCCTGCACCGTGGGCAGCCATTCGGCGAGCGCCTGCAGCGTGGCGTCGTGCGGATGGCCGATCGCCACCACGAAGCCCTGCCGACGCGCCACGGCCTCCGTCTCGGCGAGCTTGCGGCGCACCGACTCCAGCGTCTCCTCGTCGTCGAGGAAGACGTGGCGCACGATCGACGGCACGCCGAACTCCTGCGCCGTCTGGTCGCCCACCGACTGCGGCGTCGTGCGCGAATCGAGGAACATCAGCCCGCGCGGCTTGAGCTGGCGCATCACCAGGTCCATGCCGCGTCGACTTGCGGTGAAGCGGCTGCCCATATGGTTGTTGATGCCGACATAGCCGCCGAAGCTCTCGAGCGCGATCAGCAGCCGCTGGCGCAGCTCGGCGTCGGACATCGACACCATCAGGGCGCCCGGGCCGGGATCGTTGCGGCCGTTGGGCTCCATCGGCATGTGCAGCATCAGCTCGTGTCCGCGCGCCCGCGCGGCGCGCGCCTGCTCCGGCAGGTCCTTGGCGTACGGCAGGAAGGACATGGTCATCGGGCCCGGCAGCTCCCAGGCGCGCTTCGAGCGCGCGCGGTCGAGGCCGACATCGTCGATCACGATCGCGATCAGCGGCCGGCTGCTGAGGTCGCGAAAGGGCACCGCATTGCGGCGCCAGGTCTGTTCGGCCGACAGGGCCGCGGCAACCTGCTTCGCTCGCGGCTTCTCCTCGAACGTCGGCAACGGCTTTCCCGGTTCGGCTTCCGAATATTTGGGAAAGCCCGGGATATCCTCGATGCGAGCGTATTTCGCTTCCGGTTGCGCGGGCTGCGATGCGGCATTGCGCTTCATGTCTTCAAGCGTATCGCGCGCCACTCGATCGCTGCCGCGCAGATCGAGTCGCTCGGCGATCCAGTAGCCGCCCAGGATGCTGCCGAAGAACAGCACGACCACGGCGATGACGATCGAGTGCCAACGATGCCCGGAGATCCACGCAGCGAGCGCGTCGTAACGGAACAGCAGACGATCGACGAACCCGGGCCCGCGCCTCGGACTCCTTCTGTTCGTCTTCCCGCTTCTGTTCTTCCTCGACGCCATCTGAGAGTTATGCCCTAACCTCTTGGCCGAGGCCACTATTTCGCCTCAATCCAGCGTTGTTCGTGGCTATACGCTCGCCAGCGACTTGATGAGCCGGATGTCGGGTTCGCCGGAACGGCCGCTTTCGCGGCGGAAGCCGAGATGCTTGGCGAGATCGAGCATCTTGCTGTTCTCGCGCAGCACATGGCCGACGACGCGCTTGATGCCGCGCGTCTTGCCGTAGATCAGCACATGCCTCAGCAACAGCTCGCCATAACCACGTCCCTGGCGATCGGATGCGACCGTCAACGCGAACTCGGCCTGCTGGAAATCGGGATCGGCCACGAGCCGGCCGACGCCCACCAGGTCCTTGCCGCCTTCGAGCAGCAGGAAGGCCATCTCCCGGTCGTAGTCGATCTGCGTCAATCGCGCGGCGAGTTCGTGGCTCATCTCGCGCAGGGGACCAAAGAAGCGCATGCGCACGTCCTCGGGTGTCATGCGCCGCGTGAAGGCACGCAGCATCGGCTCGTCGTCAGGACGGATCGGCCGCAGCCTAAGCTTCTCGCCGCGATGCTCGACCTCGGTTTCCAGTTCGACCGGATAGGGCCGGATGGCGAAGCGCGCCGCCCGCTCCGGCCCCTTCTTCAGGCGCTGCACCACGATGCGCGCATCGAGCGCGATCACGCCGTCAGCGTCGGCCAGCAGCGGATTGATGTCGAGTTCGGCGATCTCGCCCACATCCGCGATGAGCTGCGAGAGACGGATCATCACCTCGCCAACGGCGGCCCGGTCCGCCGGGGCGCGGTCACGGTAGCCGCGCAGCAGCCTGTCGACTCTCGTCCGGCTGAGCGCATCCTCGGCCAGCACGGGATCGAGCGGCGGCAGCGCCAGCGCCTTGTCGTCGATCACCTCGGCCGCCACGCCGCCATGCCCCACCAGGATGATGGGCCCGAATACCGCATCCTCGGCTGCGCCCAGGATCAGTTCGACCGCGTGCGGGCGGCGGATCATCGGCTGGACCACGAACCCGTCGATGCGCGCCTTGTTGGCGACGACCAGCACCTTGCCGGTCATCTCGCGCACGGCATCGAGAACGGCCTGCTCGGACATCAGGTCGAGCGCCACGCCGCCGACATCGGTCTTGTGGGTGATGTCGCGCGACAGGATCTTCACCGCGACAGGAAAGCCGATGCGCACCGCCGCCGCGGCGGCACCGGCGGCGTCGCGCACGATCTCGGTCGGCACGACGGGAATGCCGTAGGCCGCCAAAACGCGCTTGGCTTCCGGCTCGGTCAGCACCGAGCGCTTCTCGGCGAGCGCGCCCTGCACGATCGCACGCACGAGGTCGGTGTCGGAACGGACTTCCGGCACGGAAGGCGGCGTGCGCTGCAGGGCCCGCTGGCCGCGACGATACTCCACCAGGTGCATGAAGCCGCGCACGGCGCGCAATGGGGTGTCGTAGGCCGGGATCCCGGCGTCGTGCAGCACGTTGCGGCCCGCCTGGGCCTCCGGACCGCCGATCCAGCAGCCGATCACCGGCACGACCTTCGCGCCGGGGGCGCCGACGATGGCGCGTGCGACCTCGACCGACGAGGTGAGCGCCGTCGGCACGTTCATGGCCAGCACGGCGCCGACGCCGCGATCGTCCGCCAGCCCGTTCAGCGCCGCGGCGTAGCGTGCGCCGTCGGCATCGCCCACGATGTCGACGGGATTGGCACGCGACCAGGCGCGCGGCATCTGCTTATCGAGGTTCCCGATTGTGCGCGGCAGCAAGGTCGCGAGTTCGCCGCCCTCGTCCATCAGCAGGTCGGTGGCAATGATGCCCGCGCCGCCGCCGTTGGTCAGGATCGCCAGTCGCTCGCTGCGTGGCGCGATGCTGTGGCCCAGCGTCTCCGCCGCATCGAACAGTTCGCCAAGGCCCAGGACGCGCACCAGGCCGGCGCGCGCGAAAGCCGCGTCATAAACGGCGGCCGATCCCGCCATCGAGCCAGTATGCGACGCCGTCGCCTGTGCCGCCGCGGCATGACGCCCGCCCTTGAGGACGATGACGGGCTTGATGCGCGCCAACCCGCGCGCCGCCGACATGAACTTGCGCGCCTGCGTGATGCCCTCGACGTACATGAGCACGGCGCGCGTCTCGAGGTCCCGCGCAAGCATGTCGAGTACGTCGCCGAAATCGACGTCGGCCATGTCGCCCATCGAGATCAGGTGGGAGAAGCCGATGCCCTGCGCCACGCCCCAGTCCGCGAGCCCGGCCAGTACGGCGCCGGACTGCGCCACGGCGGCGATGCGCCCGCCCTTCAGGCGCGTCGGTCCGAAACTCGCGTTGAGGCCAAGCCCAGGTGCGGCGTAGCCGATGCAGTTGGGGCCGATGATGCGCAGCAGATGCGGCTTGGCGGCGTTGAGCAGCCGCTGGCGCCACCGGGCATTCACTGCCCCGGCATCCGGGCCGCTGCCCGGCCCGGCGCTGATCACCACCGCGGCGTGCGTGCCCGCCTGGCCCAGCGCCGTGATCAGGGCGGGGATCGTTTCGGCCGGCGTCATGATGACGGCGAGGTCGGCGGGCTCCGGCAGGTCGGAGACGCGCTTGAAGACCGTGCGGCCGGCGATCGTGCCGCCCTTGCGGTTGACCAGGTGGATATCGCCCTTGAAACCGCCGGCCAGGAGATTGTGGGTGACGGCTGCGCCCACGGAGCCGGGGCGTTCGCTGGCACCAATGGCGACGACCGAGCGTGGCGCCATCAGGGAATCGAGATTTCGGGTGGACATGGCGCTAGAAGAGCGCCGGACCGTTCATCAGCACAAGCCCTGAAACGATCACGAACGCTGCGGCCACGCGGCGTCCCCCGAATGGCTCACCGAGGATCAGCGTGCCAATCAGGGCGCCGAACAGCACCGATGTCTCCCGGAGCGCCGCGACATGGGCCATCGGTCCCAACGCCAGCGCGTAGATGGCGATGCCATAGCCCGTATTGGCGATCAGGCCGCCCCCGACGCCGCGATACCAGGTCTTCTTCATGTGCGCCCAGACGGTTGCCGGCCGCTTCCAGAAAGCCAGCACCAGCAGCCACGGCCCCTCGAGCACGGCAAGCCAGGCGATGTAGGAGATGCGATGCTGAGTGGTCTCGCCGGCGGCGCGCACGCCCAGCCCGTCCGAGATGATATAGCCCGCGATGGTGATGCCGGTGAGGATCGCGAACAGTGTCGCCAGGCCATGGCGACTGCCCGGTCGCGGCACGACGTTCTTCAGCGGCAGCGCCAGTGCCACCAGGCCGAAGCTCAGCAGGAACACGCCGGCGATGTCCTGCGGCCGCAGGTGCTCGCCGATGAAACGGCCCGACACCAGGGCAACCAGCAGCGGACCGAGACCGCGCGCGATCGGGTAGGTGTGACTGAGATCGCCGTAGGAATAGGCCTTCAGCAGGAAGAAATAGTAGGCGACGTGGATGGCAACCGAGAGGATCAGGTACTTCCACGCCGCGCTCTCGATCATCGGCACGAACGGCACGATGCAGAGCCCCATCACCGTGCCGGTCGTCATGATCAGGCCGAACGTCGCCAGACGGTCGGACTGATCCGACTTCAGGATCGCGTTCCAGGTGGCATGCATCAGCGCCGCGGCGAGCAGCAACGCGATGATCAGGGGCTCGACGACCAAGGGGGCACTTTCTTCTTGTTGCCCTCAACCTACGCCCGTGTCCAAGATCTCAACAAGGGCGGAAACAAGATGCGAGGCATGCGATGACGGGCGGGGCTCATACGATTGGGACATACAAGGCGGCGCGTGAATTCCTGCTGGCCCAGCGCGGCGATTACGAGACGGCCTATCGTGGCTTCCGCTGGCCGCAGATGGAGCACTTCAACTGGGCGCTCGACTGGTTCGACGCCGAGCTCGCGCGCGGGCCGCTGGCGAACCAGGCCGCCCTCACGATCGTCGGCGACGGCGCCGCAAGCCTCACCTTCGCCGAATTGTCAGAGCGCTCTAATCGGGTCGCCAACGGATTGCGCGCGTTGGGCGTCAAGCGCGGCGACCGCATGCTGCTGATGCTGGGCAACGTGGCGCCGCTCTGGGAAGTGATGCTGGCCGCCATGAAGCTGGGCGCCGTCGTCATTCCCGCGACCACCCTGCTCACGCCGGTCGATCTCGCCGACCGCTTCGAGCGTGGACGGGCGCGCCATGTGGTGGCCGCCGCCGGTGAAGCGGCGAAGTTCGAGGGCTTCGACAAGAGCCTGACACGCATCGCCGTCGGAGACGCCCCGGCCGGCTGGCATTCGTATGCCAGGCTGCTGGATCACCCGGCCGAATTCACACCGGATGGGCCGACGCAAGCCGACGATCCGATGCTGCTCTATTTCACGTCGGGCACGACGGCCAAGCCCAAGCTCGTGCTGCATTCCCATCGCAGTTATCCGGTTGGCCATCTCACCACGGTCTTCGTGCTGGGACTGCGCCCCGGCGACGTGCATCTCAACATCTCCTCGCCAGGCTGGGCCAAGCACGCGTGGAGCTGCTTCTTCGCGCCGTGGATCGCCGGCGCCACGATCTTCATCGCCAACCAGCCGCGCTTCAACGCGCGCTATCTGCTCGATGCGGTCATTGCCAACAAGGTCACCACGCTCTGCGCACCGCCGACCGTGTGGCGCATGCTGATCCAGGAAGATCTGAAATCCGCCAGGACGTCGCTGCGCGAGGTGCTGGCGGCCGGCGAGCCGCTGAACCCCGAAGTGATCGAGCAGGTCGAGAAGGCCTGGGGCCTTACCATCCGCGACTTCTACGGCCAGACCGAAACCACGACCCAGGTCGGCAATCCGCCCGGCCAGCCGATCAAGCCCGGCTCGATGGGCCGCCCCCTGCCCGGCTACAGGATCCGGCTGCTCGATGCCGACGACAAGGATGCCGAGGAAGGCGAGATCTGCATCGACCTGGCGCACCGTCCCGCGGCGCTGATGCAGGGTTACCAGCAGGATGACGGCTCGATCGCGCCGCTCACGGGGGCGGTCTATCGCACCGGCGACGTGGCCTCGCGCGATGCCGACGGCTACCTGACCTACGTCGGCCGCGCCGACGACGTGTTCAAGGCGTCGGACTATCGGATCAGCCCCTTCGAGCTGGAAAGCGTGCTGATCGAGCATCCCGCCGTGGCCGAAGCCGCCGTCGTGCCGGCGCCCGACGCGATGCGGCTGGCCATACCGAAGGCCTACATATCGCTGACCGCCAGCGGCAAACCGGACCGGGCCACCGCGCTCTCGATCTTCCAGCACCTGCGCGGCCGGCTGGCGCCGTTCAAGCGCATCCGCCGTCTGGAATTCGCCGAACTGCCCAAGACGATCTCCGGCAAGATCCGCAGGGTCGAACTGCGCCGCGACGAGGAAAAACGCGCGGCCACAAACCAGCGCGGCGCTGGCGAATTCCGGGAAGAGGACTTCCCGGAGTTGGCGAAATAGCGAGGGACTTTTAGGGGCCTATGAGAGGCAGCACGGACCGGATAAACTGCCCCCATGCTTCTCCTGATCGATAACTACGACAGCTTCACCTACAACCTCGTCCACTTCCTGGGCGATCTCGGCGCGCGCTGCGTCGTGCATCGCAACGACCAGATCACGGTCGATGAGGCGCTGGCCCTGAAGCCCGCCGGCATTGTCCTGTCGCCCGGCCCCTGCACGCCCAACGAGGCGGGAATCTGCATGGACCTGATCCGGGCGGCGGCGAAGGAACAGGTGCCGCTGTTCGGCGTCTGCCTCGGCCACCAGGCGATCGGCCAGGTGTTCGGCGGCCATGTCGTGCGCGCGCCCATGCCGATGCACGGCAAGCTGTCGGGCGTCTCGCACAAGAACCAGAGCGTGTTCGAGGACGTGCCCTCGCCCTTCCAGGCGACGCGCTACCATTCGCTGATCGTCGACCGGAAGGATTTCCCTAAGGACCTCGAAGTCACCGCGGAGACAGGCGACATCATCATGGGCCTGCGCCACAAGACGCTGCCGATCCACGGCGTGCAGTTCCACCCCGAGAGCATCGCTTCTGAACACGGCCACAAGATACTCGAGAATTTCCTCAAGATCGCGGGCGACCACCCCAGCCAGCAGAACAAGAAAAAGGCGGCTTAGACGCCGGCAACGACACGCCAATGCTTGATCGCCGTTCCCTCGTCTCGTTGCTCGCCGCGTCGAGCGTCGCACCTTCGGCCTTCGCGCAGGCATGGCCGGCCAAGCCGATCCGCATCATCGTGCCCTTCCCCGCCGGTCAGGCAACGGACATCCTGGCGCGCATGATGGCCGATCAGCTCACCAAGGCGCTGGGACAGCAGGTCATCGCGGAAAACCGGCCCGGTGCGGGCGGGCAGATCGGGGCCGATGTCGCCGCCAAGGCGGCCCCCGACGGCTACACCCTGCTGATGGTGACGATCTCCACCCACGGGATCAGCCCGGCGCTCTATCCCAAGCTGCCGTACGATCCACAGAAGGACTTCGCGCCGATCGCCAATATCGGGCTGACGCCGCAGGTCCTGATGACCGGCCTGAAGAGTGGCATCGGCTCGGTCGCCGATCTCGTCGCCAAGGCGAAGGCCGGCGCCGATCTCAATTACGGTTCCTCGGGCAACGGTTCGGCCAGCCATCTCGCGGTCGAGATGCTGAAGAGCGCGGCCGGCATCAAGCTCACGCACGTGCCGTTCAAGGGCAATGCCGAGGCCCAAATGGCGCTGCAGAGCGGCGACATCCAACTCCTCTCAGACGCCGTTCCCGGCGCCGTCGGACCGGTGCGGTCCGGCAAGGTAATGGCCATCGGCATTGCCGACGAACGCCGCTCGCCCTTCCTGCCCGACGTGCCGACCGTCGCCGAGCAGGGCATCCAGGGCGTCGTCGCGGTAGGTTGGATCGGCCTTTCGGCACCCGGGAAGACACCGGAGCCCATCCTCGACAAGCTCAGCGCCGAGGTCATGCGCATCCTCAAGGATCCCGAGGTGCTGGAGAAGATGAAGAGCCTCTCCTTCGTGCCCGCAAAGGAATCGCGCCAGGAATTCGAGGCATACATCGCCATCGAAAACACCAAGTGGCGCAAGATCATTCAGGACGCAGGCGTCAAGATTGAGTAGCCAAGGGCTACTCGCCGTCCGTAATTTTTCATTTAAAATCTGCCAGTTACGGCAGATTTCTCACATGCGGCGGGTGTCGGCGGAGATGCCAGCACCGTAGCCGTTCAGGCTGCGACGCCGAAGCCGGCCCGCTGGATCGCCTTGGTGATCGCCGGGACGTCCGCGCCCTCGGGGAGACGCATCTCCCCGCTCTTGAGGTCGACGGAGAGAGGCGCGGTGCCGGCGCCGGTGGCGGCCCGGGTGACGGCCTTCACGCAGCCGTCGCAATCCATGCCGGTGACCTTGAGGATGAGTTCTTGTGCCATGTGATATAGCTTCGCGCCCGCCGGCCGAACCGGCAAGAGGCAAAAGTACGGGGTTCCGGTGAGCGGCGACATCGACGATTTTCGCGGCCTTCTGGCCAAGGTAGGCAACGGCGAGACCCTCGGCATCGACGAGGCGGAACGCGCGTTCGACATCATGACATCGGGCGACGCGACACCGGCCCAGATGGGCGCCTTCCTGATGGGCCTGAAGGTCCGCGGCGAGACGGCCGAGGAACTGGCCGGTGGCTCGCGCGCCCTGCGCGCCAAGGTGCTGCGCGTGAAAGCGCCGGAGGGCACGATCGACATCGTGGGCACCGGCGGCGACCACCACGGCACCTACAACGTCTCTTCCTGCTCGGCCTTCGTCGTGGCCGGCGCCGGTATCCCGGTCGCCAAGCACGGAAACCGGGCCTTCACGTCCAAGTCCGGCGCCGCCGACGTGCTGTCGGCGCTCGGCATCGGCCTCGAAGTGCCGATCGAGGCGCTGGAGAAGGCGCTGGTCGAAGCCAGGGTCTGTTTCCTGATGGCGCCCCGCCACCACAGCGCCATGCGCAACGTCGCCGGCCCGCGGGTCGAGCTGGCGCCCTCGCGCACCATCTTCAACCTGCTGGGCCCGATGTCGAACCCCGCCCTGGTGACGCGCCAGCTCGTGGGCGTGTTCGATCGCCGCTGGCTCAGGCCCGTCGCGGAGGCGCTGGGCCAGCTGGGACTCGAACGCGCGCTGGTCGTGAACGGCCAGGACGGCATGGACGAACTCACCACCACGACCGCGAGCTGGGCCGCCTCGCTGGAAAACGGCAAGGTGACCGAGATCGAGATCGCGCCGGAAGAGATCGGCGTGAAGCGCGCCACGCTCGACCAGCTGAAGGGCGGCGACGCGGCGCACAATGCCGAGGCGATCCACGCCCTGCTGGGCGGCGAGAAGAATGCCTTCCGCGACATCGTTCTGCTGAACAGCGCCGCCGCGATCATGGTCGCGGGCAAGGCGCGGGACCTGAAGGAGGGCGCCGCCATGGCCGCCCAGTCGATCGACAGCGGCAAGGCTCGCGAAGCGCTGGCGACATTGAAGAGGATTTGCGCATGAGCGACACGCTCGACCGGATCGTTGCCGACAAGAAGCGCCATGTGGCCGGGCGCATCTCGCAACGCTCGCTCAGGGTCATCGAGAACCTCGCCCGCGACACCGATTCGCCGCGCGGCTTCGCCAGGGCACTCAAGGCCACGATCGCCGAGGGCCGCTACGGCCTGATCGCCGAGATCAAGAAGGCCTCGCCCAGCAAGGGCCTGATCCGGCCGGACTTCGATCCGCCGTCCCTCGCCCGCTCCTACGAGCGCGGCGGCGCGACCTGCCTGTCGATCCTGACCGACGAGCCCTACTTCCAGGGCAAGGACGAGTTCCTGACGGAGGCGCGCGCCGCGGTGAAGCTGCCTGTCCTGCGCAAGGATTTCATGATCGATCCCTACCAGGTGCCGGAAGCCCGCGCGCTCGGCGCCGACTGCATCCTGCTGATCATGGCCTGCCTCGACGACGCGATGGCCGCGGAGCTGGCGAAGCTCGCGCACAAATGGGGCATGGACGTGCTGGTCGAGGTGCATGACGGCGAGGAACTGGAGCGTGCGCTCAAGGTCGACGCCGACCTGATCGGCGTGAACAACCGCAACCTCAAGACCCTCGCGGTCGATCTCGCCACGACCGAGAAACTGGCGCCGCTGGTGCCGAAGGACCGCGTGCTCGTGGCCGAAAGCGGCCTCGGCTCGCCTGCGGATCTCGCGCGCATGGCCCGCGTCGGCGCCTCGTCGTTCCTGATCGGCGAGAGCTTCATGCGCAAGCCCGACGTCGAGGCGGCAGTGCGCGAGATCCTGGTGCGCGAGGCGGCATGAAGCGCAAGGCGACGCTCACCCATTTCGACGAGGGCGGCAACGCCCGCATGGTCGATGTCGGGGACAAGGAGATCACCGAACGCGTCGCCGTCGCGTGCGCCAGCGTGACCATGCAGGCCGCGACGCTCAAGCTGATCCGCGACAAGAAGGCCAAGAAGGGCGATGTGCTGGCGGTGGCCCAGCTCGCCGGCATCATGGCGGCCAAGAAGACGCCCGACCTGATCCCGCTCTGCCATCCGCTCTCGCTGTCGTCGGTCGACGTGAAGCTGTCGCTCGACCCGAAGCGCAAGGCCGTCGACATCGAGGCGACCTGCAGGCTGAAGGGCCGCACCGGCGTCGAGATGGAGGCGCTTACGGCGGCGTCCGTCGCCGCCCTCACCGTCTACGACATGTGCAAGGCGGTCGACCGCGGCATGGTGATCTCCGAGGTGAAGCTCCTCCACAAGTCCGGCGGCAAGTCGGGGACATGGGAAGCTCGATGAAGCCGGGAATGCTCTCCGTTCGTGATGCCCATGCCCGCGTGATCGCGGCCTTCGAGGCGCTTCCCTCGGAAACCGTATCCGTCGCCGACGCCGCCGGCCGCGTGCTCGCCGTGCCGCCGCGGGCGCGGCTGACGCAGCCGCCGGCCGACCTCTCGGCGATGGACGGATATGCGGTGCGCGCCGCCGACGTGTCCGCCGTCCCGGCGGTGCTGACGCTCGTGGGCCAGGCACCAGCCGGTGGGTCCTACGACCACGCGCTGCAGCCCGGCGAGACCGTGCGCATCTTCACCGGCGGCCCCCTGCCGATGGGCGCCGATTCGATCGTTATTCAGGAAGACACGAAGGCGGATGGGCCGAGGATCACCATCCTCGAGGCGCCCAGCGTCGGGCGCCACATCCGCAAGGCCGGGCTCGACTTCAGTGCGGGCGATTCGCCGCTGGAGGCAGGCCGGACGCTCACGACGCGCGATGTGGCGCTGGCGGCCGCCATGAACCATCCATGGCTCTCGGTCCATCGCAAGCCGCGCGTCGCGATCCTCTCGACCGGCGACGAACTCGTGATGCCGGGCGAGCCGGTCGGCCGGAACCAGATCGTCTCCTCCTCGGGCATTGCCGTCGCGGCCCTCGTGCGTGGCTGGGGCGGCGAGCCCACCCTGTTCGACATCGCACGCGACGACGCGAAGCTGATCGAGCGCTGCATCGAAGCCGGCGCGCAGCATGACCTGCTGATCACCCTGGGCGGCGCCTCCGTCGGCGACCACGATCTCGTCCAGGACGCGCTGAAGGCGCAGGGCTTCGACATGGATTTCTGGAAGATCGCCATGCGCCCCGGCAAGCCGCTGATGTTCGCCGCGCGTGATCGCGCCCGCGTGCTCGGCCTGCCGGGCAATCCCGTCTCCACCATGGTCTGCGCGCTCCTGTTCCTGAAGCCGGCGCTCGAGCGCATGCTGGGCCAATCCGGCGATCTCGCGCGCACCGTGCCCGCCCGCCTCGCGGTCGACGTGAAGCAGAACGACCAGCGCGAGGACTATGTCCGCTCGCGTCTCGCTCGTTCCGGCGACGGATCGCTCACCGTCGACCCGCATCCCGTTCAGGACAGTTCGATGCTGTCGGTGCTGGCGGCATGTGATGGCCTGATGATTCGTCCGGCCCACGATCCCGCGCGCAAGGCGGGAGACACCGTGCAGGTTGTCGATCTCCAAAGCCTTTCCGGCGGCTACTGATCCCGGTTCTCCTTGGGATAAGTTGACGTTTATGCGGAACTAAACTAGAACATGTGCCGGGTTTCAGGATTTGTTCCTAAATCCGGTAGGCGTTCTGGGGAGAAGACGGTGCTAACCCGCAAGCAAAACGAACTGCTCCTGTTCATCAACAAGCGGCTCAACGACGATGGCGTGTCTCCTTCCTTCGACGAGATGAAGGAAGCGCTGCGGTTGAAGTCCAAGTCGGGCATCCATCGCCTGATCACCGGGCTCGAGGAGCGCGGCTTCCTGCGGCGGCTGCCCCATCGCGCGCGCGCGCTGCAGGTCGTGAAGCTGCCCGAGAGCGCGGCCCTCCCGGCACCGAACGTGACCCCCCTGCTGGCCGACGCACGCCGTGCCGGCTTCTCCGAAACCCGCGAAGGCTTCGTGCCCCAGATCGTGCGCGCCGACCGCGTGCCGCTGGCCGGCGCCATCCAGGCCGCCAATGAGGCCCAGGCTCTCAGCCTCCCGCTCTATGGCCGGATCGCCGCCGGCACACCGATCGAGGCGCTGCGCGATAATTCCACGACCGTCGACGTTCCCGTCTCACTGCTGGGCTCGGGTGCCCATTATTGCCTGGAGGTCCAGGGCGACTCGATGATCGACGCCGGCATCCAGAACGGCGACATCGCCATCATCAAGAGTTCCGACACCGCCGAGACTGGCGAGATCGTCGTGGCGCTGATCGACGACACCGAGGCGACGCTGAAGCGTCTGCGCAAGAAGGGCGCGTCGGTCGCGCTCGAGCCCGCCAACGCCGCCTACGAGACGCGGATTTTCGGACCCGACAGGGTCAAGATCCAGGGCCGCCTCGCCGGACTCTATCGCCGCTATCACTGACCGGAACGTCAGCGTCAGGCACCCGGTGCCTTGACCGCGCCCTGGCGCATCGAACTGTTGGGCACCCATGGACGGTCACCGCGGCGGCCGTTGGAGGTCTCGCGCCTCACCGTGAGATCGTCCAGCCACAGCGCATGCGCTCCTTCCTTCCAGGCGTCGCGCCGATCGATCACGAGGCGCGGTCCTCTGCAGCGCGCCTGAGCGTCGACAGTCGCGAGCACGATGTCAGCCGAGCCGCAGGCCTCGGCGAGCCGCCTCTCGTCGCTCACCATCGCGATGCGCCACGGTCCCTTGCGCCATCGACAGAGACCGGTATTGCAGCCGAGGCCGGACGCCTGCTCGTCGGCGCTGACGGTCCAGCGTTTGGCGCCCTCCTGCCCCTGCCGCCGTGCCCACGAATCGCTCACGAACCGGTCGGTTCGTGCCGAGGCCACGTGGACGACGCCTTTCTCGTCGCGCAGGCCAAGCACGCGACCGTCCTCACTCATCAGCAGGTCGGGCGCGGGCGGCGGACCGAGCATCAGGCCAATCACGACCACGGGCAGTCCGGCATAGCGCCAGCGTCTCTGCCACAGGCAGAGCCACAGACCGCCGGCCGTGAGCAGCCACAGGCTCGCACCGGGCAGCGACGGCACAAGAACCGCGGATTCGGGCCACGCCGCGACATGGAAGGCGATGGCGTTCAGCGCATCGACGCCCCAGCCCATCGGCACCAGCGCGAAGGCTTCCAGACCGAACGGCATCAGCAGCATCGCCAGCAGGCCCCACGGCATGATCCAGAAGCCGGTGAGCGGCACGCCCAGCAGGTTGGCGACGACGCCGAGCAATGACAGGCGGTTGAAGTGGTAGGCCGCGAAGGCGCCAGTGGCGACCGAGGCGATCAGGGTCGTGAGGAGGCTGGCAGCGATCGCCGCGCCGATGCGCCATGCCCAGCGATGATGCGAGAGTTCGGCTCGCTCGTGCAGGCGGCGACGCAGGGGCGCCGCAGATTCCCAGCCGGCAATCAAGGCGACGACGGCGGCGAATGACATCTGGAAGGACGCGCCGGTCAGCGATTCCGGCGCGATGAGGAGGACGATCACCGCCGACCAGGCAACAAGCCGCAGCGACAGTGCCGTGCGGTCGAGCAGGATGGCCAGCAGCGCGAAGGCCGCCATCGCGCAGGCGCGTTGCGCCGGCACGGGAGCGCCCGCGAGCGCCGTGTAGAACAGCGCCGCCATCAGCGCGAGCACGGCCGCCACCTTCTTGGCGTCGATGCGCAGAGCCAATGCCGGCGCGAGTGCGATGCCGTAGCGGACGATGCCCATCACGAGGCCGACGACGAAGACGATGTGCAGGCCCGAGATCGACAGGATGTGCGCCAGGCCCGAATCGCGCATCGCCTGCGCCACGTCCTTGTCGACGGCGGTCTGCTCACCCACCAGCAGCGACGCCACCACACCGCCCGCGGGCCCCGGCAGCACCTTCAGGATGCGCGCGGCCAGATCGGTGCGTAGCGCGTCGAGCGTGCGCACGAAGCCGTCGGGCTTGCCGCGCTCGATCACCGTCGCGGGCGCCAGCGCGTAGCCGACGGCGCCGAGCTGCTGGTACCAGGCGACGCGTTGGAAATCGAAAGCGCCGGGCGACGCGGGGCCGGCCGGCGGCGAGAGATTGGCCAGAACCAGCAGCCGGTCGCCGATGGTAAGCGGTGGCGCACCGCGATTCAGCGTTACGCGCACCTTCGCCGGCATCATCTCCGGCGGCGGCACGCCGTTGCCCCTGAGGCGCACGGCTTCGAGCACCACGCGCACGCCATCGGGCAGCCGCTGGATGTCGCTTACTCTTCCCTCGACGTTGAGGCTGAACAGGGGGCGACTGAGCGTGGGAGCCGCGAGGCTCGCGGTGCGCCAGGCAACAAGGCCCAAGCCCGTCGAGGCGGCAACCGCGCCGATAGCCAGCGCCCGCGCCAGACTTCCCGCGGGCGACAGGACAGCGAGAGCCGTCGCAACGGCCGCCAGTGCCGGCCCTAGCCAGAGAGCGGGTTCACTCGGCAGTTCGAAATAGACAGCGATGCCCAGCCCCAGCGCGACGGGCAGCCACAGCATCCACCGGCCGCGCTCGGCGTCCAGCTGCTCCAGAATCCAGACGCGTGGGTTTGACACGTTTGGGACGCTCGCCTACCTACGGCGCGCTTTTTAGCCCTAAATGCGGCGAAATCGCACTCACCCCGCACAAGTTCCCAGGCCGATGACCGTCGTAACCCGCTTCGCCCCCTCGCCGACCGGCTACCTTCACATCGGCGGCGCCCGCACCGCCCTGTTCAATTGGCTGTTCGCCAGACACCACGGCGGCAAGTACCTGCTGCGCATCGAGGACACCGATCGCGCGCGCTCGACGGAGCCCGCGATCGCCGCGATCCTCGACGGCCTGTCGTGGCTCGGCCTGCCCTGGGACGGCGAGGTCACCTACCAGTTCTCGCGGGCCGCGCGTCACGCCGAAGTCGCGCTCGAGATGCTGACCAAGGGCCATGCCTATCACTGCTATGCCTCGCCGCAGGAGCTCGACGAGATGCGCGCGGCGCAGAAGGCTGCCGGCAAGCCGATGCGCTACGACGGCCGCTGGCGCGACCGCGACCCGAAGGAGGCGCCCGCCGGCGTGAAGCCGGTCGTTCGCCTGAAGGCGCCGCAGACCGGCCAGACTGTCATCAAGGACGCCGTGCAGGGCGAGGTTACTGTCGAGAACGCCCAGCTCGACGACATGATCATGCTGCGCGCCGACGGCACGCCGACCTACATGCTGGCCGTCGTCGTCGATGACCACGACATGGGCGTGACGCACGTGATCCGCGGCGACGATCACCTGAACAACGCTTTCCGCCAGCTCCAGATCATCCGCGCCATGGGCTGGCCCGAGCCGGTCTACGCCCATATCCCGCTGATCCACGGACCCGACGGCGCCAAGCTCTCCAAGCGCCACGGCGCGCTCGGCGTCGACGCCTATCGCGACATGGGCTTCCTGCCGGCGGCGCTGCGCAACTATCTGCTGCGGCTGGGCTGGGGCCATGGCGACGACGAGATCATCTCGACGGCGCAGGCGATCGAATGGTTCGACCTCGACGGCGTCGGCCGCTCGGCCTCGCGCTTCGACATGGCCAAGCTCACCAACCTCAATGCGCACTACCTGCGCGAGACGCCGGATGCCGAGTTGCTGCCGCTGGTGCTGCCGCGCATCGAGGAGAAGCTCGGCGGCAAGGTCGACGACGCCGGCCGCGAGCGCATCTTGCGCGGCCTGAACGGCGTGAAGCCGCGCGCACGCACGCTGGTCGAACTCGCGGACAGTCTTGCTTTCTACGCACGCACCGGCGCGCCGCCGATCTCCGACGACAAGGCGCTCGGCGTGCTGACGCCCGACGCCCGTACCGTCATGGCCAAGCTCGCGCCGGCGCTGGAGCCGCAGGCGAGCGACTGGAGTGAAAAGGCGATCGAAGAAGCCGTGCGCAAGTTCGCCGAGGAGAACGGGCTGAAGCTCGGCCAGGTCGCACAGCCGCTCCGTGTCGCGCTGACCGGCTCGACCACTTCGCCCGGCATCTTCGAAGTGCTGGCCGCGCTCGGTCCCGCCGAGAGCAAGGTGCGATTGCTGGCGGCTGCCGCTTGATCGGGAGACAGGTAATGGATGACAAGAAGCCGATGCCGGAGGCCACTGGGAACGAAGAGGCCCGGGATTTCATTCGGGACCTCGTTCAATCCGATCTCGCCCGCGGACAAGTGCAGAGCATCGTTACGCGCTTTCCACCGGAACCGAACGGCTATCTGCATCTTGGCCACGCAAAGTCCATCTGCCTGAATTTCGGAATTGCGACCGAGTATGGCGGCCGCTGCCACCTTCGCTTCGACGACACCAACCCCGTGAAGGAGGAGCAGGAGTACATCGACGGCATCAAGCGGGACGTACGGTGGCTCGGCTTCGACTGGGGCGAGCATCTGCACCATGCGTCGGACTATTTCCAGACATTGTACGACTGGGCCGAGCATCTCATCCGCTCCGGCCTCGCCTATGTCGACGACACCCCGCCCGACGAGATGCGGGCAATGCGCGGCACGCTGACCGAACCGGGCCGCGCCTCGCCAGATCGCGACCGCTCGGTGGAAGCGAATCTCGCCCTGTTTCGCGACATGCGCGCCGGCAAGTTTCCCAACGGCGCCTGCGTGTTGCGCGCAAAGATCGACCTTGCGTCCGGCAACATCAACATGCGCGATCCCGTCCTGTATCGCATCCTGCACACGTCTCACCCGCGTACGGGCACTGAGTGGTGCATCTACCCGACCTATGATTTCGCGCATGGCCAGTCCGACGCCCTGGAACATGTCACGCACTCGCTTTGCACCCTGGAATTCGCGGACCATCGTCCCCTCTACGACTGGTTCCTCGACCACCTGCCGGTGCCGGCGCGGCCGCGCCAGACCGAATTCGCCCGCCTCAATATCGGCTACACCGTCCTTTCCAAGCGCCACCTGACCGATCTGGTACGGCGCGGCATCGTGAACGGTTGGGACGATCCGCGCATGCCGACCCTGGCAGGCCTGCGCCGCCGCGGCGTGCCGCCGAAGGCGATCCGCGACTTCGTTCGGCGCATCGGCATGTCCAAGGCCAACAGCGTCGTCGATCTCGCCATGTTCGATCACGCGATCCGCGACCATCTCAATCAGGTGGCGTATCGGCGCATGGCCGTCCTGCGGCCTCTCAAGCTGGTGATCGAGAACTTTCCCGAAGATCACGTCGAAGAGCTGGAGGCCGTCAACCATCCGGGGGATCCGGCCGCCGGCACGCGCACTCTTCGCTTCGGCCGGGAAATCTTCGTCGAGCGCGACGACTTCATGGAGAATCCGTCGAACAAATTCTTCCGGCTGGCGGTGGGGCGGGAAGTCAGGCTGCGCTACGCCTATCTCGTCACCTGCCGCGAGGTGGTCAAGGACGCCGACGGCAACGTGGTCGAACTGCGCTGCACCTACGATCCGGCGAGCCGCGGCGGCAACGCGCCGGACGGTCGAAAGGTAAAGGCCACCCTGCACTGGGTGTCCGCCCGGGATGCACTTCCCGCCGAAGTCCGATTGTACAGCACGCTCTTCAACCGCCCTGACCCGGGCGCCGGTGGCGATCTCGACGCCGACCTGAATCCAGGCTCGCTCGAAGTCCTGTCGGGCGCACTGCTGGAGCCTTCATTGGCAGAGACGCCTGAAGGGGAAGCGGTGCAGTTCGAGCGGCTGGGCTATTTCTGCCCGGACATGGCGAGCCAGTCGAAGGCTCTGGTGTTCAACCGCACGATCGACCTGCGGGACACTTGGGCAAAGGTTCAGGTCCAGAGTTAAGAGTAGCGGTGCCTGGAGACGAGGCGCGATTGCGGGCGGCTACCGGATAGAACCCGATGCTCGCGGCCGTCAGGCTCTGTCGATGAGCACGCATGTCTGGATCTGGTTGCTGTCGCTGTCCGTCCTGTGGGGCGGATCGTTCTTCTTCGCCAAGGTGGCGCTGGCCGAACTGCAGCCGCTGACGGTGGTATTCTGCCGTGTCGCCTTGGCGGCCCTTGCACTGAACGTCGTGCTCGTCATGGCCGGCCGGCCACTCTTCCGGCGTGGCACGCCGTGGCGCTCCTTCGCCGCGATGGGCACGCTCAACAATCTCCTGCCCTTCGGCCTGATCTTCTGGGGCCAGACGCAGATCGCCTCCGGTCTCGCCTCGATCCTGAACGCGACGACGCCCCTCTTCAGCCTGCTGGTCGGACACTTCATCGCACGCGAAGAACGGATCGGCGGACTCAAGTTCGGAGCCTTGCTGCTCGGTCTCGGCGGCGTCGCGGTATTGATGGGGCCTCGGGCGATCATCGCAGCGCCAGACATCGCCGGTCAGCTCGCCTGCCTTGGCGCTGCTCTCTCCTATGCCTTCGCCGGCGTCTTCGGACGGCGCTTCAGCCGATTGGGGGTGGCGCCGCTCGACGCGGCGGCCGGCCAGGTCACGGCAAGCGCCATGTTGATTCTGCCGATCATGCTGACGGTCGACCGGCCCTGGGAATTGACGGCCCTGCCTTCGTTCTCAACCTGGTCGGCGCTCTTGGGCCTCGCTCTGCTGTCGACCGCGCTCGCATATGTCCTGTATTTCCGCATTCTTGCAGTGGCCGGACCGACCAACTTGCTCCTGGTGACGTTCCTGATACCAGTGACGGCGATCGGACTCGGCGCATTGGTCCTCGGCGAGCGGCTGCAGCCGCAGCAGTTTGCCGGCATGCTGCTGATCGGGCTCGCCCTGGTTCTTCTCGATGGCCGCCTGCCGCGTTTTCTACGCCTCGCGAAATAGCGGCGCGGCTGCACAATTGCGCCTTCTTTGGGGGCTTGTTAGGGTGCCGGCGAACCGGCGAACGGCACCCCGCGGGGTGCACGCGCCTTGCCCGAATCGAGCCTGCGAAAGAGTTCACCCCATGGCCAAATCGACCGCGACGCTTACCGACAACGAAACCGGCAAGACCTATGAGATGCCGATCATCCACGGCACCATGGGGCCGCGCCTGGTCGATGTCCGCAAGTTCTACGGCGATTCGGGGATGTTCACCTACGACCCCGGCTTCACCTCGACCGGTTCGTGCGGCTCGAAGATCACCTATATCGACGGCGACGAAGGCCTCCTCCTCCATCGCGGCTACAACATCTCGGAGCTTGCCGAGCAGAGCGACTTCATGGAAGTCGCCTACCTGCTGATGAAGGGCGACCTGCCGAATAAGGCGCAGAAGGACAAGTTCGTAAAGGACATCACGAACCACACGATGGTTCACGAGCAGCTCAGCCAGTTCTATCGCGGCTTCCGTCGCGACGCCCATCCGATGGCGATCTGCTGCGGCGTCGTCGGCGCCCTCTCAGCCTTCTATCACGACTCGCTCGACATCCATGACCCGCACCAGCGCATGGTCGCGTCGTACCGCCTGGTCGCCAAGATGCCGACCATCGCGGCGATGGCCTACAAGTATTCGGTCGGCCAGCCGTTCGTCTATCCGCGCAACGATCTGTCCTACGCCGCCAACTTCCTGCGCATGATGTTCTCGGTTCCAGCCGAGGAGTACGAGGTGAACCCGATCGTCGAGAAGGCGATGGACCGCATCCTCATGCTCCACGCCGATCACGAGCAGAACGCCTCGACTTCGACCGTCCGCCTCGCTGGCTCGTCCGGCGCCAACCCGTTCGCCTGCATCGCGGCGGGCATCGCCTCGCTGTGGGGCCCGAGCCATGGTGGCGCCAACGAGGCCGTCATCAACATGCTGCACGAGATCGGCGGCAAGCAGAACATTCCGGGCTTCCTGTCGCGCGTGAAGGACAAGGCCGACCACACCCGCCTGATGGGCTTCGGCCATCGCGTCTACAAGAACTACGATCCGCGCGCCAAGGTCATGCGCCAGACCTGCCACGAAGTACTGACCTCGCTCGGCATCACCCACGACCCGCTGCTCGAGCTGGCCATGGAAATGGAGCAGATTGCGCTCAAGGACGACTACTTCGTCTCGAAGAAGCTCTATCCGAACGTCGACTTCTACTCGGGCATCATTTTCCGCGCGATCGGCATCCCGACCTCCATGTTCACCGTTCTCTTCGCGGTGGCGCGCACGGTCGGCTGGATTTCGCAGTGGAACGAGATGATCGAGGACCCGGACCAGAAGATCGGCCGTCCCCGGCAGCTCTATAACGGACAGACCGAACGCCCCTACAAGCCGCTTCACATGCGGGGCTAGTTCGCTCTCCGGGAGGGAAGCGACATGGTGAAATCATCGTTTGGGCCGCACCGGGGGGAAACATCCTGGGCGGCCGTCCAGACACCGAGGACCAGGCAGCGCGTCGTGCGGCTCGGTCCGCCGGCCAATGACAATTTCCGCGCCAACGGCGCCCGGACGTGGCTGTTCGTCGCCATCGCCGGAGTCACCGGCGCGGTGCTGACAATGATCGTCTCCAACTGGCGGTTTTTCTAGGCCCCGATCGCCTCAACGAATTAAGGCCCGCGATGCGGGCCTTTTTTCATTGGATGAAAGCAGCTTGAGCTTCGAGTGGCTTTTTCTTCCTTCGACGCTCCCGGACATTGCCCCGAGGGCAATATCCTGCCGCTTCCCAAGGCTGAGCGAAGCTCAGCCTTTACGCTCGATCAGCTCGATCTTGTAGCCGTCGGGGTCTTCCACGAAGGCGATCACGGTCGTACCGAACTTCACCGGGCCCGCCGGGCGCGTGACCTTGCCGCCGGCCTTGGTGACTTCCTCGCAGAGCTTGTACGCGTCGGGTACGCCGACCGCGAGATGGCCGAAGCCGGTGCCCAGCTCGTAGGGCTTTTCCTGATCCCAGTTGTGGGTGAGCTCGACGACGCAATGCTCGGGTTCCTCGCCGTAGCCCACGAAAGCCAGGCTGTACTTGCCGTCCGGCACGTCGCGCTTGCGCAGCAGCTTCATGCCCATCGGCCCGGTGTAGAAGGCCAGCGACTTGTCGAGATCCCGAACGCGGATCATCGTGTGCAGCATGCGATAGTTGGCGGCCTGGGTATCGGGCATCTTCCCCCTCCCTGTTCGTCTACGGTCTAGCGATCGCGGATCATCGCGGCGAAGGTCGCTTCGGCGGCAACCTTGCCCTCGACCATCGCCTTGCCGGAGAATTTCCAGACATTGGCGCGGCTCTGCATCTTCTGGACGTGCAGCTCGAGGCGGTCGCCCGGCACGACCGGGCGGCGGAAGCGCACCCCGTCGATCGACATGAAGTAGACCAGCTTGCCCTCGGAATCGGAACCGAAAGTCGAGACCACGAGAACGCAGGCCGTCTGGGCCATCGCCTCGACGACCAGAACGCCCGGCATGACCGGTTCGGAGGGGAAATGCCCCTGAAAGAAAGGCTCGTTGATGCTGACGTTCTTGATGCCCACCGCGCTCTGGTCGAGCTTCATGTCGACCACCCTGTCGACCATCAGCATCGGGTAGCGATGCGGGATCATCTGCAGGATCCGCTTTATGTCGACGGATGTCGCCGTGACAGCGCCGGCATTCTCGGTGTGGGCGTTCATGACCGTGGCCTCTTCCCGCTCAGAAGCGCGTGCCGAAGCTGAACCGCACGGCCTGCTGCTTGTCCCACGACTCGTATTGGATCGGGACCGCGTAGTCGATGCGGATGGGGCCGAACGGCGAAACCCACTGGACGCCGACACCGGTAGAAACGCGCATCAATTGGCTGGTCAGAACCGAGGTCGCGCCATAGCTCTGCGCCTGGACGCCCCACAGCGAGCCAATGTCCACGAACGCCTTGCCCAGAAGGCCGACCTCCTTCGGAATCAGCGGCAGCGGATAGGAGAGCTCGGTCGTGGCGGTATAGTAGTACTGACCACCGAGAGAGTCCGTCGTGTTCCCGTCGCGGGGGCCGATACCGCCGACCGTGAAGCCGCGCATCGTGTCGCCGCCGATGAAGAACAGATTGTTCAGGCGGATGTAGGATCCGTTGTAGGGCAACACGAGGCCGGCCGAAGCGCCGATCGACCAGACGAAATCCTCGAACAGCGACTTGTAATAAACCGCGTCGGCCGTAGTGCGCAGGTACTGCTCCGTTCCGATCAAGCCGGCTGCGGCGATCGAGTTGCGCACCATGAAGCCCTTGGTCGTATTGAGACGGACGTCACGGGTATCCCACAGAATCGTCTCGGAAACTTCGGAAACGACCTGCGTGCCCGAACTCTGCTGGATGAGCGGCGAGGCCCAGGGCTGGACGTTGTAGATGTCCGTCTGCCGGAGCGTATACCGGACGATCTGCCGGATATCCTCGGAGTAGGCCCAGCCGCCGCGCAGGGCAAAGCCCAGGCTGCGGTCGCTGTAGCTCGCGACCGACTGGCGATCATTCGACGTCCGGAAGAGGTCGAAACCGGCCGAGACCTGCCGATCCATGAAGTAGGGCTCGGTGAAACCCAGGTCGATCGAGGTGCTGAGCGTACCAAGCGAGAGGCCGAGGCGTGCCTCCTGCCCCTTGCCCAGCAGGTTACGCTCCTTGATCGCGATGTCACCGACGATGCCGGCGGTCGTCGAGTAACCGGCGCCGAACGAGATTTCGCCCGTGCTCTGCTCGACCACCTGGACTTCGAGGTTCGTCTTGTCCGGCGACGAACCCGGCGCGGCCGATACGTCGACTTTCTCGAAGAATCCCAGGTTCCGGAGGCGCTGCTGGCTGCGTCGGACCTTGGCTGTGCTGAACGCATCGCCTTCGGCCAGGCGAAACTCGCGCCGGATGACCTTATCGAGCGTACGGGTGTTGCCCGAGATGTTGATGCGCTCGACGTAGACGCGGGGGCCTTCCTGGACGTCGAAGATCACGTCGACGGTATCGTTGTCCTTGTTGCGCCGGATGTTCGGGCGCACTTCCACGAAGGCGTAGCCCAGCGAGCCCACCGCCTCCTGGATGTTGGAAACCGACTTCTCGATGGCATCGGCATCGAACCAGTCGCCCGGGGCGATGGTGAGGAAGGTCTGCAGAACGTCGGTATCGAGACCCTGGAAGCGGCTGGTGACGTCGACCTTGCCGAACTTGTAGCGCGGCCCCTCACTGATCGTGAAGGTGATGAAGAAGCCCTCGCGGTTGGGCGCCAGCTCAGCGACCGCAGAAACCACGCGGAAGTCGGCATACCCCTCGGACAGATAGAATTTGCGCAGAAGCTCGCGATCGAGGTTCAGCCGGTCCGGGTCGAAGCGGTCGTCCGACGACAGGAAACGCCACCAGGCACTCTCGGAGGTCCGGATCTTGCCGCGCAGCGTGCCGTCGCCGAAGGCCTCGTTGCCGACGAAGCTGATGCGCTTCACGCCGGTGACGTCGCCCTCGTTGATCTCGAAAACCAGGTCGACGCGGCCCTGCTCCAGGTTGATGACCTTGGGCTCGACGGAGGCATTGTAGCGGCCGCTGCGCCGGTAGATCGTCAGGATCCGATCGACGTCGGCCTGCACGCGCGCGCGGGTATAGACCTGACGAGGCTTCGACTGCACTTCGTCGCGCAGCTTGTCGTCCTCGATCTTGCTGTTCCCCTCGAACGCGACGCGATTGATGATCGGGTTCTCGGTCACCTTCACAACGAGGGTGGCCCCCTGCATCTCGATCACAACGTCCGAGAACAGCCCGGTCGCGAACAGCGCCTTCAGCGAGCGGTCGGCCGCGGCCGCGTCGAAAGGCTCCCCGACCTTGAGTTGCAGATAGGAGCGGATGGTTTCCGGCTCCGCGCGGACATTTCCCTGGATCTGAATTCCGGCAATCGTACCGCCGGCCGCAGCACCACGTTGGGCGTGTGCCGGCGCGCTCAAGGACAGGATTGCAACAATGGCCAGTACGGCCCAACGAAAGATCAAACTCACCCCCGGCGCCAGTCAGACCTGCCGATGGTCAAAAACGTGAACGCAGCTTTCTAGACCGGCAAGGGGTTCTAAGCCACCCCTTTTGTCCCCAGTTGCGAAGCAGCGCCAACGCCTCAACTCAGCGCAGCAAAAGCCTGATGTCATTGAAAGTTGCGATCAGCGCCATGCCGATCACCAGTGCGAATCCGAGCTTCAGTCCCACTTCCTGTGCGCGAAGGCTCAGCGGCTTTCCGCGCACGGCTTCATAGGCATACATCGCGAGATGGCCGCCATCGAGCATGGGCACCGGCAGCAAATTGAAGATGCCCAGCACCACGGACAACGCGATGACGAGATTGAGAATACCCGCCCAGCCGGCGTAGGACGCCTCGCCCGCCGCCTTGGCGATGCGGATCGGCCCGCCCAGTTCATCCACAGGCCGTGTCGCGGTCAGGATCTGTCCCATGGACGTATAGAACATGGAAGTCATGCCCCACACGGCGCGCACACCCGCTCCCATGGCCCCGATCACGCCATGCTGCCGCAACTCGGTCACGGCCGCGGGACGCACGCGAAGGCGCCCGACAATCTGCTCCTTGCCGGCACAATCGACGGTCTTGTCGACGATGGGCGTGATGGTCGTCTCGCCGTAGCGCCCTTCGCGCTCGTACTTGACCTGCACGGGCTGGCCGCCACTCTTGCCGATCAGTTCGGGGATGCGGGAGAAATATTCGACCGGCTTGCCGTCGATCGCCACCAGAAGATCACCGACCTTAAGCCCCGCGGCCTCGGCCGGGCTGTTCGCGGTGAAGCCACCGACCACGGGGCGGATGAACTGGTCGATCCCGAGGTCGCCGTAGCGCAGCGTGTTGTTGTAGCGATCGGTGCGCTCGCAATACTGCGGCTGGATCTCGCCGCGGAGCAGTTGGTTGCCGCGGCGGTATTCGACCGGCATGGGCTTGGCCCAGTAGAGGAACTGGGCCTCCTGGATGTCCTCGTAGCGGTCGATGCGCTTGTCCGCGAGGCGGACGATCTCGTCACCCGTGCGCAGCCCGGCCCTGGCCGCGGGTCCTTCGACCTGGACTGCAACCGTCGTGGGCGTATAGGGCTCGCCCGCGAAGAAGAACACGCCCGTCAGCAGCAGGAATGCGAAAAGGAGGTTGGCCATGGGCCCGCCCAGCACGACCGCGGCGCGCGCATAGAGCGGCTGGCTGAAGAAGGCGCGCTTGCGCTCGCTGGGAGAAAGCGGCTCATCGCTCGGCGTGGCGCTCGTGGCGTCGTTGTCGCCCAGGAACTTCACATAGCCGCCCAGCGGGATGATCGAGATCTTCCAGCGCGTACCGTTGCGGTCGGTCCAACCGAATATCTCGGGCCCGAATCCGATCGAGAAAACTTCGGCATGGATGCCGAACCGACGCCCGACCCAGTAGTGGCCGTACTCGTGAACGAACACCAGGAGCGTCAGGACCAGGAAGAAGTACGGCAGGTATGTCGTAAACAGGCTGACGATGCTTTGCATGCCCTACTCGACCAGTTAACTCGTTATACTTCAATTACTTAAGGCTTTGGCCCGGCAGAAGCCCTCAGCCGCCCTGCGCGCTTCCAGATCCGCCGCCTCCACCTGCTGGAGGGCATCCACCGCGTCGGAGAGGCCGTTCCACCCCGCCATCACATCCTCGACAATGCGAGCGATGTCGAGGAAGCCGATCCGGCGCGCCAGGAAAGCCGCCACCGCCGCCTCGTTCGCTGCATTCAACACGATGGGCGCATAGCCGCCCGTCACCAGAGCTTCGCGCGCCAACCGTAAGGACGGAAAGCGGCCGGAATCGGGCCGCTCGAAGGTGAGCGCCGGAATGCTCATGAAATCGATCTTGGCCGATGGGCCGTCGATGCGCGAGGGCCACCCCAGGGCATGGCTGATGGGGATACGCATGTCGGCCGTTCCCAACTGGGCCAGCACGGAGCCATCTCGATAGGACACCATCGAATGGATGACCGATTGCGGATGCACGACGATGTCGACCTGGTTCTCCGGCAGGCCGAACAGGAGCTGGGCCTCGATCAGTTCGAGCCCCTTGTTCATCATCGTCGCCGAATCGATCGAGATCTTGTCGCCCATGTCCCAGTTGGGATGTGCCAGCGCCTGCTCGGGTGTGACGTCGGCCATGTCAGCCAGCGACCAGTTGCGGAACGGTCCGCCCGAAGCGGTCAGGATCAGCCGGTCCACCGCATGACGCTGGTTGGGCTCGAAGACCTGGAAGATCGCGTTGTGCTCGGAATCCACCGGCAGGAGGACGCCGCCCGAGTGCTCGATGGCGTCGAGCAGCAGACGCCCTGCACAGACAAGCGCTTCCTTGTTGGCCAGGGCCACCATCGCGCCGCGGCGGGCGGCGACCAGGGTCGGTGCGAGACCCGCGAAGCCGACCACGGCCGCCATCACCCATTCGGCCGGCCGCGAAGCTGCCTCGACCACGGCATCCGGGCCGGCGGCGACCTCGACCGCGGTGCCGGCGAGGGCCTCCTTGAGCGCGCGGTAGCGCCCGGGATCGGCGACGACGGCCAAGCGGGCCCGCAGGCGCCTCGCCTGCTCGGCCAGCAGTTCGACCGAGCTGTTGGCGACCAGCGCTTCGACCCGGTAGCGTGCGGGATCCCGCTCGATCAGATCGACCGTGCTCTGGCCCACCGAGCCGGTCGAACCGAGAATGGTGATCCCTCGAGGGTGTTCAGGGGAAGGCGCGACCCACTTGCTCATGTCCAGGGCCACGAAGTGCCCGCGACAAGCCGTGCGACGGCGACGGCGACCAGGACCGCCATCAGCCCGTCGATCCGGTCCAGCAATCCACCATGCCCCGGGATCAGACGACCGCTGTCCTTCACCCCGGCGCGCCGCTTGGCGGCCGATTCGAGCAGGTCGCCCGCCTGCCCGACGACCGCGAGCGCCGCGCCTGCGAGGGCGAGATGCACCGTTTCGCCGAGCCCGAAGGCATAACCCGTCACCGCACTCGCCACAGCCGCCCAGGCCATGCCACCGATCAGACCCGACCAGGTCTTGCCAGGGCTGATGCGCGGCGCGAGCTTGGCCCCGCCGGCGGTGCGCCCGACGAAATAGGCGCCGATATCGGTCGCCCAGATGCAGATCAGCACCCAGAGGATGGTTTCGCGGCCGAACGCCGGCTGGTGTCGCAGCCACAGCAGGGCCAGCAGGGCGGCGAGCCCATACGCCCATGCCAGCACACGCAAAACCGGCGCACCGCGGGTGAGTCGCGTCCATTCGAAGATCATGACCGGCGCCGCCAGCGCCGCGATCAGATCGATCCAAGGATAGCCGCACCAAACGGCCGCAAGCAGCAGCGGGCCAAGCACGATGGCCGAGAGCGCCCGTACGAGCAGACCGGCGAAGCGCCCGCCACGGGGCGCAGGGGCTTCAGCTTCCGACGCCGCCATACCGCCGCTCACGCCGCCGGAACTCCACGATGGCCTGTTCCAGGTGTTCCTTGCCGAAGTCCGGCCACAGCGTGTCGACGAAAACCAGCTCCGAGTAGGCGCATTGCCAGAGCAGGAAATTGCTGATCCTCTTCTCGCCGCTGGTCCGGATCAGGAGATCCGGATCGGGCAGGCCGGCCGTCAGAAGTTCGCGTTCGAAGCTGTTCTGGTCGATGCCATCGACTGTGATCTCGCCGCTCGCGACCTTCTGCGCCATCCGCCGGGTCGCGCGCAGAATCTCGTCGCGTGCGCCGTAGTTGATGCAGATATTGACGTCGATGCGCGCGTTACTGGACGTCGTCTTCTCGGCATCGGCGATGTCCCGCACGATGTCGGCCGCCAGCCCGTCGCGGTTACCGATGACCCTCAGCCGCGCCCCGTTCTTGCGCAACTCCTCGAGTTCGTTGCGCAGATAGTGGCGCAGGAGGCCCATCAGGTCGGCGACCTCGTCGGCGGGCCGAGTCCAGTTCTCCGTCGAGAAGGCAAAGAGTGTAAGGACGGGAATGCCCAGTTCGCCGGCACCGCGCACCACGCGGCGTACCGCATCGGCGCCGCGCCGATGGCCCGCAACGCGCGGCAGGCCACGTGCCTTCGCCCAACGTCCATTGCCATCCATGATGATGGCGACGTGCTGGGGTCCCGATGGATGATCGGGACTGGCGGGCAGCGGCGCGGTGGGCATCAGACCGTCTTGATCTCTTTTTCCTTGTGCGCCAGCACGTCGTCGACCTGCTTGACGTAGCGGTCGGTGAGCTTCTGCACCTCGTCGGACTTCTGGCGATGCTCGTCTTCCGAGATCTTGCGGTCCTTCTCGGCCTTCTTGAGCGCTTCCATGCCGTCGCGGCGGATGTTGCGGACGGCCACCTTGCCCTGCTCGGCATATTTGTGCGCGAGCTTGGCGAGCTCATTGCGGCGCTCGGTCGTGAGTTCCGGGATCGGAATGCGGATCATCTGGCCGTCCGGCGACGGATTGAGCCCGAGGCCGGCTTCGCGGATCGCCTTGGCGGTCGGGGTCACGAGACCCTTGTCCCAGACGCTGACCGTCAGGAGCCGAGGCTCGGGTGCGCTCACCGTGCCGACCTGGTTCAGCGGCATGCGCTGGCCGTAGGCCTCGACCATCACCGGGTCGAGCAGGTTGACCGAAGCGCGGCCGGTCCGCAGGCCGCCGAATTCCTTCTTCAGCGCGTCCATCGCGCCATGCATGCGCTTCTCGAGCTCGTTGAGATCGGCAGACATGATCAGGCCTCGTCCTTGATGATCGTGAAGGTGCCCTCGCCGCGCATCGTCTCGGCGAAGGCGCCAGGCTTGTGGATGTCGAAGACAATGATGGGGATGCGGTTCTCGCGCGCAAGCGAGATCGCCGAAGCGTCCATCACCTGCAGGTCGCGCGACAGCACTTCCATGTAGCTGAGCGTATCATAGCGTTTGGCGTTCTTGTCCTTGCGCGGGTCGGCCGAATAGACGCCGTCGACCTGCGTGCCCTTGAGCAGCGCGTTGACGCCCATCTCCGCCGCGCGCAGGGCCGCCGCGGTATCGGTGGTGAAGAACGGATTGCCGGTGCCCGCCGCGAAGATCACGACCCGCCCCTTTTCCATGTGCCGGGCCGCGCGGCGGCGGATGTAGGGCTCGCAGACCGTGGTCATCGGGATGGCCGACTGCACGCGGGTCTGCAGACCCACACGCTCCAGTGCGCTTTGCATCGCGAGTGAATTGATGACCGTGGCCAGCATGCCCATGTAGTCGCCGCTGGCGCGGTCCATGCCGGAGGCCGCCGCGGAGACGCCGCGGAAGATGTTGCCGCCCCCGATCACCAGACAGATCTGCACACCCATGGCATGCACGGTCTTCACTTCCTGTGCGACCATCGCAACCATGTCGGGATCGAGGCCATATTCCCGATTCCCCATCAGCCCCTCGCCAGAGAGCTTGAGAAGGACACGGCGGTATTGGGGACCCGACGGCATCAGATGTGCCTCTGACTACGTTTGTCTTGGGCGCGCGGACAACATGTCCGCGCGCCTGTGAACTTCAATACTACTTCTTGTTGGCTTGGGCAGCCACTTCAGCTGCGAAATCCTCAGTCTTCTTCTCGATGCCCTCACCCAGCGCGAAGCGCAGGAAGCCCACGAGCCGGACTGGCGCGCCGGCCGTCTTGGCGGCATCCTCGACGACCTTCGAGACCTTGGTCTTGCCGTCCATCACGAAGGCCTGTTCGAGCAGGACGACTTCCTGGTGGAACTTGCGCAGACCGCCCTCGACCATCTTGGCGACGATCTCGGGAGTCTTGCCCTGCTGGCCGGCCTTCTCGGCCAGCACCGCGCGCTCGCGCTCGATGGCGGCGGCATCCAGCTCGGCAACCGTCAGCGACTGCGGGTTGGTCGCGGCGACATGCATGGCGAGCTGCTTGGCGAGCCCGGCGAGCGCTGCCTTGTCGCCCGTCGACTCGAGCGCCACCAGCACGCCGATCTTGCCGAGGTCCGGCGCGACCGCGTTGTGCGTGTAGGCGACCACCACGCCGTCCGACACCGACAGCGAGGCGGCGCGGCGCAGCCCCATGTTCTCGCCGATCGTGGCGATCAGGTTGGTGAGCTCGCCCTGGACGTCGCGGTCCGTGCCCGGGAACGGAGCGGCAGCGACCTTGGCAAGGTCCCCACCGTTCTCGAGCGCGAGCTTGGTCGCCGCGGCGACGAACTTCTGGAACTGGTCGTTGCGGCCGACGAAGTCGGTCTCGGCATTGACCTCGACGACGGCACCGCGCGTGCCGCTCGACGCGACGCCGACGAGGCCCTCGGCCGCGATGCGGCCGGCCTTCTTGGAAGCCGCCGACAGTCCCTTGGTGCGCAGCCAGTCGACCGCCTTTTCGACGTCGCCGGCGGTCTCGCCCAGCGCCTTCTTGCAATCCATCATGCCCGCGCCGGTCTTCTCGCGCAGTTCCTTGACGAGCGATGCAGTGATCTCAGCCATGTCTTGCTCCGTTTGGTACAACAAGGGCCGGTCTTCCGACCGGCCCCGTCTATTTCTCTTCGATGAGGGGCCGAATTACTCGGCCGGGGCGGCCTCGGCAGCCTGGCCCTCGACCGCCGGGATTTCATCGGCCGGCTGCTCGGCCAGTTCGCCGACGTCACCGCCGGTGGCGGCGATCTCGGCACGGATGCCGTCGAGCACCGAGCCCGCGAGCAGGTCGCAATAGAGCGACACGGCGCGGATCGCGTCGTCGTTGCCCGGAATCGGGAAATCGATGCCGTCCGGATCGGAGTTGCTGTCGACCACCGCAACGATCGGAATGCCGCGCTTGCGGGCTTCCAGGACGGCGATCGACTCCTTGTTGGTGTCGATGATGAACAGCATGTCGGGCGTCCCGCCCATTTCCTTGATGCCGCCCAGCGAGCGCTCGAGCTTCTCGCGCTCGCGCGTCAGGTCGAGCTGTTCCTTCTTGGTGAGGCCGACGACGTCGCCCTTCAGGCGCTCGTCGAGCTCGCGCAGGCGCTTGATGGACGCCGAGATGGTGTTCCAGTTCGTGATCATGCCGCCCAGCCAGCGGTGGTTCACGTAGTACTGGCCGCAGCGCTTGGCGGCGTCGGCGACGCGTTCGGCAGCCGCCGGCTTGGTGCCGACGAACAGCACGCGGCCGCCGCTCGCGACGACGTCGCGAACCTGCTTCAGCGCCTGCTCCAGCAGCGGCACGGTCTTCGTGAGATCGATGATATGGACCCCGTTGCGCACCCCGAACAGGTACGGCTTCATCTTGGGGTTCCAGCGGCGCGTGTGATGGCCGAAGTGAACGCCGGCTTCCAGCAGCTGGCGCATCGTGAATGTCGGCATGGTCATGCCGTTCTCCTTTTCCGGTTGAACCTCCGCGGGCGTCGTTCCCGGAATGGGAACACCGGAGCGAGCGCCGGGATGTCTCCCCGTCGACCGCAAACCCGCGTGCGAAGTGGCGCGTTTCTAGTGGTTTGGGCTCGAAATTGCAAGCGCCAATGAAATCAAGGCCTTAGGCGATCAGTTTGGCGATTTCCTGCGCCAGTTTGAGGAGCGAGAGCGGTGCGCTCCCCTCGGCCTTGTTGTTGGCCGTGATCCAGACCTTGCGGCCGCCCTTGTAAGCTGCGGCGGCCATCCGGGCCAGGATCAGGCGCGTTTCCCCATCCTCGTCGACCAGCCTGTCGAACGGCTCGTAGCGCTGCTTGGCGGCCTGGTAGAGGAAACCCCGGTGCAGGTTCCAGCGGACCACCAGAGGGCCCGGCTCCCCGCCGTCCAGGGCCTTGAGGGCCGCTTCCTGTCGCTCGACCTCGGGCATCCGGTCATGCAGCCCGACGCAGTAGCGCACTCCCGCCCGGCCCAGCATGCGCATCAGGCGCGGGGTGAGCAGCTCGGGATTGCGCAGCTCCAGCGCATAAAGCGGTGCCCGACCGCCCAATTCGGTTGGCAGCGCGGCAAAGAAGGCCTCCAGCCGCTCGATCAGCAGCGAGGAATCCTCGACCAGACTGCGTGGCAGCGGCGACACCTGAAAGACCAGGGGGCCGGCCTTGGCCTTGAGCCCCTCCAGGCAGGGCACCACGAACTCGCGGGTGGCGACGGCGGCATCGAGGAAGTGCGAATTGGCGACTTTCCCCCGCCCCTCCTCGTCACGCATCACGGCATCGCAGACGATGGCCGGTGCCTTGACCACGAAGCTGAAGTGCTCCGGCACCTGACTGGCGTACCGGACATAGTCGGCGGTCGAGATCGGCGCGTAGAAAGTCCGGTCGAGGCTGACCGTCCGCAGCAGCGGGATTTCAGCATAGGCCGCCAACCCCTTGCGGCTCAGCGTCACCTGCGGGTGGACGCCGTCGTAGACGAGGCCGCGCCATCCCGGAAAGAACCACGACGAGGTGCCGAGCCGGATGTCGACCGGAAGTAGCGGCGCCTCGAGCAGTGGCGAGTCCCGGGCGGGCCGGACATCGCCGGCCCCGGGCACCCGGCGCTTGGGCGGCGCTGCGGCCTCGGTTTCGAAGAGGCCGGGCTGACGGCTCAAATTTCCTCGACCTGCGAGACGCCCGGCAGGCTGCCGATCGTGTCGCGCAGGCCGCCGGCGATCGAATAGGTGCCTGGCAAGGTGACCTCGGCATCGGTCTCCTCGTTCATCGGCACGACGAGCGTCACCCGCCCTCGCCCGCGCTTTCCTTCGAGCGCCTTGCGCAGCGCTTCGAGCGCCATGGGATCGGTGATCACGATACGCAGCCCGGCCGCCGAGTTCGCGACCGCATCTTCCAGTTTCTCGACCGACTGCGCCGTGAGCTTGACCTGCTCGCCGTCGAGCCGGCCGTCGACCGAGATCAGGATCGCCTGACCTGCTTCGAGGAGATTGCGCTTGGAACTCAGAAGCTCGCTGAACATGACGCACTCGAAGGCGCCGGACTGATCGGAGCATTGCAGGAAGGCGAATCGGTTGCCTTTGGCGGAGGTGCGCTCCATGCGGTCGATGACGGTGCCGGCGAGCTTGATGCGGCCGGGCGTACCGCGCGCCAGCAATGCCGGTAGATCGGCCGCGCGGCAGACGCCCAGCCTCTGCAGGCTTTTTTCATATGACGCCAGCGGATGCGACGAGAGATAGAAGCCGATGGCGGAGAACTCGTTCTGCAGCCGCTCCATCGGCGCCCAGTCCGGCACCTTGGGCAATTGCGGGCGGCGCTGGGCGGTGTCGTCGCCGAACAGGTTGTTCTGGTCGCTGCCGCGCGACTCATGCGTCGCCTGAGAATGGCGGGTCAGCGCCTCGACGGCCGCGAAGGTCTGGGCGCGGTTCTTGTTCAACGTATCGAAGCCACCGGCCTTCACCAGGCTTTCGAGCAGCCGCTTGTTGATCACGCGCTGGTCGAGCCGCTCGGCGAAGTCGAACAGATCCTTGAAAGGGCCCTTTTCCCGACGCTCCTCGGCAAGACGGCTCATCGCCTCACGGCCGACGCCCTTGATGGCGGCCAGCGCATATCGGATCGCCTTCTTGCCGTCCTCCGTCTTCTCGACCGTGAAATCCGCCGCCGACTTGTTCACGTCCGGAGGCAGAAGCTCGACGCCGAGCTTGTCGAGGTCGCGCCGGTAGCCGTTCAGCTTCTCGACGTTGCCCATGTCGAGGGTCATCGTCGCGGCGAAGAACTCGACCGGATGGTTCGCTTTGAGATAGGCGGTCTGGTAGCAGACCAGCGCATAGGCGGCGGCATGGCTCTTGTTGAAGCCGTAGCCCGCGAACTTGTCGACCTGGTCGAAGATAGAGGAGGCCCTGTCCTTCTCGACGCCGTTCTTCTGCGCGCCCTCGACGAAGCTCGCCCGCTGCGCGTCCATCTCGGCCTGGATCTTCTTGCCCATGGCGCGGCGCAGCAGGTCCGCGCCACCCAGCGTGTAGCCGCTGAGTACCTGCGCGATCTGCATGACCTGCTCCTGGTAGATCATGATGCCGTAGGTCTCCTTCAGGATTCCTTCCAGCAGCGGATGCAGGTAGTCCGGCTCCTCCTCGCCATGCTTGCGCTTGATGTAGCTCGGGATGTTCTCCATCGGGCCCGGCCGATAGAGCGCCACGACGGCGATGATGTCCTCGAAGCGGTCGGGCTTCAGGCGGCGCAGCACGTCGCGCATGCCGTTGCCTTCCAGCTGGAACACGCCCGACCCGTCGCCGCGGCAGAGCAGCTCGAAGGTCTTGCGGTTGTCGAGAGGCAGCCTGGGAATGTCGATCTGGTCGCGCCCGATCAGGTCCCAGGCCTTCTCGATGACGGTCAGCGTCTTTAGGCCGAGGAAGTCGAACTTCACGAGGCCGGCCGTCTCGACCCATTTCATGTTGAATTGGGTGGCCGGCAGGGAATCCTGGTTGTCTGTATCGCGGAACAGCGGCACCAGCTGGTCGAGCGGCCGGTCGCCGATCACCACGCCGGCGGCATGGGTCGAGGCGTTGCGGAACAGGCCCTCGAGCTGCAGCGCGAGATCGATCAGGCGCTTGATCTCCTCGTCGGCAGTGTACTGTTCCTTCACCAGCTCCTCGGTCTCCAGCGCCTTCGCCAACGTCACCGGGTTGGCTGGATTGTTGGGCACCAGCTTGCAGATCCTGTCGACCTGCCCGTAGGGCATGCCCAGCACGCGGCCCACATCGCGCAGCACCGCGCGGGCCTGCAGCTTGCCGAAGGTGATGATCGCGGCGACGCGGTCGTGGCCGTACTCGTCGCGCACGTAGCGGATCACGCGGTCGCGCTTGTCCTGGCAGAAGTCGATGTCGAAGTCGGGCATCGACACGCGTTCGGGATTCAGGAAGCGTTCGAACAGCAGGCCCCAGCGCAGCGGATCGAGGTCGGTGATCTTGAGCGACCAGGCGACCAGCGAGCCCGCGCCCGAGCCGCGGCCGGGACCGACCGGGACGCCGTTGTCCTTGGCCCACTGGATGAAGTCGGCAACGATCAGGAAGTAGCCGGCGAAGCCCATCCGCTCGATCATGTCGAGCTCGTAGGTCAGCCGGTCCGAATACTTCTCGAAGCTGATCCCGTCGGCGAGGCGGCCGAGCTTCTGAAGTTCATCGAGGCCGGTCTTGGCGAGATCGCGCAGCGCCTCGCCCTCGGTGCGGCCCTCGAGCTTCGTGTAGCGTGGCAGGATCGGCTTGCGCGGCGCCGGCATGTAGGCGCAGCGCTGGGCGATCACCAGCGTGTTGTCGCAGGCCTCGGGAATGTCGGCGAACAGGGCGCGCATCTCGGCGGCCGACTTGAAATAATGCTCGGGCGTCAGCCTGCGCCGATTGGGATCGTCGATATGCGCGCCCTGCTCGATGCAGAGCAGCACGTCGTGCGCCTCGTACATCGACTTCTTGGGGAAGTGCACGTCGTTGGTCGCGACCAGCGGCAGGTTGCGCTCGTAGGCGAGCTCGATGAGCGGCCCCTCGATCCGGCGCTCCGTGTCCTCGCCGTGCCGCTGCAGTTCGAGGTACAGCCTGCCGTCGAACAGGCGCTGCAGCCGGTCGAGCATGTGCGCCGCCGCCGGCGTCTGGCCGGACGCCAGAAGCCGACCGACGGTGCTGCCCGCGCTCCCGGTCAGTACGATCAGCCCTGCGGTCGAGCCTTCCAGCTCGGACATCGGCAGAGCAGCCACCGATCCCATCTTGAACTCGAGATGGGCACGGCTCACCAGCCGCATCAGGTTGACGTAGCCTTCCTCGCTCTGGACCAGCAGGGTCAGCCAGTCGACGGTCGGCAGCTTATTCGCCGTCGCGACGCCGCCCTCCTCCTCGCGCCGCAGGCCGAGATCGCAGCCGACGATGGGCTGGACGCCGCCCTTGGAGGCGTATTGCGAGAACTCCAGTGCGCCGAAGAGGTTGTTGCGGTCGGTGACGGCGACCGCCGGCATCGCCTCGCCCTTGGCGAGCGAGACGATCTTGTCGACCTTGTTCGCCCCCTCGGTGAGCGAGTAGGCGGAACGAACCTTGAGATGGATGAAATCAGCGATGGCCACGGGCCATCATCGCGCCGCGGCCTGTGGACTGTCAGGCATCGAGCACGCCATCCTTGAGATGCACGGTGCGGTCCATGCGGGCCGCCAGCTCCGGATTGTGGGTCGCCACGAGGGCCGCCATGCCGGTTTCCCGGACCAGCGCCAGCAATTGCTGGAAGACCGCCTCGGCGGTCGCGGAATCGAGGTTGCCGGTCGGCTCGTCGGCCAGCAGCACGCGCGGGGCGTTCGCCACCGCGCGGGCGATCGCCACGCGCTGCTGCTCGCCGCCCGACAGACGCCCGGGCCGATGGTCGAGCCGGTCGCCCAGCCGCACCAGCCCGAGAAGCTCCGTGGCGCGTTTGCGGGCCGCCGCGCGAGAGACGCCGTTCAGCATCTGCGGCAGCATCACGTTCTCGACCGCCGAGAACTCAGGCAGCAAGTGATGGTACTGGTAGACGAAGCCCAGGTACTGGCGGCGCAGCCTGGTTCGGTCCCTGTCGGCCATCCGGACCGTCGCCTTCCCGTCGACCACGACCTCGCCTTCGTCGGGCCGTTCGAGCAGGCCCGCGATGTGCAGCAGGGTCGACTTGCCGCTGCCCGACTGGCCGACCATGGCCACGATCTCGCCGGGATGCAGGTCGACCGAGACGCCGCGCAGCACGTCGAGCCGGCGGTCGCCCTGGACGAAGGTGCGACGAATGCCCTGCAGCGAGAGCGGCTTGGTCGGTTCACTCATGTCGCAATCCTTCGACCGGTTCGACTCGGGTGGCCCGCCATGCCGGATAGGCTGCCGCGACGAGCGAGAGCATGATCGCGACCGCAATGATGAAAGCCACCTCGGTCGGATCCACGCGCACAGGCATGGAGGCAATGAAGTCGACTTCCGCCCCGGCGGTGCCGGAGCCGCCCGTGACGCTGGCCAGCGCCCGGCCGATCGCCGGCATGTTGGCGCACAGCAGCAGCCCCAGCGCCGCGCCGATGGCCGTGCCGACCACGCCGACGGCGGCGGCGGCCATGAAGAAGGCGCGCACGATGGTGCCCGGCCCCGCGCCCATCGTCCTCAGGATAGCGATGCTGCCGCGCTTCACCCGCACCAGCATTGTGAAGCTCGCGACCACGTTCATGGCAGCGACCACGACGATCAGCGTCAGGATGATGAACATCATCACGCGCTCGACCTGCAGGGCGCCGACGAATCGGGCGTTCAGGCCGAGCCAGTGCGATACGCGCAGATCCTCGCGACCGAGCGCCTGGCGTAGTTCCTGCGCGGTGCGCGGCGCTGCCGCCGGGTCCTTGAGGAACAGGTCGATCGAACTCACGGTCTCCTTGCCGTATTCGAGATCCTCCTGCAGCGCCGCCAGCGGGATGAACACGAGGCTGCTGTCGAACTCGTAGCGGCGAGTCATGAAGCTCGCGAGGATGTCGTAGTCGGTATAACGCGGCGCGATCGTGCCGCTCTGGTTGAGCTGATGCGTCACGACGGTCAGCGGCTCGCCGACCCGGACCTGCATCTGCTGCCGCAGCCGCTCGCCGATCACGAGGCCCGGTTTGGGCCCGAACTCGGCCAGATCGCCGAAGATGATGTTCTTCGAAACGATGTCGCGATTCAGCAGGTCCTCGCGCCGAACGCCGCGAAGCTGGGCGCCGCGGGTCTGGCCGTGCCCCGTCACGAGCGCCTGGCGCTCCAGGGTGAGCCGCACCGCCTCGACGCCCGGAACCTCCTTCATCCTTGCCAGCAGATCGGGCGTCGCCTGCAGGAGGCCGCCGCGGGCCGCGATCACGACATGGCCGTTCATGCCGATGATCCGGCCCAGAAGCTGCTCGCGAAAGCCACCCATCACCGAGAGAACGGCGATGAGGGTCCCGACGCCCAGCGCCACGCCGATCAGCGAGAACATCGCGATGAACGACACGAAACCCTCGCGCTGGCGCGTGGCGAGATAGCGCCAGGCCAGCCAGCGTTCGACGGCGGGCGCGCGATCACTCACGGCGGAGCCCTTCCACCGGATCGAGGCGCGCCGCCCGCAACGCGGGATAGAGCGAGGCCAGCAGCGCGAAAACCAGCGCCATGAACGCGATCCACGCGACCTCGCTCCATTCGATCCGCGAGGGCAGCTCGGCCAGCAAATAGAGAGTCTGGTCGAACAGAACGATGTCGAAGGTCCGCTGCAGCCACTGGCGGATCGCCTCGATGTTGCGGGCAAAGCTCAGCCCCAGCACGACGCCCAGGATGGTGCCGGCGCCTCCGATCGCCAGGCCGTCCAGCAGGAAGATCCGCATGATGGCGGCACGGCTCGCCCCCATGGTGCGCAGGATGGCGATATCCGCTGTCTTGGTGCGGACCAGCATGACCAGGCTCGAGACGATGTTGAAGGCCGCGACGAGGACGATCATCGTCAGGACCAGGAAGATCATGTTGGTCTGAGCCACGACGGCCGAGAAGAAACCGGCATTGGCCTGAAACCAGTCGAAGACCCAGCCCTCCGTCCCCACCGCCTGCATGAGCAGCCTGCGCGTCGCGTCCGTCGAGGCCCTGTCGGAGACGAAAACCTCGATGCCGGTGACGTTGGGCCCGAGGTTCAGCATGTGCTGCGCGTCCTGCAGCGGCGCGTAGACGAAGTTCGAATCGTAGTCGTACATGCCGGTGCAGAAGATCGCCCCGACCTTGACCGCGGCGGAACGCGGCATCACGCCGAGCGGCGTCGCGACGGAGACCGGCGACACGAGCTGGATCCTGTCTCCGACCTTGACGTTCATGAGGTCGGCGAGGCGCCGGCCGACGACCACCGTGAAATCGTCGCCGAAGCCCTTGAGGGTTCCCCAGTCGATGGGTTTGTCGTCGTCGGCCTTGCAAAGGGCGCGGTAGCGCTCGCGGGTTTCCGGCGTTCCCTCGATCGCCGAGGCCAGAGGCGCGCGGTTGCGGATATCGTCCGGCCGCATGCCGCGCAGAACGACCCCGCGCACGCGATCGCCGGCGACGGCCATGAGGTTGCCTTCGGCCGTCGGGGTCGCCGATTCAACGCCCGGCACGGCCGCCATGCGCTTCAGGAGATCGGGTGTCGGCTCCAGGGCACCGCGATTTGACTGGACGCCCAGCTGGCCGCTGATGCTCGACATCTGGGCCAGCATCTCGACGCGAAAGCCGTTCATCACCGACATGACGACGATCAGCGTACCGACGCCCAGCGTGATGCCGATCAGCGAGAAGCCGGCGATCACCGAGATGAAGCCTTCTTCGCGGCGCGCGCGGAGGTAACGAAAGGCGATCAGGCGCTCAACGGCGAAAGCCATGGAAGAGCCCTGCTCCCGGTCAGCTGAACCGCGCGAGGACCTGCTCGGGCGCCACTTCCTCGCGGACGCCGGTCTTGCGGTTCTTCACCTCGACCTTGCCGGCCGCCAGCCCCTTGGGGCCGACGATGACCTGCCAGGGAATGCCGATCAGGTCCATGTCGGCGAACTTGCCGCCGGGCCGGATGTCGCGATCGTCGTGCAGCACGTCCACGCCCTTGGCCGTGAGCGCATCGTAGAGCTTCTGGCAGGCGCCGCCGACGGCGCCGTCATCCGGCTTCAGGTTGACGATCGCCACCTTGAACGGCGCGATCTCGTCCGGCCAGACGATGCCGGCATCGTCATGGCTCGCCTCGATGATGCCGCCGACCAGGCGCGAGACGCCGATGCCGTAGGAGCCCATCTCGACCGTGATCTGCTCACCGCCGGGGCCGGCGACCACGGCGTTCATCGGCTTGGAATATTTGGTGCCGAAATAGAAGATGTGGCCGACTTCGATGCCGCGCGCCGCCAGCCGCTCGCCCTCGGGCAGCGCCTCGAAGGCTTTCGCGTCGTGCATCTCGTCGGTCGCCGCATAGAGCGACGTCCACTCGTTCACGATGCCCTGCAGGTCCGCCGAATAATCGATCGTACGGCTCAGGATGTCCTTGTCGACCAGCCCCTTGTGGCAGAACACGGCGCTTTCGCCAGTCTCGGCCAGGATGATGAACTCGTGGCTGAGGTCGCCGCCGATCGGGCCGGTGTCGGCGCGCATCGGGATCGCCTTCAGGCCCATGCGGGCGAAGGTGCGCAGGTAGGCCACGAACATCCGGTTGTAGGAGTGGATGGCGCCGGCCTTGTCGATGTCGAAGGAATAGTTGTCCTTCATCAGGAACTCGCGGCCGCGCATCACACCGAAGCGCGGCCGGACCTCATCCCGGAACTTCCACTGGATATGATAGAGGTTCTTCGGCAGGTCGCGGTAGCTCTTCACGCCATCGCGGAAGAGCACCGTGATCATCTCCTCGTTGGTCGGTCCGTAGAGCATCTCGCGGTCGTGCCGGTCCTTGATGCGCAGCATCTCGGGCCCGTAGGCATCGTAGCGGCCGCTCTCGCGCCACAGGTCGGCCGACTGGATGGTCGGCATCAGCACTTCCTGGGCGCCCGCCGCATCCTGCTCCTCGCGCACGACGCGCTCGATGTTGCGCAGCACGCGCAGGCCGAGCGGCAGCCAGGCATAGATGCCGGCGCTGGTCTGGCGAACGAGGCCGGCGCGGAGCATCAGCCGATGCGAAACGATCTGCGCTTCCGACGGAGTCTCCTTCATCGTCGGCAGAAAGTACTGGCTCATGCGCATGCGGAATCGGTCCTCGGTCCGGCTATCGGGGTGGCGGCGGACTGTAGGGAACAGGTCGAACAAAGGCAAACCGGCGCCGGTTCGACTGGCTTTTCACAGCTCGATGCCCCCACACTTGTCCGCACGCCGGGCGCGACAACAGGGGGGACACCGATGCTCGAACAACTCTTCAAGCTGAAAGCCAACGAAACGAGCGTCCGAACCGAACTGGTGGCCGGCCTCACGACCTTCCTGACGATGGCCTACATCATCTTCGTCAATCCCTCGATCCTGGCCGAGGCGAAGATGCCGTTCGGCGCGGTGTTCGCCGCGACCTGCGTCGCGGCCGCAATCGGCTGCTTCCTGATGGCCTTCCTCGCCAACTACCCGATCGCCCTCGCCCCCGGCATGGGCCTCAACGCCTACTTCGCCTTCGGCGTGGTCGGCGGCATGGGCCATAGCTGGCAGGTCGCCTTGGGCTGCGTCTTCATCTCGGGCATCATCTTCCTGATCATCAGCGTGCTGCCGATTCGCGAATGGATCGTCAACGCCATCCCGAAGTCGCTGAAGATGGCGATCGCGGCCGGCATCGGCCTCTTCCTGGCGCTGATCGCCCTGAAGAACGCGGGCATCGTGGTCGCACATCCCGCCACGCTGGTGACCCACGGCAAGATGACGAGCTGGCCGGTGGTGATGGCCGTTCTGGGCTTCGCCGTCATCGTCGCTCTGGAGTACCGCCGGGTCATGGGCGGGGTGATCATCGGCATCCTGCTCGTCACCGTGATATCGATCCTGGCGGGACACCAGAAGTTCGCCGGCATTTTCGCCGTTCCGCCCTCGATCGCGCCGGTCTTCCTGCAGATGGATCTCGCCGGGGCCCTGCAGGTCGGCCTGGTGACGGTGGTGTTCGCCTTCCTGTTCGTCGATCTGTTCGACAATACGGGCACGCTGATCGCCCTCGCCCATCGCGGCGGTTTCATGCGGCCCGACGGTACCGTTCCGCGGCTGCGCGGCGCGCTGATCGCGGACAGCTCCGCCGCCATGATCGGCGCCGCGGTCGGCACCTCGACCACGACCAGCTACATCGAGAGCGCATCGGGGATCAACGCGGGCGGCCGGACGGGCCTCACCGCCGCGGCAGTCGGCGTGCTGTTCCTGCTGGCGCTGTTCCTGTCGCCGCTCGCCGCCTCGATTCCAGCCTACGCGACGGCGCCCGCGCTGCTGTACATCGCCTGCCTGATGGCCCGCGGCCTCACCGAGATCGAATGGAATGACGTTACTGAGGCGGCGCCCGCGGTGATCACCGCGATCGCCATGCCCTTCACCTTCTCGATCGCCGACGGCATCGCCTTCGGCTTCATCTCGTACGCCGGAATCAAAGTTGCCGCAGGCCGGTATCGCGATGTACACCCGGCGGTAGGAATTCTTGCTGTCCTGTTCGTGACCAAATACATGGTCATCGGATGATCAGGGAAACAGTGCGGACATTTGTTTGTCCTCGAACGACCTTCCCCACAAAGATTCTTCTGCCCGACCCGGGCAGATCGAAAGAAAAGGTCTTGGCAACCGGCTGGCGGCACGCTAAACAGCCCGAGCCTTGGGCACTGTCCGGGTTTAGGGAGGAGAGCGGCTCAAGCCGCCTACGACGAGTTTCGGGGGTTAAAGGACGGCGGATCCACGATCCGCCGTTTTCTTTTGAGCCAAGGCCCGAAAGCGCGCTCTCAGGAGCCCTCGAGCCGCCGGAAGCTGAAGACGTCGGCCTGGTACAGGCCATAGAACGCCAGCCACAACACAGCCGCCACGATCGTCGTGATGACCGCTTTCCGCATCAGCTCCGGCCGCTCGGGCGCGCCCCGCTCCTCGCCCGCACCGGGGTTCTCGACCCGCCGGACACCCAGCGGGAGGATGCAGAACAGGATCGTCCACCAGATGACGAAAAAGACCATGATGCCGGTAGCCCAGCCCATGGCGGCGCTCCTCAGACCTGTTCGAGTTCGATCAGGGTGCCGGTGAAATCCTTGGGGTGCAGGAACAGCACGGGCTTGTCATGCGCACCGATCTTCGGCTCGCCGTCGCCCAATACGCGCGCGCCCTGCGATTTCAGCTTGTCGCGCGCGGCGTAGATGTCCTCGACCTCGTAGCAGACATGATGGATGCCGCCATCGGCGTTGCGCGCGAGGAAGTTGGCGATCGGCGACTTCTCGCCGAGCGGATGCAGCAGCTCGATCTTGGTGTTGGGCAACTCGACGAACACGACCGTCACGCCATGGGCCGGCTGTTCCTTGGGCGCGCTCACCTTGGCGCCCATCACGGTGCGATAGAGTTCCGTGGCCTTGGCCAGGTCGGGCACGGCAATCGCGATGTGGTTGAGGCGTCCGATCATAGAGTTCTCCAGCGGCTGCGCGCCTTTAGATGCGTACGATGTGAACGTCCGTCAACGGCTTCTTGCCGAGGTGCGCGCGCACGACGCGCCGCACGGCCTGGCGGGCCCCCTCCTCGATCCGCCGGTCGTCCGAGCGCTCCGCGGCGCTGAGGTCGGCCAGCATCTCGGACAGCGCCTCCACGATGGTCTCCTCGAGCTCACCGTCCGCGTCGTCGATGCCCCGCAGCGACACCTTGGGCGGTGCGAGGGCCTTGCCCCGCCTGTCGACCACCAGGGTAGCCGCCGCCGCGCCGTTCCACAGGAGCTTGCGGCGCTCGCGCAGCGATTCGCCGTCCAGCGGGATGAGCCCGTCGCCGTCGCGCGCCAACCGGCCGGAAAAGACGTGATCGATGATCTCCGCCGGCCCTGGCGCCAACCGCACCAGCGTGCCGTTCGGCGCCACGATCGTCTCCGGCACCTGGCAGGCCCGCGCGAGGGCGGCATGCTCCATCATGTGACGGACCTCGCCATGGACCGGCAGGGCGATCTTCGGCCGGACCCATTGATAAACCCGCACCAGTTCGTCGCGCGCCGGATGGCCCGAGACGTGGATGTCGGCCTCGCGGTCGGTGATCACCTTCACGCCGCGCGCAATCAGCGCATTCTGCAGGCGTCCCACCGAATGCTCGTTCCCGGGAATGACGCGGGACGAGAAGATCGCGGTGTCGCCAGCTTCCAGCATGAGGTCGCGATGCTCGCCGCCCGCCAGCTTGGACATCGAGGCGCGCGGCTCGCCCTGGCTGCCCGTGCAGATGAACAGCACCTTGTCGCGCGGGAGGTAGCCGGCCTGCTGCTCGGGCACGCATTCGGGAAAGTCGAGGAGGTAGCCGCACTCGCGCGCCGCCTCGAGCATGCGTGTCAGGGCCCGGCCCGACAGGACCGGATGGCGCCCGGCCGCCACAGCGGCGAGCGCCACGCTCTCGACGCGGGCGAGGTTCGACGCGAAGCAGGTGACGGCCACCCTGCCCTTGTGTCCCTGGATCAGCTTCTCGAGGTTGGCGCGCACCTTGGATTCGGAGCCGGCCTCGCCCTCGACGAAGACGTTGGTGCTGTCGCAGACCATGGCAAGCGCGCCTTCGTCGCCGATGCGCTTCAGCATTGCCTCGTCGGTGAGCTCGCCCAGCAGCGGCTCGGGATCGATCTTCCAGTCGCCGGTGTGGAAGACCGTGCCGAACTTCGTGCGGATCGCCAGCGCATTCGGCTCGAGGATCGAATGCGTCATGGTGATCATTTCGAGCGAGAATGGCTTCAGGTCGAACTTGCCGCCCAGCGGGATCTCGGTGACCGGCACCACGTCGCGCAGGCCGGCATCGATCAGCTTGCGCTTCAGCACCGAGGCCGCGAACGGGGTCGCATAGACCGGCGCCTTGAGCCGCGGCCACAGGTCGGCGACGGCGCCCAGATGATCCTCATGGGCGTGCGTCAGGACGATCCCGACAAGATCGGCGCGGCGCTCCACGATGAACTCCGGATCCGGCATCACGACCTCGACGCCGGCCATCGAGCTGTCGGCGAAGCCGATGCCGAGATCGACCATCAGCCACTTGCCGGCCGTGCCGTAGAGGTTGAGGTTCATGCCGATTTCGCCGGCACCGCCCAGGGCGAGGAACAGCAGTTCGTCGTTCGACGGGACGGTCATCCGCGGTTGCGCCGCCAGATCTCCAGCAGGCCGAGCGACATCAGGTCCGGCTCGATGAAGTCGAACAGCCCGATCTCGTCCTTGAAGACGCTGGCCAGGCCGCCGGTCGCGATCACCTTCATGGGCTCGCCGTACTCGGCGCGGATGCGCTTGATCAGGCTCTCGATCAGGCCGACATAGCCCCAGAAGATGCCCGACTGCATGTTGGCCACGGTATTCTTGCCGATCACGTGGGCCGGCTTCTCGACCCGAATGCGCGGCAGCCGCGCCGTCATCAGGTAGAAGGCCTCGATCGTCAGCTCGACGCCGGGCGCGAACACGCCGCCGATGAAGTTGCCGTCCTGGTCGGCGAGGTCGAAGGTCGTGGCGCTGCCGAAGTCGATGGTGATCAGCGGCCCGCCGTACTTGGTGTGACCGGCGATCACGCCGACCAGCCGGTCCGCGCCCGCCTCGGCCGGTCGGTCGATCAGCACCTTGATGCCGAGATCACAGTCGGGCTCGCCGACGATCAGCAGCTTGTTATGAAAGTAAGTCTCGCAGAGGCGGCGCAGGTGCGGGTTTACCGCCGGCACGACGCTGGCCAGGATGGCGCCCTTGATGGACTTCGGGTCGAAGCCCTGCAGGTTCATGAGTTGCGTGACCCATGCCGCATATTCGTCGGCCGTGCGCTTGGATTCTGTGCGCAGCCGCCACGCGGCGACGATCCGGTCCTTGTCGAAGATGACGAACTTCGAGTTGGTGTTGCCGACGTCGATGGCAAGCAGCATCCCGTTCTCTCCTCAGGCCGCCCGGCCCAGCAATTCACCCGACACGATCTTGCGGGGACCGTCCGCGGTCTCCAGCAAAAGCGCGCCCTCGCGGTCCAGTCCGGCGAACCGGCCCCGCACCAGGCCCTCGCCCAGCCTCACGTCGACCTCGGCGCCAAGCGGCCCCGCCTTCGCAAGCCACTCCGCCCGGACAGTATCGAAGCCGTCGCGACGCCATTGCGCCAGCCGTGCCGCCAGAGCCCGCGTCAGCCCTTCCAGGGCCGCCTCGACGGAGCCGCCCAATGAGGCACCGGGATAGCGCATGTCGGGAAGCACCGGTGCAAAGCTCACGTTCACGCCGATGCCGGCCACGACATGCTCGACCAGCCCGTCCTGGCCGATCGCGCTCTCCAGCAGGATGCCGGCGACCTTGCCGCCGTCGACCAGCACGTCGTTGGGCCATTTCAGGCGCACGGCGCGACCGGGCGGAACGATGTCACCCACCGCAAGCGCGGCCACGAAGCCCAGCTCGGCCGCACGCTGGGCCGCACAGGCCGGCCGCAGGACCGTGGTGCTGTAGAGATTGCCGACGGGCGACGACCAATTGCGGCCCCGGCGTCCTCGCCCACCCGACTGCTCGCGGGCCCAGACGACGGTGCCTTCCGGGGCACCGCCGTCGGCGAGCCGAATCGCTTCGTCGTTGGTACTGCCGACGCTGTCGAGCGCAACCAGCGTCCACCCGTCCGGCAGGACGGGCATCGAGGTCACGGGAACAGGCCCTTGGCGGCCGCCGTGGCGATCGAGCTGAGGGGCTGGGGAGCCAGCGAGAACACGGCGATCAGGAATGCGGCGACCAGTGCGACCACGCGATTGACGCCGAAGGCCGGCCGGTCGATGGCCTCGCCCGGCGGCTCGTCGAAGTACATCACCTTGACGATGCGCAGGTAGTAGTAGGACGCCACGACCGACGCCAGCACGCCCAGCACCGCCGGGACGAAGAGCTTGGCCTCGACGGCGGCCATGAAGATGTAGAGCTTGCCCCAGAAGCCCGCGAGCGGCGGGATGCCGGCCAGCGAGAACATGAAGATCAGCATGCCCAGCGCCATCATCGGCTGGCTGCGCGCCAGGCCGGCGAGGTCGGAGACCTGCTCCACCATGATGTTGCGGCGCTTCATCATCAGGATCGTGGCGAACACGCCCAGCGTCATGACCATGTAGATGGCGAGGTAGAACACCACCGACTGGATGCCCTTCTCCGTGCCGCTGGCCACGCCCAGCAGCACGTAGCCTACATTGCCGATCGACGAATAGGCCATCAGTCGCTTGATGTTCTGCTGACGCAGCGCGGCGAAGGCGCCCAGCGCCATCGACAGGACGGAGGCCACGACGATGATCTGCTGCCACTGCGCGAACAGCGGCTTGAACGGGCCCATCAGGACCGAGACGAGCAGCGACATGGCCGCGATCTTCGGGGCGACGGCGAACAGCGCCGTGACCGGAGTCGGCGCGCCCTCGTAGACGTCGGGGGTCCACATGTGGAACGGCACGGCCGAGACCTTGAAGGCGAGGCCGGCGACCACGAACACCAGGCCGATGATCACGCCGATTTCCGTGGCGCGGCCGTCGGCCAGCGCGCCGGAGATCTGGACGAAGGCCGTGCCGCCGCAGAAGCCGTAGATCAGCGACGAGCCGAACAGCAGCATGCCCGAGGCAACCGAGCCCAGGACGAAGTATTTGACGCCCGCCTCGGTCGAACGAACGCTGTCGCGCTGGAAGGCGGCGATGACGTAGAGCGCCAGCGACTGCAGTTCTAGGCCGACATAGAGCGCCATCAGGTCGTTGGCCGAGATCATCAGCATCATGCCGAGCGTGGCCAGCGCCACGACCAGCGGATACTCGAAGCGCCAGGCCTTCGCCTGCTCGAAATAGGCCCGCGACATGAGGATGGCCAGAGCCGAGCCCACCAGCACCAGCGCCTTCATGGTCGCGGTCAGGCGGTCGACGATGAACAGCGAGGAGAAAGCCGTACCCTCGCGATACGGCAGGAACAGCAGCGCGGCCGTCACCAGCAACGCCACCGAGGTCGCGACCGACACGAAGGCCGTGGCGATCTCGCCGCGCACGACGCCGTAGATCAGCAGCAGAGCGGTGGCCGCCGCGAGGAAGATTTCCGGGCGGGCCAGTGTCCAGTTTTCGAGACCGACAATCATGTTCATCACTCCCGGCCGCTCACGGCGCCAGCGCCGCGGTACGGGCGAGCTTCAAAGCCGCCTGATAGTCGCCGACCAGCTTGTCCACGGCCGGCGCCATCGGATCGAGGAAGGAATTGGGATACACGCCCATCCAGATCGTGAGCAGGATCAGCGGCACGAAGATCGCGATCTCGCGCTTGTTCATGTCGAGGATGCCCTTGAGCGAATCCTTGGTGAGCTCGCCGAACACGATCTTGCGGTAGAGCCAGAGCGCATAGGCAGCGCCCAGGATCAGACCCGTCGCCGCCAGGAACGCCACCCAGGTGTTGGCCTTGAAGGCGCCCAGCAGAACCAGGAATTCGCCGACGAAGCCCGACAGGCCGGGCAGACCGACGCTGGCCAGGGTGAAGAACAGGAAGGTGAAGGCATAACGCGGCATACGGTGGACGAGGCCGCCATAGGCCGCGATCTCGCGCGTGTGCATGCGGTCGTAGACGACGCCGACGCAGAGGAAGAGCGCCGCCGACACGATGCCGTGGCTCAGCATCTGGAAGATCGAGCCCTGCACGCCCTGTACGTTCATGACGAAGGCGCCGATCGTCACGAAGCCCATGTGGGCGACCGACGAATAGGCGATCAGCTTCTTCATGTCCTCCTGCACCAGCGCGACCAGCGAGGTGTAGATCACGGCCACGATGGACAGGCCGAAGACCAGCGGCGCGAAGTACTGCGTCGCCTCGGGGAACAGCGGGATCGAGAAGCGCAGGAACCCGTATCCGCCCATCTTCAGCAGCACGCCGGCCAGGATGACCGAGCCCGCCGTCGGCGCCTCGACGTGCGCGTCGGGCAGCCAGGTGTGGACCGGCCACATCGGCACCTTCACCGCGAACGAGGCGAAGAAGGCCAGCCAAAGCCAGCACTGCCAGGTGAACGGCAGGTCGAGCTTCTCCATCGCCGTCGGCAGGTCCGTGGTGCCGACCTGCCAATAGACGGCGATGATCGCCAGCAGCATCAGCACCGAGCCGAGCAGCGTGTAGAGGAAGAACTTGAAGGCCGCGTAGACGCGCCGCTTGCCGCCCCACACGCCGATGATCAGGAACATCGGGATGAGGACGCCCTCGAAGAACACGTAGAACAGCGCCAGGTCGAGCGCGCAGAACATGCCGACCATGAAGGTCTCGAGCACGAGGAACGCGATCATGTATTCCTTGACGCGGAGCTTGATCGATTCCCAGCTCGCCAGGATGCAGATGGGCGTCAGAAGCGTCGACAGCAGCACGAAGAACAGCGAGATGCCGTCGATGCCGGCGTGATAGCCGATGTTCAGCGACGGGACCCAGGCGACCTTCTCCTCGAACTGAAAGCCCGCCTTGGTCGGGTCGAAGCGGACCCAAAGAAGCAGCGAGATCAGGAAGGTCGCCGTCGTCGTGACAATCGCAACGCTGCGGCAATTGCGGTCGACGGCCTCCTTGGGGCCGTTGACGATCAGGCAGAACAGCGCCCCCACCAGCGGCAGGAACGTGACCAGGGAAAGGATAGGCCAGCTCGACATCGGGGCCTTACCTCGCCGACAGCATGAAGTAGGTGACCAGGCCGGCGACCCCGACCAGCATCACGAACGCGTAGTGATAGAGATAGCCACTCTGGAAGCGCATCAGCATGCCCGCCATGTCCTGCGCTCGCGCGGCGATGTTGTCCGGGCCGAGCCCGTCGATCGTGGCACCGTCGCCCTTCTTCCAGAGGAAGCGGCCGATCGCCAGCGAGGGCTTTACGAACACAGCGTCGTAGAGCTCGTCGAAGTACCACTTGTTGTAGAACAGCGCGTGCAGGCGCGGGAACGCCTTGACCGTGCGGTCCGGCAGGTCGGTGCGAACCACATAGTAGTAGTAGCTGAGAGCAATGCCGGCGATGGCGCACGCCAACGGCATCAGCTTCACCCACAGCGGCACCTCGTGTGCGTGATGCAGCACCTCTGCCGTCGCCTTCACGGCAATGGAGTTGCCCCAGAAAGCCTGCCAGTCGTGGCCGACGAACCAGTTGTAGCCGACCAGACCGGAGAACGCGGCGCCGATGCCCAGCACATAGAGCGGGATCATCATGACCACCGGCGACTCATGGGCATGATCCCAGGTGTGATGGTCGCCGCGATACTTGCCGTAAAAGGTCATGAACATCAGGCGGGTCGAGTAGAAGGCCGTCATGAAGGCCGCGACCACACCCATCCAGTACGCGATGACACCGACCGTCGTGTGCACGCCGTAGGCAGACTCCAGCATGATGTCCTTGGAGTAGAAGCCGGCGAAGCCCAGACCGTTTCCGAACAGGAACGGGATGCCGATGCCCGAGAGCGCCAGCGTGCCGACCCACATCAGGATGAAGGTCTGCGGCGCCTTCTCTCGCACGCCACCCATCTGGCGCATGTCCTGTTCGTGGTGGAGGCAGTGGATCACCGAGCCCGAGCCGAGGAACAGCAGCGCCTTGAAGAAGGCGTGGGTCGTGAGGTGGAACATGGCGGCCGAGTAGCCGCCCACGCCGCAGGCGAAGAACATGTAGCCGAGCTGGCTGCAGGTCGAATAGGCGACGACTCGCTTGATGTCGAACTGGGTCAGGCCGACTGTCGCCGCGAAGAAGGCGGTGGCCGCGCCAACGAGGGTCACGATCATGGATACGATCGGCGCCAGTTCGAACAGCGGCGACAGGCGGCAGACCATGAACACGCCGGCGGTCACCATGGTGGCCGCATGGATCAGCGCCGACACCGGGGTCGGGCCTTCCATGGCGTCCGGCAGCCACGTGTGCAGGCCGAGCTGGGCAGACTTGCCCATGGCGCCGACGAACAGCAGCAGGCAGGCGGTCTCGAGCGCCGGCAGGTCCATGCCGAGGAACTGGATGCGCATCTGCGCCATCTGCGGTGCCTTGCCGAAGATCTCCTCGAAGCCGACCGAGCCCGACAGCATCCAGACGGCGAAGATGCCGAGCGCGAAGCCGAAGTCGCCGACCCTGTTCACGATGAAGGCCTTCATCGCCGCCGCATTGGCCGAGGGCTTGTCGTACCAGAAGCCGATCAGCAGGTAGGATGCGAGGCCCACGCCTTCCCAGCCGAAGAAGAGCTGTACCAGGTTGTCGGCCGTCACCAGCATCAGCATGAAGAAGGTGAACAGGCTGAGATACGCCATGAAGCGCGGGATGCTGGGATCTTCCTCCATGTAGCCGATGGAGTAGATGTGGACCATCGACGACACGCCCGTGACGACGATCAGCATGACGGCGGTCAGCGTGTCGACGCGCAGCGCCCAGGCGATGTCGAGGGTCCCGGATTCGATCCAGGAGAACAGCTTCACGACGATCAGCTTCTCGGTGCCGAAGCCGATCTTCACGAAGACGAAGACCGAAAGAGCCGCCGCGATCAGCAGGGCCGCGCAGGTCACGATCTGCGCCGGGCGGGCGCCGATCACGCGGCAGAAGAGGCCCGCGATCGCCGCCGCAACCAGCGGCAGGAAGACGATGAGCTTGATGGCGAGATCCATGATGAGTGCGCCCTAGCCCTTCATCGCATTGATGTCTTCGACCTCGATCGTTCCGCGGTTGCGGAAGTAGACCACGAGGATGGCCAACCCGATCGCCGCTTCCGCGGCGGCCACGGTCAGCACCAGCATGGCGAAGATCTGGCCGACGATGTTGCCCTGGAAGACCGAGAAGGCCACCAGGTTGATGTTCACCGCCAGCAGCATCAGCTCGACGCACATCAGGATCACGATGACGTTCTTGCGGTTCAGGAAGATGCCGAGGATGCCCATCGTGAACAGCACGGAGGCGACGGCGAGGTAGTGGCTGAGACCGATCGTCATCACACGCCTCCCCGCGTCGGGACCTTGACCACCGTCATGGCCTGGTCCTTCGTGCGGTTGATCTGATCCCCCGCCTTCTGGCGACGGACGCCCGGCCGGCTGCGGAGCGTGAGCACGATGGCGCCGATCATGGCGACCAGCAGCACCAGCCCCGCGACCTGGAACAGGTAGAAGTACTGGGTGTAGAGCACCCGGCCGATGGCGCGCGTATTGTCGATCGCCGCCACCTGCGCGCCGTGGGCATTCAGGCCCGCGATCGTGGTCGAGCCGCTGCCGATGATCCCGACGCCCAGCAGCAGTTCGGCGAAGACGACCGCGCCGATCAGGGCGCCCACCGGGAAGTATTCGAGGAAGCCTTCCCGCAGCTCCGTGAGATTGATGTCGAGCATCATGACCACGAAGAGGAAGAGCACCGCCACCGCGCCGACATAGACGATGACCAGGATCATCGCGATGAACTCGGCGCCGATCAGCAGGAACAGCGCCGCGGCGTTGAAGAACGCCAGGATCAGGAACAGTACCGAATAGACGGGATTGCGCGACACCACGACCATGGCGGCAGCGGCCACCGTGATCGCAGCGAAGACGTAGAAGGCCAGCGCCTGGAGTATCATGATCTGTCTCCCCCGCCCCGGCTCAGCGATACGCCGCGTCGGAATGGAGATTGGCCGCGATCAGGCTCTCCCAGCGGTCGCCGTTCGCGAGCAGCTTATCCTTGTTGTACATGAGTTCCTCGCGCGTCTCGGTCGAGAACTCGAAGTTCGGCCCCTCGACGATCGCATCGACCGGGCAGGCCTCCTGGCAGAAGCCGCAGTAGATGCACTTGGTCATGTCGATGTCGTAGCGCGTGGTGCGGCGGCTGCCGTCGTCGCGCGGCTCGGCCTCGATGGTGATGGCCTGGGCCGGGCAGATCGCCTCGCACAGCTTGCACGCAATGCAGCGTTCCTCGCCGTTCGGATAGCGGCGCAGCGCATGCTCGCCGCGGAAGCGCGGGCTGAGCGGCCCCTTCTCGTAGGGGTAGTTCACCGTCACCTTGGGCTTGAACATGTACTTCAGGGTGAGGGCGAATCCCGCCACCAGCTCGGAGAGCAGGAAGGCGCGCGCGGTACGGTCGAGGGAAGCCATTTGGCGATTGCTCCTAGGGCTTCGGCAGCCAGCCGCCGAACGTCAGGACGGCAGCGGTGAGGACGACCCAGCCCAGCGAGACCGGCAGGAACACCTTCCAACCCAGGCGCATCAGCTGGTCGTAGCGGTAACGGGGCAGCGTGCCCTTGGTCCAGCTGAAGATGAACAGCAGGAAGGCGATCTTGAGGGCGAACCAGATGACGCCCGGCACGAGCGTGAATGGCGCATAGGGGATCGGAGAATGCCAGCCGCCCAGGAACAGGACCGCGCCCAGGGCCGACAGCAGGATCATGTTGGCGTATTCGCCGAGGAAGAACAGGCCGAACGTCATGGCCGAATATTCGGTGTGGAAGCCCGCCACCAGTTCGGCTTCCGACATCGGCAGGTCGAACGGCGTGCGGTTCGTCTCGGCCAGCGCCGAGATGAAGAAGATGACGAACATCGGCAGCAGCGGCAGCCAGTACCAGTTCCAGAACCAGCCGGACTGGGCGATCACCACATCCGAGAGGTTCAGCGAGCCGACGCAGAGCAGGACGGTGATCAGCACGAAGCCGATCGAGACCTCGTAGGACACCATCTGCGCGGCCGAGCGCAGCGCGCCGAGAAATGCGTACTTCGAGTTCGAGGCCCAGCCGGCGATGATGATGCCGTAGACGCCGAGCGAGGAGATCGCGAACAGGTAGAGGATGCCGACATTGATGTCGGCGATGACCCAGCCATTGTCGAACGGCACGACCGCCCAGGCGACCAGCGCCGTCATGAACGCGATCATCGGGGCAATGATGAACAGGATGCCGTTGGCACTCGACGGGATGATCGTCTCCTTGAGCACCAGCTTCAGCCCGTCGGCCATCGGCTGCAGCAGGCCGAACGGACCGACCACGTTGGGACCGCGGCGGAGCTGGATCGACGCCCAGATCTTGCGGTCGGCGTAGGTCATGTAGGCCACGGCCAGCAGCAGAGGCACGGTCACGGCCAGGCACTGCAGCAGGATCAGGATCGCGATGCCGAACCAGTTGGTCGTGAAGAAGGTGTGGATTTCGGCGTACATGCCCCTACTCCGCCGCCATGAGATGCGACCGCGAGGCCATGCAGTCGGCCATGGTCCGGGACGCGCGGCTGATCGGGCAGGTCATGTAGAAGTTCGGCACCGCCGACTTGAACGGCGCATCGGTGGCGGCGCCAGGCTTGCCGAACGAACCCCACGTCGCCGGCGCCTGCTGGTCGATGGCGGCGAAGACCTTGTTTACGGCTACGAGGCGCGAACGGACCTGATGCAGCGTGTCGTACGGCAGCGTCTTGCCCAGCCGCTCCGACAGGGCGCGCAGGATCGCCCAGTCCTCGCGGGCATCGCCCGGCGGATAGCCGGCGCGGCGGCCGACCTGAACGCGGCCCTCCGTGTTCACGTAGATGCCGGGCTTCTCGGTATAGGCCGCGCCCGGCAGGATCACGTCGGCACGATGGGCGCCGGCATCGCCATGATGGCCCTGGTAGATCACGAAGGCCTTGCCGAGCTTCGTCGTGTCGATCTCGTCGGCGGCCAGCAGGAAGACCGCGTCGATCTCTTTCTTCTGGCAGCCTTCGAGGATGCCGGCGACGTCGCGGCCACCCTCGCCCGGCACCAGGCCGAGGTCGAGGCCGCCGACGCGGGCCGCCGCCGTGTGCAACACGGCAAAGCCGTTCCAGTCCTCGCGCACCGCGTTCAGCTTCTCGGCGAGTTCGCGAGCCATCGCCAGGACGGCGCCGCCGTCCTCGCGCGCCAGCGCGCCCATGCCGACGATGATCAGCGGGTGCTTCGCGCCCTGCAGCTTCTGGAAGAAGTCGAGCTTGCCGTCGACCAGTTCGCGCAAGGTCGCGGGGCCGGCGCCGAGACGCGCGACCGGGTAAGTCAGGTCCTCGGCCGGGCCGATGCTGGCGATGGCGACGTTGCCGTGGACGTAGCGCTTGCGGATGCGCGCGTTCAGCACCGGCGATTCGGTGCGCGGGTTGGTGCCGATCAGCAGGATGGCATCGGCCTGGTCGATGCCGCGGACGCCCGGATTGAAGATGTAGCTGCCGCGAGGGCCGTCCAGCTTCGCGCCGTCCTGGCGGCAGTCGACGTTCGGCGAGCCCAGCGCCGTCATCAGGTCCTTGAGCGCCACCATCGATTCGGCGTCGCACTGGTCGCCGGCAATGGCAGCGATCCTGGCGCCGTCCATGCCATTCAGCTTCGCGGCGATGGCGCCGAACGCCTCGTCCCAGGTCGCCTCGACGAGCTTGTTGCCCTTGCGGACATAGGGGCGGTCGAGACGTTGGTGACGCAAGCCGTCGAGCGCGTGGCGCGTCTTGTCGGAGATCCACTCCTCGTTCACGTCATCGTTCAGGCGCGGCAGAATCCGCATGACCTGCGCGCCGCGCGTATCGACGCGGATGTTGGCGCCCAGCGCGTCCAGTACGTCGACCGACTCGGTCTTGGTGAGCTCCCAGGGGCGCGCCTCGAAAGCGTAGGGCTTGGAGGTCAGCGCGCCGACGGGGCAGAGATCCACAAGGTTGCCGGCCAGTTCCGTGGACAGCGCCTGCTCGACATAGGTCGTGACTTCCATGCTCTCGCCGCGCCCGGTGGCGCCGAGCTGCTCGACACCCGCGACCTCGGTCGCGAAGCGGATGCAGCGCGTGCAATGGATGCAGCGGTTCATCGAAGTCTTGACCAGCGGGCCCAGCTCCTTGTCGGGCACCGCGCGCTTGTTCTCGTGATAGCGGCTGCGGTCGAAACCGTAGGCCATCGCCTGATCCTGCAGATCGCACTCGCCGCCCTGGTCGCAGATCGGACAATCGAGCGGATGGTTGATCAGCAGGAATTCCATCACGCCCTTGCGTGCCTTCTGCACGGTCGGCGTCTGGGTGAAGATTTCCTGCTTGTCGGCAACCGGCAGCGCGCAGCTCGCCTGCGGCTTGGGCGGACCGGGCTTCACCTCGACCAGGCACATGCGGCAGTTGCCGGCGATGGACAGGCGGTCGTGGTAGCAGAAACGCGGGATCTCGACGCCCGCCAGTTCACAGGCCTGCAGGACCGTGATGCCGGCCGGCACTTCCAGTTCGACGCCGTCGATCTTGACCTTGGGCATTGACTGCTCCCCGCCCTACTCGGCCGCCAGTTTTTCGGTGCGCGCGCGGATGCGACGCTCCATCTCGGGGCGGAAATGCCGGATCAGGCCCTGGATCGGCCAGGCGGCCGCGTCGCCCAGCGCGCAGATCGTGTGGCCTTCCACCTGCTTGGTCACGTCCTCGAGCGCGTCGATCTCCTCGATCCGCGCGTTGCCCGTCACCATGCGTTCCATCACGCGCCACATCCAGCCGGTGCCCTCGCGGCACGGCGTGCACTGGCCGCAGCTCTCGTGCTTGTAGAAGTAGCTGAGCCGGGCGATCGCCTTCACGACGTCGGTCGACTTGTCCATGACGATGACCGCCGCGGTGCCGAGGCCCGAGCGCTGGTCGCGCAGCGAGTCGAAATCCATCAACTGGTTGTCGCAGATCGACTTCGGCAGAAGCGGCACCGAGGCGCCGCCCGGAATCACGGCCAGAAGATTGTCCCAGCCGCCGCGCACACCGCCGCAATGACGGTCGATCAGCTCGCGGAGGGGAATGCCCATCTCCTCTTCCACGTTGCACGGCTTGTTCACGTGGCCGGAGATGCAGAAGAGCTTGGTGCCGGTGTTGTTCGGACGGCCGATGCCCGCGAACCAGGCCGCGCCGCGGCGCAGGATGGTCGGCGCGACAGCGATCGATTCGACGTTGTTCACCGTGGTCGGGCAGCCATAGAGGCCGGCGCCGGCCGGGAACGGCGGCTTCAGCCGCGGCATGCCCTTCTTGCCCTCGAGGCTCTCCAGCAGCGCGGTCTCCTCGCCGCAGATATAGGCACCGGCGCCGCGATGGACGTAGAGGTCGAAGTCCCAGCCCGATCCGCAGGCGTTCTTGCCGAGCAGGCCGGCGTCGTAGGCCTCCTTGACGGCGGCGATCAGGTGCTGCGCCTCGTTGTAGAACTCGCCGCGCACGTAGATGTAGCCGGCGTTGGCGCGCATCGCGAAGCCGGCGACCAGGCAGCCTTCGATCAGCAGGTGCGGATCGTGACGCATGATGTCGCGATCCTTGCAGGTGCCCGGCTCGGACTCGTCGGCGTTCACGACGAGATAGTGCGGCCGATCCTTTACTTCCTTCGGCATGAAGGACCACTTCATGCCGGTCGGGAAGCCGGCGCCGCCACGGCCGCGCAGGCCGGATTTCTTCATCTCGTCGATGATCCAGTCGACGCCCTTGTCGAGGATTGCCTTGGTGTTGTCCCAGGCGCCGCGGGCGCGCGCACCGGCCAGTCGCCAGTCATGGACGCCATACAGATTGGTGAAGATGCGGTCCTTGTCGCCGAGCATCGTCCTACTCGCCCTTCAGCGTTGTCGGGCCGCCCTCGGGCGCCGACGTCTGGCGGTCCACCTGCGGTCCGGGCTTCGGCGTTTCGCCGCGGCGGAACGCATCGAGCACTTTGTTGATCGAGGCCTCGTCGAGATCCTCGTAGAAATCGTCGTTGATCTGCACGACCGGCGCGTTCACGCAGCCGCCGAGGCACTCGACCTCCTGCACGCTGAACGTCTCGCCGTCCGCGGCATGCTGGCAGGCCTTCATCACCGCATCCGAGCCGCGCAGCCAGCACGGCGTCGTGGTGCAGACCTGCAGCAGGTACTTACCCTTCGGCCGCAGCTGGAACATCGTATAGAACGTCGCGACCTCGTAGACGCGGATCGGCGCCATATCGAGGATGCGCGCCACCTCGTTCATCGCCGCGCGCGGCAGCCAGCCCTGCTGACGCTGCGCGAGGTCGAGCACCGCAATCACGGCGCTGGCCTGGCGACCTGGCGGATAGTGGGCAATCTGCTCCTCGACCTTCGCCATGTACTCGGGCGTGAAGGAAAAGTGCGCGACCTGAGGGACGTCCTTGGGGTCGGCGGTGATCATCGCCATCGCTTCGTCTCCTAGCGGTCGATCTCGCCGAACACGATGTCGAGCGAACCGATGTTCGCCGACATGTCGGCGAGCTGGTGGCCCTTGGTCATCATGTCGAGCGCCTGCAGGTGCGGGAACCCGGGAGCGCGGATCTTGCAACGGTACGGCTTGTTGGTTCCGTCGGACACGAGATAGACGCCGAACTCGCCCTTGGGGGCCTCGACCGCCGTGTAGGTCTCGCCCGCCGGCACCTTGTAGCCCTCGGTGTAGAGCTTGAAGTGGTGGATCAGCGCTTCCATCGAACCCTTCATCTCGCCCCGGCGCGGCGGCGAGATCTTGCGATCATCGACGCGCACCGCACCGCCCACCGTACGCAGCGCCTTTACGCACTGCTCCATGATGCGGACGCTCTGGTACATCTCTTCGATGCGCACCAGATAGCGTGCGTAGCAGTCACCGGTCTTGCCGACCGGGATGTCGAAATCCATGCGTTCGTAGACATCGTAGGGCTGCGACTTGCGCAGGTCCCACGGCAGGCCCGAGGCGCGGATCAGCGGGCCCGAGAACCCCCAGTCGAGTGCCTGCTCCGCCGAGACGACGCCGATGTCGACCGTGCGCTGACGGAAGATGCGGTTGTCGTTCAGCAGGTTTTCGATGTCCTTCATGAACGGATAGAACTGCTTGATCCATCCATCCATGGAATCGAGCATGCCATCCGGAAGGTCCTGGTGAACGCCGCCCGGCCGGAAATAGGCCGCGTGCATGCGCGAGCCGCTCACCTGCTCATAGTATTCCATCAGCAGCTCGCGCTGCTCGAAGCCCCAGAGCGGCGGCGTCAGCGCACCGACGTCCATCGCGAAGGTCGTGACATTCAGCAGATGGTTCAGGATGCGGGTGATCTCGGAGAACAGCACGCGGATGTACTGTCCCCGCTCCGGCGCCTCGATGCCCAGCAGCTTCTCGACGGCGAGCGCGTAGGCATGCTCCTGGTTCATCGGCGACACGTAGTCGAGCCGGTCGAAGTAAGGCACCGCCTGCAGGTAGCTCTTGTACTCGATCAGCTTCTCGGTGCCGCGATGCAGCAGCCCGATGTGCGGATCGCAGCGCTCGACGATCTCGCCGTCCATCTCGACGACGAGGCGCAGCACGCCGTGGGCCGCGGGATGCTGCGGCCCGAAGTTCATCGTCAGGGTCTTGATCTCGACGTCGGACATGTCAGTTCGCCTTCGCCGGTTCGGCGGCCTTTTCCTGGGCCTTCTCGTCACCCGGCAGGATCTGCGGCGCACCTTCCCACGGGCTGAGGAAGTCGAAGCGGCGGAATTCCTGGGCGAGCTTGACCGGTTCGTAGACCACGCGCTTCTGCACGTCGTCCCAGCGCAGCTCGACGAAGCCGGTCAACGGGAAGTCCTTGCGCAGCGGGTGCCCTTCGAAACCGTAGTCCGTCAGGATTCGGCGAAGGTCGGGATGATCGGAGAACCAGACGCCGTAGAGGTCGTAGGTCTCGCGCTCGAACCAGCCGGCCGAGCTGAACACCGGCGCGGCCGACGGCACCGGCGTCGTCTCGTCGGTCGCGACCTTCAGGCGGATGCGCTGATTTAGTTTCAGGCTGAGCAGATTGTAGACGACGTCGAAGCGCTTCTCGCGCTCGGGCCAGTCGACACCGCAGATGTCGATGAGCTGCTTGAACAGGCACTTCGGGTCGTCGCGCAGAAAGGTCAGGAGCGCCAGCACCTTATCCGGCGTCGTCTCGAGCATCAGCTCGCCGAGGCGCACTTCCGTCTTCGACGCCACGCCCGCCTGCGCCTGCGCGATATGGGCTGCCAGTTCCTTGAGGGCCTCGCTCATCAGCGCACCAGCGTGCCCGTGCGGCGGACTTTCTTCTGCAGCTGCAGAACGCCGTAGAGCAGCGCCTCGGCGGTCGGCGGGCAGCCCGGCACATAGACGTCGACCGGCACGATGCGATCGCAGCCGCGCACGACGGAGTAGCTGTAGTGATAGTAGCCGCCACCGTTGGCGCAGGAGCCCATCGAGATCACGTAGCGCGGCTCGGCCATCTGGTCGTAGACCTTGCGCAGCGCCGGCGCCATCTTGTTGGTCAACGTGCCGGCCACGATCATCACGTCGGCAGCGCGCGGGCTCGGCATCGGCGCGAAGCCGAAACGGTCGAGATCGTAGCGGCTCATCCAGCAGTGGATCATCTCAACGCCGCAGCAGGCCAGACCGAAGGTCAGGCCCCACATCGAACCGGTACGCGCCCAGTTCACCAGCTTGTCGAGCTGGGCCACGACGAAGCCCTTGTCGGCCAGTTCGTCATTGAGGGCCCGCGACAGCGCCGCCTCGGCGGCCGTGCCGGGCTTGGCCGGAGTGATCACTCCCATTCCAGGGCTCCCTTACGCCATTCGTAGATGAAGCCCACCGTCAGCACGCCGAGGAAGAGCATCATCGACCAGAAACCAAAGAGGCCGATGTCGCCCAGCGCCACGGCCCACGGAAACAGGAACGCGACTTCGAGGTCGAAAATGATGAAGAGGATCGCCACCAGATAGAAGCGCACGTCGAACTGTCCGCGCGCGTCGTCGAACGGCGCGAAGCCGCACTCGAAGGGCGACAGTTTCTCGGAGTTCGGATTCTGGCGGGCGATCAGGTACGACCCGCCGAGCATGGCGCAGACCAGCCCGAAGGCTAGTCCGAGGAAGATCAGGATTGGCAGGTATTCCCGCAGAAGAGCTTCCATCGCCACCCCTTGCGCCCTGTTTTTATGGGCTGCCAGTGTTTGGGCTGGCGCGAGCGACGGGACTCGAACCCGCGACCTCCGGCGTGACAGGCCGGCATTCTAACCAACTGAACTACGCCCGCTTTCTCAGCCCCAAACGGCGCGCGGAGAGATATAGGAGCGCCTTTGGAGTGTCAAGCATGTTGCACCCGCGAAAAGATGCACAAATGCCCGATATTTCAACGTGTTCCGTCCAAGACGTGACGACCAGCGAAACTGGGGCTGGTGGGCGATGACGGGATCGAACCGCCGACCGCTCCCGTGTAAAGGGAATGCTCTACCGCTGAGCTAATCGCCCGCCGAGGGTGGTAGCACAGCGAGGAGAAAAATGCCTAGTTGATCGCATCCTTCAGGGTCTTGCTGGCCTTGAAACGCGGCACGATGGCCGCCGGAATCTTGATCTTCTCGCCAGTCTGGGGGTTACGCCCCTCGCCTGCCTTGCGCTTGGTCACCTGAAACGTGCCGAAGCCGACCAGGAGGACCTTTTCCTTCTTCTTCAGCGACTTGGTAATCACCGTGAGGATCGAATCGACGGCATTTGCAGCATCGACTTTGGACAGGTTCGTCGAAGCGGCGACGGCGGCAATCAGATCGTGCTTGTTCACGGGCGAGCCTCTGGGTGGTCCGGCAGCCCTCAAGTGTAAGGGCGGCCGGAAAACGGCGTCAACGCCGGAGTACCACATTTTGTAGGTTTGGCCGATGATCGACCGCACCCGTTGCGTAAAAATGACGAAGCCCCGGATCGCTCCGGGGCTTCGCCTTTTGGTTTTCCCGAACGCGTCTAGTGCGCCCGGGCCGGCTCCACGCTTTCCGCCGGCTTTGGCGTCACGGCATCAAGGTCGTTCACCCATTCGATGGCGACCACCGGCTTCACCAGTGCCCGCGCGAGCACTTCGTCCACGGTCGAAACCGGAACGATCTCCAGGCCCTTCTTCACGTTGTCCGGAATCTCCGGCAGGTCGCGCTCGTTCTCCTTGGGGATGAGCACGGTCTTGAGACCGCCGCGCAGCGCCGCCAGGAGCTTCTCCTTGAGACCGCCGATCGGCATGACCCGCCCGCGCAGGCTGATCTCGCCGGTCATCGCCACTTCCTTGCGCACCGGAATACCGGTCAGCGCCGACACGATCGAGGTGACCATTCCCACGCCGGCGGACGGACCGTCCTTCGGCGTCGCGCCCTCGGGCACGTGGATGTGGATGTCGCGCTTCTCGAAGATGCTCGACTTGATGCCGAACACGTGGGCACGCGACCGGACATAGGCGTTTGCCGCCTGCACCGATTCCTGCATCACGTCGCCAAGCTTGCCGGTGACCGACATGCGGCCCCGTCCCGGAACCAGCACGGCCTCGATCTGCAGCAACTCGCCGCCGACCTCGGTCCACGCCAGCCCCGTCGTGATGCCGACCAGATCCTCGAGCTCGGCCTCGCCGAAGCGGAAGCGCCGGACGCCGGCATACTTGTCCAGGTTCTTGCGGCCGATCTTCACCTTGGATGCCCCCTTCATGAGGATTTCCTTGGTGGCCTTGCGGGCCAGGTTGGCGATCTCGCGTTCCAGGTTACGGACGCCCGCCTCGCGCGTGTAGTAGCGCACGAGGTCGCGCACCGCGTCGTCGTGGATCTCGATCTCGTTGGCCTTGAGGCCGTTCGCCTCGACCTGCTTGGGGATCAGGTGCTTGCGCGTGATCGCGACCTTCTCGTCCTCGGTGTAACCGGCGAGACGGATGATCTCCATGCGGTCCAGCAGCGGCTGCGCCATGCGCAGCGAGTTGGCCGTGGTGATGAACATCACGTTCGACAGGTCGTAGTCGATTTCGAGATAGTGGTCGTTGAACGTCGTGTTCTGCTCGGGGTCGAGGACCTCGAGCAGCGCCGAAGACGGGTCGCCGCGGAAATCCGCGCCGAGCTTGTCGATCTCGTCGAGCAGGAACAGCGGGTTCGAGGACTTCGCCTTCTTCATCGACTGGATGACCTTACCCGGCAGCGAACCGATATAGGTCCGGCGATGGCCCCTGATCTCGGCCTCGTCGCGCACGCCGCCCAGCGACATGCGCACGAAGTTGCGCCCCGTGGCCTTGGCGATCGACTTGCCGAGCGATGTCTTGCCGACGCCCGGCGGGCCGACCAGGCACAGGATCGGGCCCTTCATCTTGTCGACGCGCTGCTGGACCGCGAGATACTCGAGGATGCGTTCCTTGACCTTCTCGAGGCCGTGATGATCGGCGTTGAGAATGTCCTCGGCGTACTTCAGGTCCTTGATGATCTTCGTGGGCTTGCGCCACGGAATCGACAGCAGCCAGTCGAGGTAGTTGCGCACCACCGTCGCCTCGGCCGACATCGGGCTCATCGTCCGGAGCTTCTTCAGCTCGGCGTTGGCCTTCTCCTTCGCCTCCTTGCTGAGGCGAGTCTTCTTGATGCGCTTCTCCAGCTCGGAAATCTCGTCGCGACCGTCCTCGGTCTCGCCAAGCTCCTTCTGGATCGCCTTCATCTGCTCGTTGAGATAGTACTCGCGCTGCGTCTTCTCCATCTGACGCTTCACGCGATTGCGGATCTTCTTCTCGACCTGCAGGACGCCGATCTCGCCTTCCATCAGGCCGAGTATCCGCTCCAGCCGCTTCGACACCGAGTCGAGTTCGAGCAGCTGCTGCTTCTCGGCGACCTTGAGGGCGAGATGCGCGGAGATCGTGTCGGCGAGCTTGGCGGGGTCCTCGATCTTGTTGATCGAGACCACGACTTCCGGCGGCACCTTCTTGTTCAGCTTCACGTAGTTCTCGAATTCCGAGACCACGGTGCGCGCAGCCGCCTGAATCTCGGCGCCGTCGCCGGTCGACTCTTCCATGTCGACGGCCTGCGCCTCGAAGAAGTCCGGACGGTCGTTGTAGGCGGTGATCTTCACGCGGCGGCCGCCCTCGACCAGCACCTTCACGGTGTCGTCGGGAAGCTTCAGGAGCTGCAGCACCGTGCCGAGCGTTCCGATCGTGTAGATGTCATCGGGGCCGGGATCGTCCTGGCTGGCGTTCTTCTGGGCGATCAGCAGGATCTGCTTGTCGTCCTTCATGACCTCTTCGAGGGCCTTCACGCTCTTTTCACGGCCGACGAAGAGGGGAACGATCATGCCGGGGAACACGACGATGTCGCGCAGCGGCAGGACGGGGTAGACGGTTCCTTGAGTGGGGGCGTTCATGATGCCTCGCAACGTACGCTGTTAGAGCTACCCGCGCCGGGGCCGGCGATCCCCTGCGGGCGATCCTCGGCACGCGAACGCGCGCACTCGATGTCAGAGATTGGCCTGAACAGAGGGTTGTTCAAGGCCCGTCGGGAAGACCGCCGGCGACGGTTGTCGCCGACGCAGCAAAACTCAGGCCGGCGCAGCGGCAACGCCTTCTTTGCGCTCACCATGCACGTACAGCGGCTGGGCGCGACCCTCGATGACTTCCCGGTTGATCACCACTTCCTCGACCCCGTCGAGCGACGGCAGGTCGTACATGGTGTCCAGCAGGACGGTCTCCATGATGGACCGAAGCCCGCGGGCGCCGGTCTTGCGCTGGATTGCCTTCTGGGAGACCGCGCGCAGGGCATCGTCGGAGAACTTGAGCTTCACGTTCTCCATGTCGAAGAGACGCTGGTACTGCTTGAGCAGCGCGTTCTTCGGGCGCGTCAGGATCTCGATCAGCGCGACCTCGTCGAGATCGTCGAGCGTGGCGACGACCGGCAGGCGGCCGACGAACTCGGGGATCAGCCCGTAGCGCAGCAGGTCCTCGGGCTCGAGGTCCTTGAGGATTTCGCCGGTACGGCGATCCTCGGGCCCGCGCACTTCAGCGCCAAAGCCGATCGACGTGCCCTGGCGGCGCATCGAGATGATCTTGTCGAGGCCCGCGAAGGCGCCACCGCAGATGAACAGGATGTTCGTCGTGTCGACCTGCAGGAACTCCTGCTGCGGATGCTTGCGCCCACCCTGCGGCGGCACGGAGGCGACGGTGCCTTCCATGATCTTCAACAGCGCCTGCTGCACCCCCTCACCCGATACGTCGCGCGTGATCGAGGGGTTGTCGGACTTGCGGCTGATCTTGTCGACCTCGTCGATGTAGACGATGCCGCGCTGGGCACGCTCGACGTTGTAGTCGGCAGCCTGCAGCAGCTTGAGGATGATGTTCTCGACGTCCTCGCCGACGTAACCGGCTTCGGTCAGCGTCGTGGCGTCGGCCATCGTGAACGGCACGTCCAGCATGCGGGCCAGCGTCTGGGCCAGCAGGGTCTTGCCGCAGCCCGTGGGGCCGATCAGCATGATGTTGGACTTGGCGATCTCGACTTCGTTGGCCTTCCCGCCATGGCTCAACCGCTTGTAGTGGTTGTGCACGGCGACGGCGAGGATGCGCTTCGCCCGGTCCTGGCCGATGACGTAGTCATCGAGGATCTGGCGAATCTCCTTGGGAGACGGCACCCCGTCCTTGGATTTGACCAGGGTGGTCTTGCTCTCTTCCCTGATGATGTCCATGCAGAGTTCGACGCATTCATCGCAGATGAATACGGTCGGACCGGCAATGAGCTTGCGGACTTCATGCTGGCTCTTGCCGCAGAAGCTGCAATACAGGGTGTTGCGGGAATCACCCCCGGACTTGGCGGCTGGCATGTCTGTAACGCACCTCCGCTTGGGGGGCCCTACGACCTGCGGGCCCGCACACAAGCCTATGTTAAACGTGCCGCCCGGACGGCGACAACATCAAAATATGGTGTGCCGCCGTGCGAACAGGAAACAATTGGTCGCTTTTGCCGCCTAGGAGGCAGCAGCCTGGATGATGGTCGGGGTCGGCCGCTTCTCGAGCACATCGTCGATAAGGCCGAATTCCTTGGCTTCCTGGGGCGCGAAGAACTTGTCGCGCTCCATGGCCTGCTCGATCACCTCGATCGGCTTGCCGGTATGTTCGACGTACATCTGGTTCAGCCGCGAACGGGTCGCGAGGATTTCCCGCGCGTGGATCTCGATGTCCGTTGCCTGGCCCTGGGCGCCGCCCGACGGCTGGTGGATCATGATCCGGGCGTTCGGGAGCGCGAAGCGCTTGCCCTTCTCGCCCGCCGTCAGCAGCAGCGAGCCCATCGACGCGGCCTGACCATAGACCAGCGTCGAGATGTGTGGCCGGATGTAACGCATGGTGTCGTAGATCGCCATGCCGGACGTCACCACGCCACCGGGCGAGTTGATGTAGAACGAGATGTCCTTCGTCGGGTTCTCGGCTTCGAGATAAAGCAGCTGGGCGCAGATCACGCCCGCCACGTGATCCTCGACCGGACCGTTGAGGAAGACGATCCGTTCCTTCAGCAGCCTCGACCAGATGTCGTAGCCGCGTTCGCCGCGCGCCGATTGCTCGACCACCATCGGGACGTAGTAGTTGTTATGAACTTCCAGCGGATCGCGGTCGCGAATCATCGCGGTGGCCCCCTTGAGTAACGTTGCTTCAGAAAGTGGCAGTGCCGGTGGTCCTGTTCAAGGCCACCGGCTCAAGATCAGCCCGCCGCCTTTTCCGCGCCCTCTTCTTCCTGCTCGGCCTCACGGGCGACCTTGAGCAGTTCCTCCGGGGTAACCGACTTCTCGGTGACCTTGGCCAGTTCCAGGATAAAGTCGACCGTCTTCTCTTCGAAGATCGGCGCCCGGAGCTGGTCCTTCATCTCGGCGTTCTTGCTGTAGAACTCGAGCACCTGGCGTTCCTGGCCCTGGTAGCGCATGGCTTCGCGCATGACCGCCTGGTTGAGTTCCTCCGGCGTGACGTCGATGTTGTTGGAGCGGCCGACATCGGCCAGCAACAGGCCGAGGCGGACGCGGCGCTCGGCGATGTCGCGATACTCCTTGCGCATCTTCTCTTCGTCGTCCTCGACCTTCTGGCCGTTCTTCTTCGCTTCTTCGATGCGCTGCCAGATGGCGTTGAACTCGCCCTCGACGAGCCCGTCCGGCACGGCAAACTTCTGGGTGTCGGCCAGCTTGTCGAGGAGCTGACGCTTGATCATCCCGCGCGAAATCTGCGTGTAATCCTGGCCGATCCGCTCGCCCACCGCCTTGCGCATGGCTTCGAGGTTCTCGAAGTTGTTCTTCTTCGCAAGCTCGTCGTCGACCGGCTTGTCGACGAATTCCAGCACTTCCTTGATCGTGCACTTGAAGACGGCATCCTTGCCGGCGAGTTCGGGCGCGCCGTACTCGGCCGGGAAGGTCACCTTCACGTCGACCGGCTTGTCGACCTCGGCGCCGATCAGCTGGTCCTCGAAGCCCGGAATGAACGAGCCCGACCCCAGCTCCAGCACATAGTCCTGCGCCGCGCCGCCGGGGAACTCCACGCCGTCGACCGAGCCGATGAAGTCGACCTTGATGGCATCGCCCTTCTGCGCCGGACGCGGCGGATCGACGGGCTTCTGCTCGCGGTTGGCCTTGCCGATGCGCTCCAGCGCCTCGTCGATGTCCTTCTCAGGCACTTCGGCCTTGAGACGCTCGAGCTCGATGCCCGAGAAGTCGAGCTTGCCGATCTCCGGCAGCACTTCAACCACGACCTCGAACTCGACGTCCTTGCCCTCTTCGAGCTGCTTCAGGTCGACGCGCGGCTGCAGCGCGGGCCTCAGGCCGCGATCCTCGATCGCCTTTGCGGTGCTGGTGTTGACGGCCGCCTCGACGGCTTCGCCGAACAGCGCCTGGCCGTACTGCTTCTTGAGCAGGCCCACCGGCACCTTGCCCGGGCGGAAGCCCGGCAGCGCCGCGGTCTTGGCCATTTCGGCGAGGCGCTCGTCGATCTTCGCCGTGAGGTCGCCGACGGGGACGACGATCTTGAACTGGTGCTTCAGGCCTTCGGCCGAGAGTTCCGTAACTTGCATTGTCTCACTTCCATTTCCTGGTGCGGGCGGAGGGACTTGAACCCCCACGCCTTGCGGCACGAGAACCTAAATCTCGCGTGTCTACCAATTCCACCACGCCCGCCCGAAGCCTGCCCAAACGACGTCCTGAGCCATCGGGGCGTGCCGCGAAGGCCGAATCGCGGGCCTCTTAGCCCGACCCCGCGGAACGGTCAATTAAAGGACGACAACGACTGCAGAGCATGCGGCAGGAGCGCCGGCAAATCCTCGGCGATCAGTCCCGGGCGACCGAACAGGTGCGCACATTCGCCATGCAGCCACGCGGCCGCAGCCGCTGCCGCGAAGGGAGTGAGCCCCTGCGCCAGCAACCCGCCGATCAATCCGGCGAGCACGTCGCCGGAGCCCGCGGTGGCCAACGCGGGCGATGCATGCGTGTTCACGATCGCGCGGCCGTCGGGCGTGGCGATCACCGTATCGGGCCCCTTCAGCAGGATCGTCGCACCGCTGCGCGCCGCCGCGCGCCTCACCCGCCCGAGCTTGTCGCTCATTCCACCGAGATCGGGAAAGAGCCTGCGGAACTCGCCCTCATGCGGCGTGAGCAACGTCGGCCCCGAGATGCTGCGGAACAGCAGCGCGGGATCCGCGGCGAAGACGGTGATGGCATCGGCATCGAGGACGACCTGTCGCCGTGCCGCCAGCGCAGCAAGCACCGCGTCCCGCGTGCGATCCACGACGCCCGATCCGGGACCGATCAGGAGGGCATTGCGTCGCTCGTCGGCGAGCAGATGCGCGAACATGGCGCCGTCATCGGCCTCGGCCACGAGATTGCCCGGCTCGGCCGCCTGGAAAACCGCCAGCGTCGCGCGCAAGGACGCGATAGTGACCAACCCTGCGCCGATGCGCCGGCCGGCCAGGGCCGCGAGACGCGCTGCCCCCGTGGCGTGGGCACCGGCCAGGATCGTGAGATGGCCGCGCGCGTACTTATGGTCGGCAATGTCGTTCCGCCGCAGCAGATGTGTCCACAGGGCCGGCGCGTTCAGCCAGGCGCGCGGATCGATCGCGGCCACGGCCTGCGCCGGGACACCGATATCCACGATGCTCAGGCGGCCGCAGCGGCGCAATCCCTCGACGGAGTAATGGCCGGGCTTGGCGCGAAAGAACGATACGGTCGCTTCCGCCTCGAAGGCCCGGCCCATGATTTCCCCGGTGTCGCCATGCAGGCCGGTCGGCACGTCCACCGCGACGACGGGCAGCCGCCGATCGGTCACCAGGTCGATGGCCGCGGCGATTTCACCGTCGAGCGGTCGGCTGAGTCCGGCGCCGAAAATGGCGTCGACGACCAGCGGCGCATCGTCGAGCCGGGCGCTCGACCAGGCGTCGATCGCGCCCTGCCACGTGCCGGCGGCCCAAGCCGCATCTCCCCTGAGCGACTCTCTCTGCCCGAAGAGAACGAGGCGCACGGGCCAGCCTGCCGCCCGCAGGTGACGCGCGGCGACAAACCCGTCGCCACCGTTGTTGCCCGGTCCGCAGAGAACGAGGACGGGACGGCGCGCATGACGCTGCATGGCCGCGACGGCCACCGCCCTTCCCGCCCTTTCCATGAGCTCGCGCCCCGGCACACCGCTTTGGACGGCGAAGGCATCGGCCCGCGCCATCTGTGCGCAGGTCAGGAGAGCGAGTTCGTCCCGGGGAAGAAGGTCGCGAAAGTCAGGCATGGGAGACTTGCAACGTGGGCGATTGGGGCGGCCGACCGGATTTGAACCGGCGACATCCAGAATCACAATCTGGCGCTCTAACCAACTGAGCTACGGCCGCCATCGTGGATCGCTCCCGACGAAGCGGCGCCTTCCTACGCTCCGGCGGCGAGAGCGTCAAGAAACAGGCGGCGTTTCCGGCAGCAGCCGGTCGATGGCCCGGATCCAGACGTCGCAGGCCTCCTCGAAAGACATCGCAAAATGCCCGCGCAGGCGCGCCCAGCTTTCGAAATCGACCAAGGCCTCGAGCGCGAGCACGGTCTGGCGCCGCTCCCGTTCCTTCAGGGTCGAGAGCTCCGGCGCATAGACTTCCTCGAGCCGTCGGATGACCAGCTCGCGGATCAGCCGGATCCGGTTCTTGAGATCGGGCGAATCGCCCTGGTTGGCGTTGAGGGCACGCCACAGCGGCAGCCACTCGTCGCACACCCGGCCCCGCGTCTGGACGTGCAGGCGCACCCTGGACTCGCGGTTTCCGACCATCCGCTCGCTGGCAACCTGAGCCGAGACGCGCATCATGGCATCGTCGGTCACCGCGACGCGCAGGGCATGAAGGTCGGGGAACCGTTCGAAAATCGATCGCACCGAGTAGCCGGCGCGCTGGGCAATCGCCACGGCGGTGGGAATCTGCGGGCTTTCGCGCAAGAGCGACAGATAGGCTTCGATGATCAACTGGCGGGTTCGCGCACTGCGCAGCCGGCGGCCGTCGGCACGCTCCTGCCCGGAGGGTGCGGCGGCCTCGGCCCCGCCCCGCGCCGTCACGCCACCGCGCATGGGTCCTTCGGCAATAGCCGTCCAATGGTCTGGATCCATACGAGACAGGCCTCATCGAAGGACAGTCCAAAGAACTCGCGCATGCGCGCCCAGCTCTCGACGTCGGTCAGCGCCTCGAGTGCAATCAGCATCTGCTGCTGCTCCTCCAACGGCAGCAAGGCAAGTTCCGGTGCGAACATCATCTCCATCCGCGACGTTACGCGGTCGCGGGCCATCCGTATGCGTGCCTTGATTTCAGGCGAATCGCCCTGGTTGACGATCAACGAGCGCCAAAGGGGCAGCCATTGCTCGCATGTTGCCCCTCGCGTCCGCACATGGAAGGCAATCCGGGTCGTGCGGTCGCCGTCGGCGCCCCGCGGTGGCCCCAGGGCGGAGATCTGCGCCAGCGAATAATCGATCGCGGCCACCTGGAGGGCGCGGATGTCTGGAAATCGCTCGAAGATCGAGCGGACGGAATAGCCGGCTCGTTCGGCGATCTCGGCGGCCGTCGGCACCCGCGGCGACATTTCCTCGGCCAGCGCGATATAGGCTTCGATGATGAGTTGCTTGGTGCGCTCGCTGCGCAGGCGGCGACCGTCGATCTTGGCAGACTTCATCGTGGACATTGCAGACAAGGTTCAGCCCGTTCCGGAATTGGTGTCTGGGGGAGTCGATGGCAGCATCCGGTCGATCGCACGGATCCACACGGCACAACTCTCGGCGTACGAAAGACCGTAAGTGTCGCGCATGCGGGCCCAGCTCTCGATGTCGGTCATCGCTTCCAGGGCGATGAGAAGGTTGCGTTGTTCCAAGTCCGTCAGGACCGACAGTTCACGCCCGTACATCAGACGCATGCGGTCGATCGTGCGTTCCCGGGCGACCTTGATTCGCACCGTGAGCGCATCGTTCTCGTCGAAATTGTAGGTGAGCGCTCTCCAAAGTGCGACACCGCGTTCGCATGTGCCGGCGCGGGTCTCCACCTGCGACCTGATGCGGGTTGCGCGATCGCCATCGACGTCACGGGCCGGCGCCAGGGCCGCCGCATGAGCGAGCCCGTAATCGGCCGCCGCCACGCGCAGCGTATGCAGATCGGGAAACCGCTCGAAAACCGATCGGACGGAATAGCCTGCGCGCGCCGCGATCTCCTGCGCTGTCGGCATGGGTGTCGATGGATTTTCGCGAATCAGCGCCAGATAGGCCTCGATGATGAGCTGCCTGGTACGCTCGCTCCGCAGGCGACGCCCATCGATACGGACAGGCTTGGGCGTGCCCGATCCGAAGGATGTGCCCTCGGACGGGCTCATCGCGGCTGGAAACCCGACTCGGCCAACATGCCGATCAAGCAGGCGGGGACATATTCAAGCATGTAAAATGCGAAAACTCTGTGACATCGACACACTCTTGCCGAGCAAAAGCGAACCAATTGCAGATTAGGGTTCCTGCAATGCAAATACTAGGGGGTTAACTGCAAAAATGTGCCCTCAAACGCTCGATCGCACTGTCGAGCGTGCTGTCGTCCTTGCAGAAACAGAACCGGGCGAAGTAGCGCGGCGCTTCATCGGATTGATAGAAGGCGCTCACCGGCACGGCGGTCACGCCGGCTTTAACGGTGATGTGGCGGCAGAAATCCTCGTCGGTCCCGTTGAAGCCCAGCGGCCTGAAGTCGGTGGTGACGAAGTACGTCCCGTGCGCGGGCAGCACGTCGAACCCGATCTCCGCGAGGGCGGTGGCCAGCCGGTCGCGTTTGCGCTGCATGTCGGCGGCCAGGGTGGCGAAATAGCCGTCGTTCAGGCGCAAGCCCGTCGCCGCACCCCATTGCAGATTGGGCGGCGTGGTGAAGGTCATGAACTGATGGGTCTTGGCGATCGGTTTCATCAGTTCCGGCGCCGCCGTGATGTAGCCCACCTTCCAGCCTGTCAGGCTGAAGCTTTTGCCGGCTGAGCCGATGCGTACCGTGCGATCGCGCATGCCCGGCAGCGTCATCAGCGAGATGTGGCGCCGGTCGTCGAAGATGATGTGCTCGTAAACCTCGTCGCAGATCGCATAGACGTCGTGCTTCAGGCAGAGCCCGGCGATGAAGGACAGTTCCTCCTCGTCGAAGACCTTCGAGCAGGGATTCATTGGCGTGTTGAACAGGATCAGCTTGGTCTTCGGCCCGAAGGCGGCGGCCAGTTCCTCCCGGGGCAGCCGCCAGTGTGGCGGCTCCAGCCGCACCAGCTTCGGCACGCCCCCTGCCCGTCGCACCATGGGCAGGTAGGAATCGTAGAGCGGTTCGATGAGTACGACCTCGTCGCCCGGCTCGATCAGGCCGAACAGGCAGTCGCCGAGCGCCTCGGTCGCGCCCGACGTGACCAGGACTTCGGTCTGCCAGTCGATGTCGAGCCCCTGGAACCGCTTCGCATGATCCGCAACGGCCTGGCGCAATTCGGGAATGCCCATCATGGGCGGGTACTGGTTGTGCCCGGTCAGCAGGTACTCCGCCGCCGCCGCCCGCACCTCCTCGGGTCCCTTGTCGTCGGGGAAGCCCTGGCCGAGGTTGACGGACTTGTGCTCGCGCGCGAGCGCCGACATGACTTCAAATACCGTGGTCCCGAGTGCGGACATGGTCGAGTTTGCGGGTTTCATTGGGGATTCTCTGCTGCCTTCCAATTGACCAATTTTCTGCCGATAAATTGGGCGTTTCGCCTTCTAAACAGACAGACTGTCGCCGGATTTCCCGCATCGGCCTGTGGAAAATCTTGGCATGGTTTATGCTTCCTCGTGTGGCATACGGGCTATCCCGACCGGGAGGGCCCGGTGCCTGCGTGCGGAGTGTCTTTAGCCACATGAAGAAGATCGAAGCGATCATCAAGCCCTTCAAGCTCGATGAGGTGAAGGACGCCCTCAATCAGATCGGCCTCAAGGGCATCACGGTTCTCGAAGCCAAGGGCTTCGGCCGGCAGAAAGGCCATACCGAACTGTATCGCGGCGCCGAGTATGTCGTCGACTTCCTGCCGAAGGTGAAGCTCGAGCTCGTCATCGAGGACGAGATGGTCGAGAAGGCCGTCGAGGCGATCCGCAGTTCGGCGCATACCGGTCGCATCGGCGACGGCAAGATTTTCGTGTCGAGCATCGACGACGCGATCCGAATTCGTACTGGTGAGCGTGGTGACGCCGCCGTATGAGGACCCGGCCTTTGGGGGCTGAAGCAGTAAACCACAAGTAGAGGGACGACCGACAATGGATGCCAAACAGGTTCTGGCGATGATCAAGGAAAAGGACGTCAAGTTCGTTGACTTCCGCTTCACCGATCCTCGCGGCAAGTGGCAGCACACGGCCCGCATGGCGTCCGCCACCGACGAAGGTACCTTCGAGGACGGCGTGATGTTCGACGGTTCCTCGATCGCCGGCTGGAAGGCCATCAACGAGTCCGACATGATCCTGATGCCGGATCCGTCGACCGCCGTGCTCGACCCCTTCTCGGCCCAGACCACGCTGATCATCAGCTGCGACGTCGTCGAGCCCTCGACCGGCCAGCTCTACGCCCGCTGCCCGCGCTCGACGGCCAAGCGCGCCGAAGCGTTCATGAAGTCGTCCGGCATCGGCGACACCGCCGTGTTCGGCCCCGAACTCGAGTTCTTCGTGTTCGACGACGTCCGCTTCGACGTCCAGATGCAGGGCAGCTTCTACAGCATCTCCTCGAACGAATCGCCGTGGAACTCCGGCGTTGCCGTCGAAGGCGGCAACCTGGCCCATCGTCCGGGCGTCAAGGGCGGCTACTTCCCGGTCCAGCCGGTCGACACGCACAATGACCTGCGCGCCGAGATGATGACGGTCTGCACCGACATGGGCCTCACCATGGAAATCCACCATCACGAGGTGGCTCCGGCCCAGAACGAGCTCGGCTTCAAGTTCGACACGCTCGTCAAGACCGCCGACAACGTGCAGAAGTACAAGTACTCGCTGCACAACGTCGCCCACAGCTACGGCAAGTCGCTGACCTTCATGCCGAAGCCCCTGTACGGCGACAACGGCTCGGGCATGCACTGCCATCAGTCGATCTGGAAGGACGGCAAGCCGCTGTTCGCCGGGTCGGGCTACGCCGACCTGTCGGAGACGGCGCTGTACTACATCGGCGGCATCATCAAGCACGCCAAGGCGCTGAACGCCTTCACCAACGCCAGCACCAACTCCTACAAGCGCGTCATCCCGGGCTTCGAGGCGCCGGTGCTCCTGGCCTACTCGTCGCGCAACCGCTCGGCCTCGTGCCGTATCCCCTACTCGGCTTCGCCGAAGGGCAAGCGCGTCGAGGTCCGCTTCCCGGACCCGTCGGCCAACCCGTACCTCGCCTTCGCGGCGATGCTGATGGCCGGCATCGACGGCATCAACAACAAGATCCATCCGGGCGACCCGATGGATAAGAACCTGTACGACCTGCCGCCGGAAGAACTGTCGAAGGTCCCGACCGTCGCCGGCTCGCTGCGCGAGGCCCTCAACGCCCTCGACGCCGACCGCTCGTTCCTCACCAAGGGCGGCGTGTTCACCGACGACCAGATCGACGCCTACATGGAACTCAAGTGGGAAGAGGTCTACAACTGGGAACACCAGCCGGCCCCGATTGAGTACAAGATGTACTACTCCATCTGATCTTCTCCGATCTTTCGGATCATGGAAGGGCCCGCTGTTGCGGGCCCTTCTTTTGTTGGAGGATGCGTGCCGCAACACTTCTGAGGAAACGGACATGGGCTGGATGGACGAAGCGATGGAGACCCTGCGTCCCTGGATCGGGCGGGTGCGCACGGTCGAGGACGACATCGGCATGATGGCCGTCCGCCGCGTCGCCGCGACCTTCGACGTCGATCCCGACAGCATCAAGCGTGGCCAGGAGCTGCCGCCGCACTGGTTCACGGTGTTCTTCGCCGAAACCGTCCGTCAGGGCGAGTTGGGTCCGGACGGCCATCCCAACAAGGGCATCGTCCTCCCGCCGATCCCGATGCCCCGCCGCATGGGCGCCGGCCGCCGCGTCCAGATCATGGGCCGCCTCAAGGCCGGAGAACCGGCGATCAAGAAGGCCGAGGTCGCCGACATCATTCCCAAGACCGGTCGCTCGGGCGATATCTTCGTGCTGACGATGCGCCACACGATCGAACAGGGCGGCAGGACCATCGCATCCGACACATTCGACGCGATCTACCGCCCCGCCGTGCCGCCGGGCCAGAAGACCACCGCCACGGTGGCCGCGCAGGCGCGCAAGGACCAGGCCTGGACCGAGACCACGCAACTCACCAACACGCTCAACTTCCGCTACGGCGGCATCACGTGGAACGCGCATCGCATCCACTACGACGGCGACTACACGCGCAGCGAGGAAGGCTATCCGGCCATCGTCTCCAACGGCGGCCTGTCGATGCATCTGATGGTCGACGCGGCGCTGAAGCACGCGAAGGGCAACCTGACCGGCTACACCGCCCGCCTCGTCCATCCGCTGTGGGTCGGCGACCTGATCGAGGTGCGTGGCGAGGCGCAGAAGGACGGCAAGCTCAGGCTCTGGGCCGCCGACAAGAACGGCGTTCTGTGCGGCGAGATGGATCTGGAGTTCGCGGCGTGAGCGGTGGTCCGCTCGCCGGCGTGAAGGTCGTCGACCTGACGACGGTTGTCGTCGGGCCGATCTGCACGCGAACGCTCGCCGACTACGGCGCCGAGGTCATCAAGGTCGAGGCCCCCGGCGGCGATCTTTTACGCACCATGGCGCAGGGCAGCCGCAATCCCGGCATGTCGGGCAAGTTCATCAACTTCAACCGCAACAAGCAGTCGATCGTGCTCGACATCAAGCAGCCGGACGGGCTCGCGGCTCTGCATCGGCTGATCGAGAAGGCCGACGTGTTCGTGAGCAACGTGCGGCCTGAGGCGCTGACGCGCGCCGGCCTCGACCACGCGAGTCTCGCGAAGAAGAACCCGCGGCTGATCCACTGCTCGATCCTCGCCTTCGGGCGCGGCGGCCGTTACTACAACCGGCCCGCCTACGATCCGATCGTGCAGAGCCTGTCGGGCGTCGCCGGCACGCTCGAACGCGCCACCGGCGAGCCGCGCTTCGTGCCGATGGTTATGAGCGACCACACGACGGGCCTGATCGCCGCGCAATGCATCGGCTTCGCGCTCTATCGGCGCGAGAAGACCGGCCAGGGCGAGGCGATCGACGTGCCGATGCTCGAGAACATGGCCTCGTTCGTATCGAGCGAGCATCTCGGTGCCGCGACCTTCGATCCACCGATTGGCCCCAGCGGCGACGGCCGGCTGCTCAGCCCCGACTACCGCCCCCTGCCCACGAAGGACAGCTACATCACCGTCGGGCCCAACACCAACCAGCAGGCCTTCGCCTTCTTCGACGCGATCGGCCGTCCCGAACTCAAGACCGACCCGCGCTTCGACAGTGCCTTCGCGCGGACCAATAACGCTGCCGCCTATTTCGACGTCCGCAAGGCGGGGCTGGCGCAAAAGACGACGGCGGAATGGCTGGAGATCTTCGACCGGCTCGACGTGCCGGCGGCGCGCTACAACACGATCGACGACCTGCTGACCGATCCGCATCTCGGCGATGTCGGTTTCTTCCAGCCCGAGGACCATCCCAGCGAAGGCCGCATCCGGCGCTCGCGGCGGGCCAACAAGTTCTCGGGTGGAGAGCGGCCGGTCGAGACGCATGCGCCGACGCTCGGCGAGCATACGAACGCGATCCTTGCCGGCGCCGGCTACACCGTTGCCGAGATCGAGAAGATGCGGGCGTCCGGCGCCGTCCGTTAGCCGAAGCGGACGCTCACGGTCCGCTCGCGCAGCGGTGCGACCGACAGGATCTCGCCGGCCGGCCGACCGGCTGCCGCGCCGGTCGGCAGCAGCGTTACACGACGCTGTTCGCCGGGCAGCAGATGAAAACCCTCGTCCTCCGCCCGATGGTGCGGAGCCTCGATCTGGATGCAGGCGGCGAACTTCTCCGCCTGGATCGTGACGGCCCATCCCTCCCCTTCGCGCTCGAGGCTGGCCGACAGGCCGGGATCGTGCGTGAGCGCGGCGCGGCCGAGCGGGTAGTAGGCGGCTTCGGCGAGGCGGGCGCCCGTGACGGCATCGGTCAGGGTCACGGTCGCCACGTCGAGCGAAGGCGCCCCGAAGCGATAGGCGTAGGTGATGTCGAAGAACGATCCGATGAGTTCGGCCGAACTCATCGTCCTGGCTCCGCGCGCCGGCAGCGCGACCTCGCATTCCCGCCGCATGACCAGGATGTCGCCCGCCTGAAGACAGACGAGCGTCAGCCTGGCCCGCAGAGGCGTGTTGGCCTCGTTGATCACATATACGCCGAGCCCGTTCAGCCCCTCGTCCGTTACGGCGACCTGCACGGGGCGGAACGCCCGGCGCAATCCATGCCACGCCAGCTTGGGCACGCCGTCCGAATCGATCACGCCCCAGCCGGAGCCCGACGTCAGGTCCTTCAGCATCCATACCAGCGCGCCGTCGCAGGGCGAGGCCGGTCGCCGCCATTCGCCGATCGCCGCTTCCATGAGATCGGACGACAGGGCTCGCGACAGCCGACGGTAATGCACCGGATCCTCGGCCTGCAGGCGTGCGGCGTCGACGCCGTAGAGCAGCCCGAGATAATGATCGTGGACCGCACCGAAATCCCAGTCGGCTCCGCGATCCTTCGGCACGATGTCCGTAGGGCGCGACGGACCGGCCGGCGTGTTCGCGAACGCCAGGCACTCCGCGGCGAAGCGAACGCCGGAACGCCGGGCATCTTCCAGCGGCCGTCGATAGGCGCCCACTCCGTAATAGTGCGACACGCCTGCATCGGGCTGGAACGGCAGCTCGCCGCCCTGCGGCGATTGCGCGATGCAGGGCACGTCGGGGCAAAGCGATTGCGCGACGCGCGGCAGGATCTCGTCGTACAGCGGACTGCTCCAGAGGCCGGGAGGCAGGCCGAGCATTGCGGCCTGTTGGGCGATCTCGCTGCCGCCGCACAGAAGCGCGAGCGAGGGATGCCGCCGCACGCGGGACAGGAACTGCTCCGCCTCCTGCTCGACGCTCGCACGGAACGAAGGGTCGCCGACGGGATAGTCCATGCTGGCGAACATGAAGTCGTGCCAGACGAGGATGCCCAGTTCGTCGCACAGGTCGAAGAAGGCGTCGCTCTCGTAGATCATGGTCCCGCCGACGCGGATCATGTTCATGTGGGCGTCGCGCGCCTGACGCAGCCACGGCAGCAGCGTCGCGCGGTCCGCGGCCAGCGTGACGAGGTCCGCCGTGCTCCAGCACGCGCCGCGAGCAAAGATCTGCTGGCCGTTGATGCGAAACGCGAAGCCTCTTCCGTCGGCGCCGCGCTCGATCTCGACCGAGCGGAACCCGACCGATCCCAGATCGAGTTCGACGTCTCCCACCACGGCCCGCGCCCGGTGGAGGCAGGGCTTGCCGTGCGTATGAGGCCACCATTTCTCGACGCCGGGCAGGCGCAGCCGGCCTTCCAGCCGTCCTGCCTCGTTCCATCGAAGCGGCGCCGAGGCATCGCCGACCTTCAGCCGCGCCACCGGACGCCCCTCAGGGACATCGAGATCGAGCGCGACGTCCAGCAGACCGTCGGTTCCGTCGAGAGTCGCGCGGAGCAAGGCTGCCCTCAGACGCAGTGGCCGGCCCTCCTCCAGGATTTCGACCGGCCGCCAGGGGCCCACGGCATGGACCGGCGGCTGCCAGCCGGTCATGTGGCCCAGCAGGGTCGTGCGCACATGGCGCAGGGCGTTGTTGCCGACCAGCGCCGTCCGCCAGCGCGCCCTGCCCTTGCGGCGCTCCAGTTCCGCGTCGAGCGAGCGGAAGACGATGGCGAGTGCGTTGTCGCCGGCGAGATCGACCTTGACCTCGTGGGCAAGGAACATGTTGTCGGAGACGAGGATCGATCGCCCGTTCAGCCAGACCTCGGCCAGCGTCGCCAGCCCCTGGAAGCGCAGCGAGCGCCGTCCGCTGCCGCCGAAGCGCGTGCGGTACCAGATGTCCTTGTCGTGCAGCGGCGCCGGGTCCACGACGGTCCAGCGGCCGGCCTCGCGCAGCGCCTGCGCGGCCGTACCCGGCACGGGAGCGGCGATCCAGTCGCTCACGTCCGAAAGCGCATCCGGATGGAACGCGAGGCCGGGCGCGGTGCAGGCGAGCTGCCATTCGCCGCCGACGGGCGCGAATCCCGCCATCAGCCGAACCGTTCCCCGAGTGCGGCGAAGACGAGATCGTAGTCGGCTTCGAGCGGTCGGAGATCCACGGCCCCCGCGTCGAACCTGCGGCGATGGACCATGCGCGCGAACTGGAACTGGACCGCCTTGGCCGCCTCCGCGAGATGCCGGCTGGCCGCCGCCGCGGCGCCGAGCCCGTCGACGCCCTGTGCGGCCAGCCATTCGAGATAGGTCCCCAGCATCTCGAAGTTGGCGCCGAGCTGGCGCGGCACGTTGAAGGCGTAGAGATGGAAATGGCCCATGTCGCGGCGCGCCAGCTCTTCCAGATGTGCCGGCAGTGCCAACCGCCATTCGCGGATCGGATGGCGGCGTGGCCGGTGCTGCAGATGCCCACGCAGCAACGCGAGCGACGCTTCCCGGAGCGCCGGTCCCGCCAGCGCCTCGCTGTCCCGCTTGACGAATTCGGCATAGGGAAAAAGCACGACGGGCTCGTGGAACAGCCCGGCATAATCCTCACCGGCGAGTTCGTAGTAGCCCGTGCCGTGGAAGTACCCCAGCCGCCTGTCCCGCGGATCGAGCGCGATCACCGCGATGCTGGTCTTCACATGCGCCTTCCGGTACGCGTCGCCGGCATCGGGCAGCCAGAAGGCGTCGACCTCGACCAGCACCGGCCGGCCGCGCCGGAGCTGCGCCATCGACTGCGCCTCGACCGAATCGAAGATCGGCAGCTCCTGAACCGAAAGGCCGAAGAGGCGCTGCAGGTCCTCGAGCGGGAACTTGAAGAAGGTGAAGTGGTCGCCCTCGAAATCCTGCAACACCGTGAAGGAGAGCGCCGCCTCGGCGGGATGGCCGAGTGCCGGCAACAGCTCGATCCAGAGGTCGACGTAGCAGTTGGTCTCCGGCCAGATCCGTTCGCCGCCGTGCAGGACGCTGGAGCGCCACGTCGCCGGGCTGATGCCCAGCAGGTCGACGCCGTCAGAGTCCGAGGACATTGCGCACGCCGGCCGGCCAGTCGCCGGGAACGAAGCCGTGATGGCGAAGCAGCGCGAGCGTCAGCCGCTCGACCCCGAAGCCGACGCATGCCGTATGGGCCGTGTCGCCCGCGAACGCCTCGATCGCCCAGGCTCGGCCGAAGAGGTCGCGATGATCGTTGAAGCTGACGCAGGCCGTGCGCGGTGCCGCCGCCACGATCGGCACCAGCAACTCGAACTTGAGACTCTTCTCCCGCTGGCTGCTTGCGAGAATTCGACCGGCCCTGCCGAAGAAGGGATCGCTCGCGACCTCGATCGCGAGCGGCAATCCCAGCGATTCGACCAGCGACCGCGCCCGTTCCATCCAGGTCTCGCGAAAGGATTCGATCTGCTCCGCCGAGCCGATACGGACATGTTCGCGCTGACGGAACATCTGCATCCGCGCCGGATCGATCGAGGGCTCGTGCCGGAAACACCAGGTGTAAACGTCGACAAGGGCCCCTTGTGCCGGCACTCGTCCGCGCGATGCGACGACGGGATAGACTCCATAACAGGCGGCCGGGGTCAGGGCGACGCCGGTCGGCCGCTGCGTACCCGACCAGTCGCCGCCCTTCGACAGGCTGTCGAGCAGGACGCGGTGATCGTCGTCGCCACCGGAGAAACTCGCCACCGTGCCCGCGAGGTGCGGGAAGTTGCGCAGATAGCCGCTCTTCTCGAGCTGCAGGCTGCCAATCCCCGGCGGAAATCGCATGACCTCGGGCCGATCGGGATCGCCCGCCGCGCCGATCGCCGCGTTGAGTCCCTCGACGATCCGCTCGAAGGTCCCGCTGCGCCCGAACAGGCCGTCGACGCCCATGGAAATCAGCAGCCCGTGCTGCAGCAGATCATCCCGGAATTGTTTGTAGGCGGCAGCGGGGTCTGTCACGCCAGCAGCTCCGGATCGTCCCGCAGCGCCAGGGCGAGGCCCGCATTGTTGGCAACGATTCGGTCGTTGTTCACCATCACGACCGCAGAATGGGCGTCGCGGAGCAGGCGCCCGATGCTGAAGGGCGAATCGCTGCGATAGCCTTCCAGACCGCAGATCAGCATCGCCTGCCCGACGATACTCACCACCTTCTGGGAGCTGAGGATCTTGAGGTTGTTCATTGCCAGCGCGAACGGCAGCGCAGACAGCGCATCGCCTGAACCGGCTGCAGCCTCATACTGGCGAAGACAGGCTAGCAACTCGCCCTTCATCGACTGCAATTCACCCATGGCTTCCGCAAGTCGCGCGGCGCCGATCGGCGGTACGCCGGGCTTCCTCTTCGCTTCGGCCCGGACGAAGGCCCTGGCGCGCGACAGCGCTTCGCCGGCGATTCCCAGCCACAGGGCGCTCCACACGAGATGCGACGTCGGCAGCATGGTCTGCGCCGAGATGTCGGCATAGGGCACCTGAAGGATCTGGGCGATCTCGCCTTCCGCAGCGAGGCGGTAGCCGTTGGAACAGGTGCCGCGCATGCCGAGCGTGTTCCAGACTTCGCGGGCCTGCAGATCGGCGTCGGCCCGCAATACGACGGCGAGCATCTGGTCCGATGGAGGCGATTGCGGGGTTCGGCGCGCCGTTACGAGGATCGCGTCGCAGGGCTCGGCATAGGAGATGACAGGCGCCTGCTTGGTCAGTGCGAACCTTCCTCGCCGCTCGTCCAGCGCGCATACGCTCGACCGCACATCGCCGCCAACGCCGGCCTCGGACGTCGCCGAGGCCAGCAGCAGCTGCTCGCTTGCCAGGCGCCGAATGAATGCCCGGAGCCAGGGATTTCCGCCGGCGTGCCGGACGAGGCAGGCGACCTGGATCTGGTGCATCGCGTAGATCATTGCAGTCGATGCACAGTGCCGGCCGAGTTCGTGGCAGATCACGACGACGTCGGCGATCCCCGCGCCCGGCCCTCCCTCACTTGCGGGCACAAGGAGGCCCAGCAGCGCGCGCTCCTTAAGCGCCGACAGGGCTTCGGCTGGAAAACGGCCGCGGGCATCGACGTCATCGGCGTGTCGGCCGGCAATCTCGACGCCCACCGCGCGCGCCGCGGCGAGCCACGGCGTCATGCCGCTTCGTCTCGCACACCAATCTCCGCGAGCGCCTCGGCGATGGCATCGATGCTGGAAAACGTCTTCCGCCGCAGCAGCCGGTCGGGAAATTCCACGTCGAAGGCCTCTTCGAGGGCCAACATCAGATTGACGGTGGCATGCGAGGTAAGACCGGCAGCATGGAGGTCGGAATCGTCCCGAATCGCATCGAGACCGGCTTGCAGGCTGCCGGCAGATTTCAGCACGGTTCGGATGCGAACCTTCAGAGGCGCGGACACTGCAAACTCCCAGCCTGTGCGAATCGCAGAATTCGCAAGCATTTCCGACGGTTTAGGATATTCTGCCACTGGGAAGAAATCAATTTACAGCCGTTTTCGGGGCCGTGGGAAGCCGCGAGGATGGGTGTGGGTGTATGGGATTCTATGACTCCGACTGCGGTTAACGACTGCTTCGGGTGGCTGCACGCGCCTGTCGATGCGCGTGCGACCGACGTTGCCGTCCTGATCTGCCCAGGTCTTCTGGGCGATGAGTTGGTCGCGTATTGCGGTCTTCGCGTGCTGGCCGAAAGATTGGCGCGCGCCGGCTATTGGACTCTTCGCCTCGAATACCCCGGCACCGGCGATTCCTGCGATCACGCGGTAGAGCGCGCGGGAAGCCATTGGACGGCATGGCAGTCCAGCATCGAGGAGGCGGCCGACCGGCTGAAAGCCGCCAGCGGCGCACGCAAGGTGATGCTGTGTGGCATACGGGCCGGGGCCATGCTCGCCACGCTGGCCACCTCGCGGCGCACGGACGTTGCCGGCTTCCTCTTCTTCGAGCCGACCCTGAGCGGTCGTTCCTATGTCCGAGAGTTGACGCTCGATGCCGAGTTGCATGGCGGCCGCGTCCTGCCCACGGGCGAAATCGAAGTCGGCGAGTTCAGTTTCAACGCCGCCACGGTCTCGGCGATCGCGACCGCCGACCTGCGCGAAGTCACGCCGAAGGACGGCCAGAAAGTCGCCGTGTTTGCCCGCGCCGAAACGAAACGCCTGGAGAATTGCCTGTCGGCCTGGCGACAGGCCGGTGCCGAGGTTGCGGCTTGCGGCTGGAGCGACGATCTCGATTCCCTCACCGGTCATCCCACGTTCGAGGCGGTGAGGCTTCCGACGTTTCACGACGCGATCGCCTGGATGAACGGCGCCTTCCCGCTCACGGCGGGGTCCGCCGCCAACGAAGCTCTGCGCCAGATACCGGAGCCGACCGTCCTGCGACCGGGCGGCTGCATCGAGACGCCATTGCGCTTCGGGCCGGACAACCGTCTGTTCGGCATCCTGTGCGATCCCGACGCCGGCCCCTCCAGCCACATCGTCGTGATCGTCAATGGCGGGCGCGATCCGCGCTACGGCGCGTCGCGGCAGGGCGTGGAGTTCGCGAGGCGGCTCGCCCGGTCGGGCATCTCCTCCCTGCGTGCCGACTTCGCCGGCCTGGGCGACAGTCTCGGGCCAACCGGCTCGGAAAACGTCCTCACCCACTCGTTCGCCGACCGGACGGCGGATATCCGTGCGATGCTCGACGCGCTCCAGGCCCGGGGATACCGGAAGTTCACGTTGCAGGGCATCTGTTCGGGCGCCTACCACGCTTTTCACGCCGCGCTCGCGGAACCTCGCATCAGTGGCCTGATGCTGGTCAACCAGCCCCTCTTCACCCTGCCGCGCCGGCCCGACGAGATCACCTATCTCGACCATCGCCGCCTGACGCCGATGTTCTATCTGCGCAAACTCGTCAGTCGGCAGAGTTGGCGAACGCTGCTGGGTGGACGGGTCGATTTCGGCGCCGTCCTCCATTCGCTCTGGGTACGCACCCTCCGCTCCGCACGCCTCGGGATGCGTCGGACCGGGCGCGCCGTGGGCCTCATCCGCAAGCTCTCCTTCGCCCACTCCTCCCTCTCGGACCTGTGCCAGCGCGGCGTCAGGACGCTGTTCCTGTTCTCGCCGTCCGAAGAGGACCTCGAGATGTTTCGGCGTGAATTCACCCTCGAGCCCGGCGCGCTGTCGCGGTATCGCGGAGCTGAAATGCGCGTCGTGCCGCGCATGGATCACGCGCTCATCTCGTTCGAGAGCCGGCGCGATGCCCAGGCCGAAATGCTGGACTTCGTCAGTGGGCCGAGGCGTTCATCGGCGTCCGCGAGCCAGGCCTGAAGCGATCAGCCACGCCATCAGTAGGGCCGGTCGCCCTCGATCAGCACGCGGTGCATGATGCGCGGCTCGCCTTCCGGGTAGTCGATGACGACGCGATGCATCGTGGCGCGATTATCCCAGACGACGATGTCGCCGCGCGCCCAGACATGGCCGAAATGATGCTGCGGCTTGCGCGCCTCGTCGGCCAGTTCGTCCAGCAGCGCGTCGCTCTCCGCCCGCTCCAGCCCGACGATACGGTCGAGGCGGTTGGGGTTCAGGTAGAGCCCCTTGCGGCCGGTCACCGGATGGGTGCGCACCAGCGGATGCTCGACGTCCGGCGTCTCGGCGATCTCCTCGGGCGTGCGCGGCGAGGGACGGTTGCGCGCGCGCGGCGTGTCGTAGCCGTGGACCGCCTTCAGCCCGTCGATGCGCTTGCGCGTGGCCTCGGGCAAGGCTTCGAACACCGAGTGCATGTTGCAGAACCAGGTGGCGCCGCCCCGGCTCGGAATCTCGATGCCGTGCAGCAGCGTCGCCTTGGCCGGCACCGCGAAGTAGGAATCGTCGGTGTGCCAGTCCTCGGCGCGAATGGCCGTCTTGTCCGTCGTGCCGTCCGCCATCAGCGTGCTCACCATGACCGAGACGTCCGGCACGGCCCCGCTGCGCTTGTAGCGCAGCAGCTGCTTCTGCGGCTGGCCGAAGGCCTTCGAGAATTCGCGCGTCTGCTCGGGCGTCATGGGATCGCCCGGAATCACGACCAGAAGATGCTCGGCGAGCGCCTGGTTCAGCAGCGCGGCCACCTCGGGCCGGTTCGCGGCGTCGCGATCCAGTCCTTCGATGCGTGCGCCAAGGGCCGCTTTGTTGGGAATGACTTCCGGCATGGTCCTGCGACTCCCGTCGGGGTTCTCTCGAGCGCGGCGAGCCTAGCCCATGCGGACGCGTCCCTCAGCCTGAAAAGACGCGAGCCGAGGAGCGGAAGAACCGTCGCCCTTGCGCTCCGAAGCTCAGTTCCCGGATGAACCTGCCGAAGCGCCAGTAGGTACGAAGTCGTCCGGCGCGCCAGGCGGAATCGGCGGATGGGCCTTCAGACTCTGCTGGAACGTCTCGATCAGACGACGGATCGGACCGCGCACCCAGCCCTCCTCCATATTCGCATCGGTCTCCTCCTTCGGATCCCGCACGAGATTGAAGAGATAGGGCGTCTCCAGCTTGATCGGCCCTTCATTGGGTTCGACCTCCCACATGAGATGCATCTTCCAGTCGCGCCATTTGACGGCTCGCAGCTCGGTCTTGATGTAGTAGGGAAATCCGTCGCGGGCCGACTTCGGCCGTTCGCCCAGGAAGAAATCGAGCTGGTCGATGCCGTCGATCGCGCGGTCGGCCGGCAGGCTGGCGCCGGCGAGCGTGGCCAGCGTCGGATAGAGATCGGTGATGTGCAGCACATCCGTCGTGCGGCGCGGCGCAATGCGGCCGGGCCAGCGCAGGATGAAGGGCACGCGCAGCCCGCCTTCCATGGCGGTGTGATAGGTCCCGCGCCATGGCCCCGCGGTGCCGCGCCACGGCCGCCTGAATTCGGGACCATTGTCGCTGCCGAAAAGCACCAGCGTGTCCTCGCGCAGGCCGAGCCGGTCGATCGCATCCAGGATCTCGCCCACGCGATGGTCCATCTCGGCCATCGCATCGGCAAAATCGCCCGCGCCGGTGCGGCCGGCGAAATCCGGATGCGGCAGGGTCGGAAAGTGCAACTGCGTGAGCGGCACATAGGCGAAAAACGGACGCGCAGCCGCCGACTGGCGCTCCATGAAGTCGATGGTCCGCCGCGTGAGTTCGCCGTCGATGAGGCGCCGCTGCTCGAGATCGTAGACCGCGAGGTTCTTAGCCGGCGCGCCTTTGACGCCTTCCATCACATACGGCATCGGCACGATGGTGGGATCGAAGCCGGGCGCCGCCGTGAACATGGCCTCGTTCGACGTGCGAGGAATGCCGTACCATTCGTCGAAGCCGCGATCCTTGGGCAGCCGCCCTTCCCGGTCGCCCAGGTGCCACTTGCCGAAGCAGGCGGTCGCGTAGCCGGCGCCCTGCAGCAGCTCGCCGATCGTGATCTCCCAGGGGATCAGCCCCTGCGGCAGGCCTGCCGGCACCGACTGCATCGCCCCGGTACGGATCGGGTGGCGACCCGTCATCAGGGCGGAGCGCGTCGGCACGCAATCGCTCTCGACGTTGAAGTTGAGGCAGGTGAGGCCCTCCTCCGACAGCGCATCGATGCGCGGCGTCGGCGCACCGCGCAGGACGCCGCCGCCATAGCAGCCGAGTTCACCCCATCCGAGATTGTCGGCCAGGATCAGGACAATGTTGGGCGGGCGAACGGTCATGGGTCACTCCGGGATGACGGGCAGCCTAGAGTGACATCGGGCCCCTCATGTATAAAATGCAAAGCCAAGACAAGTTGTTGCGATTTCCGCAAGAGGTCTGACGTGAAGCTCCAGGCCCTACGCCTCTTCCTGCGCGTCATGGAACTGGGAAGTCTCGCCGCCGCTGCCAAGTCGCTGAACATAAGCCAGTCCGCGGCAAGCCGCCTGCTCTCGGGACTGGAGCACGGCACCGGCCTGCGGCTGTTCCATCGCGACCGGATGCGCCTCGTGCCGACCCCGGAGGGCACCAGCTTCTTCGCCGAGGTGCGGCGCGTGCTCATGGCGGTCGACGACCTGCCCCGCGTCGCCCGACGCGTGGCGGGCGGCACGCGGGTCCGCCTGCGGATCGTGAGCATGCCGCGCTTCGCCGCCAGCCTGCTGGCGCCGGCCGTGGCGCACTTTCATCGTCTTCATCCCGAGGTCGAGGTCGAGGTCGCGATCGTCCATCGCCGCGAACTCGAACTGGCGGTGGCCAACCAGTCGTTCGATCTCGGGATCGGCGCGCTGCCTCTGCACAATCCCGGGATCGATTCCCAGCCACTGCTCGACCTGCCGGCTGTCGTCGTCCTGCCGGCCGGGCATCCCCTCGCCCGCCGGAAATCGCTCGGCGCCCGCGATCTCGCGGCGGAGAGCGTGATCGTGCTCGGCGCCGACACGCAGTTGCGCCACGATGTAGAGGCGATGTTCGCGGCCGAGGGCATCGCCCTCCATCCGAAGATGGTGGTCGATTCGCTGGAGTTCGCCTGCCGTCTGGTTTCGGAGGGCGCTGGCGTGACCGTCGCCGACTCGCTCACGCCGGTCACGCTCGGCGTCGGAAAGCTTGCCGTCGTGCCCTGGCGCCCGCGGATCCTGTTCCATGTCGGCGTGCTACTGCCCGCGCTCATGCCACCGTCGCATTCGGTGGAGCAGTTCCTCGATGGACTGCGCCGCGTGGCAAGGCGGCTCGGCGGCCGTCTCTCGCGGGCCTAGCGCGCCAGCAGGCCGGCCATAAGGCCCGACAGCCAGCGGCGCAACCGCAGAACCATGGCCTTCGTCTTCTGCCAGACCGGTAGCGCGCGCACGAAGCCGTAGATGCGGTCGCGCCAGGTGAACAGCCAGGTCTCAGCGCTGAGATACCAGGACAGACGCAGGAGCGTGGGCCGCAGCACCTTGTAGAGCCGCGCGACCAATGCCGTCGCGACGACCTTGCCCACGCCGATCGAGACGGCGGCGAGGATGAAATTGCCATGTATGGCAAACCAGACCGCCGCGAGTTTCACGGGCAGCACCAGCGTCGACGGCGCCACGAAGGCGACCAGCGCCGCCCAGGGCGGCAGCCGCGCCAGCCAGGCTTCCAGGCGCGCGATCCACGGCAACCGGGCAAAGGCCGCCATCGCCAGGCCCAGATAGCGGAGCAGCACCTCTTCGAAGAACATGATCGCCGCGGCGATCGGCACGAACAGGAGTTCGAGGGCGCGTTTCAGGTGGCGTTTCATCGGCCTGCAAACTAGAGAGCGGATACTGGCTTTTCGGTGGCTGACATGTTCACACGACGGACGCTTTCCAAACTCCTCGCGACCCTGTCGCTGGCGCCCGCAGCGGCATTGTCGCAGGGCCGCCCGCCGCTGTCGCGCATCGCCTTTGGTTCCTGCGCCAACCAGTCGATGGCGCAGCCGATCTGGGAGGCCATCCTCGCCTACCGACCCGACCTGTTCATCTTCGCCGGCGACAACGTCTATGGCGACTTCAATACGCCGGACGGAGACAATCTGAAGCGCGCCTACGATACGGCGCGGACCATCCCGGGCTATGCCCGCCTGCGCGAGACCGTCAGCCATCTCGCCGTCTGGGACGATCACGATTACGGCCTGAACGACGGCGGCCTGGAGTTCCCACACAAGGCGCGCTCTAAGGAGCTGTTCCTCGATTTCTGGAACGCCCCGGCCGACGACGTCCGCCGCCAGCGCGAGGGCATCTACGATGCCCGCGTCATCGGCCCCCAGGGCATGAGGGTGCAGGTGATCCTGCTCGACGTGCGCTGGTTCCGCTCGCCCCTCAGGATCACCGACCAGCGGGGTGCGCCGGGCAAGGAGCGCTACCTGCCCGACCCGGATCCCGGCAAGACGATGCTCGGCGCCGAGCAATGGGCATGGCTCGCCGACGAACTGCGCAAGCCCGCCGAGGTCCGCCTGGTCGTGTCGAGCACCCAAGTCCTCGCCGAGGGCCATGGCTGGGAGCGCTGGGGTAACTTCCCGCTGGAGAAGCAGAAGCTGATCGACACGATCCGTGCGAGCGGCGCCAAAGGCGTCGTGCTGCTGTCGGGCGACCGGCACATCGGCGCGCTCTATCGCGAAACGCCGGCGGATCTCTACCCGCTGTACGAGGCGACTTCGAGCGGCCTCAACATGGTCTACTGGGCCGCGAAGGAAGCCGGCCCCAACCGGCTCGCTGCAATCTACGCCGCCGCGAATTTCGGCGTCGTCGAGATCGACTGGTGGGAACGCAACCTGCTGCTGGCATTGCGCGATGACGGCGGCAGCGTACGGCGTTCCGTGGAGATCCCCTTCGACGCGCTAGGCATTGCCCTCTGAATGCCCAGATTGAATCGAGGGATGGGTCTTCGACGGGGCGCGTAGCCAGGACAAGGCGGTGTCGACACCGCCGATTCCCCGTCCAAGGAAGCTACATGCCATCGGTGAAAACCGTCATATCGCTCTCGCTTCTCTCGCTCGCTCTCACCGCATCCCCGGTCCTTTCGCAGGACCGGACGCCGCCTCCCTCTTCTTCCACACCGTCAACGCCGGACGGCAGCGGCGGCGGGACACAAGGACGACAGCCGGACGACAGACACGGGCCGTCGTCCCAGGGCCGACCGCAAGGCCCGCCGCCTCAAGGCAAGACCGGCGGTCCGCCGAACGGCAGCGGCCCCCCTTCTTCCGAGTCACCACGCATGGGACAGCAGGGCCAACCGCCACGGGGGCCCGATGGACTGCGTCCCGAAAGGACGCGCCCACCGCACGATCAGCGGTCTCCTTCGCCGTCGAACGCGGCCAATCCCGGCTGATCTCCTTTCAGCAAAAAAAGAAGGGCCGCCCATAAGGCGGCCCTTCGTCGTCGGCTGTCGAGACGCTTACTGCGGCTGGACGCCGGCCGCCTTGATGGCGGGCACCCACTTGTCGATCGACGCCTTGAGTTGCGCGGCAAGGGCTGCCGGCGTCGCGTCCTTGGGCTCGGGCAGGTCGACGGCCTGCTCGATCAGGCGGGCGCGCACCTTCTCGTCACCAAGCGCCGTGACCAGCGCCTTGTTCAGCGTGTCGATGACGTTCTTCGGCGTGTTCTTGGCGACGAAGAAGCCGTTCCAGATCGTGACCTCGTAGCCCTTGAGGCCCGATTCATCGACCGTCGGCACATCCGGCAACTGCGGCAGGCGCTTCAGCGTGCTGACGCCCAGCGCCTTGATGGTGCCGGCCTTGATCTGCGGCAGCACGTTCACTGCCTGGTCAACCATGTAGTCGAACTGGCCGCTCACGAGATCGTTCAGCGCCGGACCGGTTCCCTTGTAGGGAATCTCCAGCACGTCGACCTTCATCATGCTGTTCAGCATCAGGCCGCCCAGGTGCGAGGCAGCGCCGATGCCGGCCATGCCGTACTGCGCCTTCTTCTGGTTGGCCTTCAAGTAGGCCTCGAATTCCTTGAAGTCCTTGGCCGGCAGGTCCTTCTTGGCGACCAGCACCATCGGGTTCGTACCGCCGAGGCCAATCGGCTCGAAGTCCTTCTGGCTGTCGTAGGGCAGCGTCTTGTAGAGCGCGATGTTCACCGCGAGGGTGCCCATGTGCGCGAACAGGATCGTGTAGCCGTCGGGCGTCGCCTTGGCGGCCTTGTTGACGCCGATCGTTCCGCCGGCGCCGCCGACATTTTCGACGATCATGGTCTGGCCGAGAGCCTCGCCCATGCGGGCGGTCAGCACGCGGGCCAGGGCATCGGTCGGGCCGCCGGCCGCGAATGGTACGATGACCGTGATGGGCTTGGTCGGATAGACCTGCGCCATGGCCGCAAGCGGCAGGGCAGCAACGCCCATGGCGGCGGCCGCCGCCAGCAGGACACGTCTCTTCATGAACGACTCCCTGGTTGTCTGTGGATGCGAGTTACACCGTCGTCACAGCCTCTGCAACGAGGGGCCTGCCGGATGGGATGAGCCGCCAGCGCCAAAACGACACATGCGCCCAGTCGGATGTCAGGCTGCCTCTTCCGCCACGCCTCCCAGGGCGATGAACAGGCGCCCGGCCTCGATCCTCACCGGCACCGTCCTCACCGCGCCCTCGTCGGCTCCCAGAGCCCGGCCCGTTTCGAGCGAAATCACCCAGTTGTGCAGGGGGCATGTCACCGACGTGCCGTGGACGATGCCCTGAGAAAGCGGTCCTCCCTTGTGCGGGCAATGGTCCTCGATGGCGAAGACCTGCCCTTCGGCCGTGCGGAACACCGCGAGCTTGCCTTCGGGCGTGTTCACGCAGCGGGCGCCACGGCTCGGAATGTCATCGAGCGAACCGACCTCGATCCATTTCATGCTCATCACTCTGCGGCCTCCGCAAAGCCCACCGTCGCCATAGGCCGGAATTCATGCTTGTCCTTGCCCGAGACCCGTTCGTCCCACGGATCCACCTGGGCGAACTTCTGCGAGAACACGAAGCGGTCGAAGTAGGCCCGGCGCTTCTCGCCGTCCTGCACGATCTGGCGCCTGATCTCGTCGAGGCCGATGCGCTTGGCCCACTTGTAGATGCGCTCGAGGTAGCGGGCCTGCTCGCGGTACATCTGGACCAGCGCCGCGATGTGCTCGATGGCTTCGTCCTCGGTCTTCACCTGGCCGAGGATTTCCGTGCCCTTGATGTCGAGACCCGCGGCGCCGGCGAAGTGGAGTTCGTAGCCCGAGTCGACGCAGATCACGCCCACGTCCTTGCAAGTCGCCTCCGAACAGTTCCTCGGGCAACCCGAGACGGCCATCTTGACCTTGGCCGGCGTCCACGAGCCCCACATGAACTTCTCGATGCGAATGCCGAGACCCGTCGAGTCCTGCGTCCCGAAGCGACACCAGTCGGTGCCCACACATGTCTTCACCGTGCGCAGCCCCTTGGCATAGGCATGACCCGACACGAAACCCGCCTTGCCGAGATCGGCCCAGACCGCCGGCAGGTCTTCCTTCCTGATGCCCAGCATGTCGATGCGCTGGCCACCGGTAACCTTGACCGTCGGAATGGCGAACTTGTCGACGACATCGGCGATCGCCCTCAGCTCCGTGGAACTGGTGACCCCACCCCACATGCGCGGCACGACGGAGAATGTGCCATCCTTCTGGATGTTGGCGTGGACGCGCTCGTTGATGAAGCGCGACTGGTAATCGTCGGCATACTCGCCGGGCCAGTCGCAGACGAGGTAGTAGTTGAGCGCCGGCCGGCACTTGGCGCAGCCGCACGACGTCTTCCACTCGAGTTCCTGCATGACCGCCGGCACCGTCTTCAGCGACTTGGCGACGATCAGGCGGCGGACGTCGTCGTGGCCCAGCGTCGTGCAGGCGCACATCGGCTGGACGGCGCTGCGATTGAAGGCGTCGCCCAGGGTCAGCTCCATGAGCTGCTCGACGAGGCCGGTGCAGGTGCCGCAGGACGCCGAGGCCTTGGTGTGCGCACGAACCTCGTCGAGGGTCGTCAGCCCCTTCGTCTTGATCGCGCCCGTGATCTTGCCCTTGCAGATGCCGTTGCAGCCGCAGATCTCGGCATCGTCCGGCAAAGCCGCGACGGCGGCCGCGGCATCGAGAGCGCCGCCGCCCTGATAAGCCGGCCCGAAGATCAGCGTGTCGCGCATCTCCGAGATGTTCGCCGACTTCTTCTTGAGGTCGTTGAACCAGGCGCCGTCGGCCACTTCGCCGAACAGCACCGTGCCGATGATCCGGTCGTCCTTCAGGATCAGGCGCTTGTAGACGCCGGCCGAGGCGTCGCGCAGCACGATCTCCTCGCGGTCGTCGCCGTCGGCGAAATCGCCCAGTGAATAGACGTCTATGCCGGTGACCTTGAGCTTGGTCGGCGTGTCGACGTGCACGAAGCGGGCAGTCTCGTCATCGGTGAGGTTGGCCGCGGCGACACGCGCCATCTCGTAGAGCGGCGCCACCAGGCCATAGACGTGCCCGCCGATCTCGGCGCATTCGCCCAGGGCGTAGATGTCCGGATCGGATGTCCGCATCGCATGGTCCACGACGATGCCGCGGTTGGTGGCGAGGCCCGCGTCCTTGGCCAGCCCGGCGTTCGGCCGGATGCCCGCCGCCATGATCACCAGCGTCGCCGGGATGATGGTGCCGTCGGCGAGTTCGACGCCTTCGACCCGGCCGTTGCCCAGGATCGCCTTGGTGTTGGCCTTGGTGAGAACCTTGATGCCCCGCTCCTCCAGCGCCTTCTGCAGCAGGTAGCCGGCGGCAGGATCGAGCTGCCGTTCCATCAGTGTCGGCATCAGATGCACGACCGTGACGTCCATGCCCTGCGACTGAAGTCCGGCCGCCGCTTCGAGGCCGAGCAGTCCGCCGCCGATCACCACCGCCTTGGCGCGGGATTGCGCCGCCAGCAGCATCGCGTTCACGTCGTCGAGGTCGCGATAGGTGAGCACGCCCGCGAAGTCGTGGCCGGGCACAGGGATGATGAGCGGATTGGAGCCGGTGGCGATCACCAGTTTGTCGTAGCTCTCGACCACGCCTTCGGAAGATGTGACAGTCTTCGCGGCCCGGTCGATCGCCACGATCCTGTGACCCTTGTAGAGGGTGATGCCGTTGCGCACGTACCAGCCGTCGCCGTGGATGATGATCTGTTCGTAGTCCTTCTCACCCGACAGCACGGGCGAGAGCATGATGCGGTCGTAGTTGACGCGCGGTTCGGCGTTGAAGATCGTCACCTGGTAGCGTCCAGGCGCGGCCTCCAGCAGATGTTCCAGCATGCGCCCGGGGGCCATGCCGTTTCCGATGATGACGAGCTTTTCGGTCATTTCCTGGCGAGTCCCCAAAACAAAAAAAGCTGCCCAACGGACTCCCGCCCCGAGACGGGACGAACAGTCGTTGGCAGCTTTGCCGGGGGCGCCCGCCATTGGACGCCCGTTAACGAGGCTTCATTGCCTCACTGAGTACGGAGCATGAACCGTGCCAATTTTGTTGATCCAGCGATTGTTCATATCAGCAGGCCCGACGCGACCGCGTGGTAAGTGACTGGGGGAGCCTTGGTGGTTTATTGGGCAGCGAAGGCCATCGATTGCCACTTTGCCTCGCCGGCGGACGATCCTATGAGAGTCGCATGACTCCCCTCTCGCCACGCTTCGACGCGGTCATCGCGGACATCGACGCGGCCAACGCACAGGATCCCCGGCAGATGCAGCTGGCCGGCGCTATGCGTCCGCGCGAGGTCGTCTATTCCGAGCGGATGTCGGATTGCCTGCCGCGGCTCTATCCCGAAGCATCGGAAGCCCTGCGAATCGCCGCCCGCGCGCAGCACATCCGCCGCTGGCAAATTCCCCGGAAGGACTACCCGCTCGGCCGTGAAGGCTACAATGCCTGGCGGTCGGCCTGTCGCGATCATCACGCTTCGCTCACGTCCGCCGTCATGCGCCGTCACGGTTATGCGGACGAAGAAATCGCGCAAGTCGTCAAGATCATCCGGAAAGAGCAGCTCAAGCGCGATCCCGAGAGCCAGGCTCTCGAGAACGTCGTGGCCGTCGTCTTCGTCGAGCATTACCTGGACGAATTCATTGCCGAGCACAAAGACTACGACGACGCCAAGCTCGCCGACATCCTGAGAAAGACGCTGCGCAAGATGGATGCGACCGGCCATGCCGCAGCGCTCGGGCTGAACCTGCCCGAGTCGACCGCACGCCTCATCGGCTTGGCGCTGAAGTAAGGCGGCGCTCTACGCCGTCTTCACCAGCTCCGCGATGGCCGCGCCGACGGTCTTGGTGTCGCCGTTGCCGCCGAGATCCTTGGTCCGCGGCCCGCCTTCGACCAGCGAGGCCGCAATCGCCCGCTCGATCGCCTCGGCGGCTTCCGGATAGCCCAGATGGCGAACCATCATGGCGCCCGACCAGATCTGGCCGATCGGGTTGGCGATGCCCTTGCCCGCGATGTCGGGCGCCGAACCGTGGACCGGCTCGAACATCGAGGGATACTTGCGCTCGGGATTGATGTTGCCCGAGGGCGCCACGCCGATCGAGCCGGTGAGCGCCGGGCCGAGATCGGAGAGAATGTCTCCAAACAGGTTGGAGCCGACGACCACGTCGAACCAGTCCGGGTTGCGCACGAAGTGCGCCGTCAGGATGTCGATGTGATACTGGTCCGCCTTGATGTTCGGGTACTTCTTGCACATCTCGGCGAAGCGCTCGTCCCAGAATGGCATCGTGTGGATGATGCCGTTCGACTTGGTGGCCGAGGTCACGTGCTTCTTCTTCGTCGTGCTGGCGAAGTCGAAGGCGAACTTGAGGATACGGTCGACGCCCTTGCGCGTGAAGATCGACTGCTGGATGGCCATCTCGTCGTCGGTACCCTGGAACATGCGACCGCCGATCGAGCTGTACTCGCCCTCGGTGTTCTCGCGCACGACCCAGAAATCGATGTCGCCCGGCTTGCGGTTGGCCAGCGGGCTGGGAACGCCCTCGAACAGACGCACCGGCCGCAGGTTCACATATTCGTCGAAGTCGCGGCGGATCGGGATCAGCAGTCCCCACAGGGAAACGTGATCCGGCACGCCCGGCCAGCCCACGGCGCCCAGGAAGATGCTCTCGAACGCCTTGAGCTGCTCCATGCCGTCGTCCGGCATCATCTTGCCGGTCTTCACCAGCCGATCGCACGACCAGTCGAAATCGGTGAACTCGAGTTCGAAGTTGAACCGCCGCGCGGCGGCTTCGAGAACGAGTACGCCTTCCGGCAGAACTTCCTTACCGATTCCGTCACCCGGAATTAGTGCGATCTTGTGCTTGGCCATCATTATCCTCCCGAACCGCGCGGAACGTAGCAGCGCGACCTTGCCATGCAAGCGCGGCATTGCCCCTGCAGTTCGTCCGCGCCAATATGAACACACGTTTACCCCGGAGTGGCCATGACGTTCGACCTCAAGATTACCGGCGGCACCATCGTCGACGGCACCGGCAAGCCGGGCTTCGTTGGCGATATCGGCATCAGGGACGGTAAGGTGGTTGCGCTCGGCAAGGCCGACGGTGATGCGACACAGACCATCGACGCCAGGGGCAAGGTCGTCTCGCCGGGCTTCGTCGACGTGCACACGCACTACGACGCCCAGATCCTGTGGGACCGCATGCTCACCATCTCGCCCTGGCACGGCGTCACCACGACGGTGATCGGCAATTGCGGCTTCGGCGTCGCACCGACCCGTGAGATCCACCGCAAGATGATCATGCAGACCCTGGAAAAGGTCGAGGGCATGAGCCTCGAGGCGCTGGAGGCGGGCCTCGGCATGGACTGGCCGTTCGAGACTTTCCCGCAATATCTCGACGCGCTGGAGAAGCGCGGCTCGGCCATCAACGTGGCCGCTTTGTTCGGCCACACGCCGTTGCGCCTCTACGTGATGGGAGAAGAGTCGACCGAGCGGGCCGCGACGGCCGACGAGGTCGGCGCGATGAAGAAGCTCGTCCATGAGGCGATGGAAGCCGGCGCCATCGGCTTCGGCACCTCCGTATCGGTCAGCCACAACGGCTATGCCGGCAAGCCGGTGCCCAGCCGCCAGGCGACGCCCGAGGAAATGGACGCCCTCGTCTCGGTGATGGGCGAGATGAAGCGCGGCCTGATGCAGATCACCATCGGCCGCGATTTCTCGACCCGCCACATGGCCGAGGTCAGCCGCAAATACAACATCCCCGTCACCTGGACCGCCCTGCTCTCTCACCTCTACGGGCCGGGCGGCCATCGCAAGCAACTCGACCTCGCCGCCGAGCAACGCAAGTCCGGCGCCATGGTGATCCCGCAGGTGAGCTGCCGGCCGCTGAACTTCGAGGTCACCTTCGCCGAGCCGTTCATCTTCGACGTGATGCCGTTCATGAACGAGCTGGCGAAAGCCGATGCCAAAGAGCCTGGCACTCGCCGCCGCGCCTACGCAGATCCGGCCTGGCGCGAGAAGCTGCGCAGCGAGGTGACGCCGCTGTTCCAGAAGTGGTGGGACCGCGTCGTCATCGCCTGGTCGCCGTCGCATCGCGAACTGGAGGAGATGCCGCTCACCGCGGCAGCCGCGAAGCTCGGAAAGGACCCGGTCGATCTGGCCCTCGACATCTCGCTGGCCGACGACCTGCTGACCCGCTTCCGCATGGCCGTCATGAACTTCGACGAGAAGGAAGTGGCCGAGCTGATCACCGATCCGAACACGATCATCGCCCTGTCGGACGCCGGCGCCCATGCCAGCCAGCTCTGCGACGCCTGCTACTCGACCCACCTGCTCGGCCACTGGGTGCGCGACCGCAAGGTCTTCACGATCGAGGAGGCGGTGCACAACCTCACTCAACGTCCTGCCGAGATGTTCGGCATCACCGATCGCGGCGTGCTGGCCGAAGGCCGTCCCGCCGACGTCGTCGTCTTCGATCCGAAGACGGTGAACCCGGGCCCGCTGAAGCGCGTCCACGACATGCCGGCCGGCGCCGACCGCCTCGTGTCCGAGGCCAGCGGCATCGAGGCCGTCGTGGTGAACGGCAAGGTGATCCGCCGGAACAACAAGGATACGATCGCGGCCAACGACAAGCTGCCCGGTCGTCTGCTACGACATGGCCGCGCGGCCTAAGCGAACAATTCAGGGAGAGAGACAATGATCCACGTCATCGCCATCATCACTGCCAAGCCCGGCAAGCGCGACGAAGTCCTCAAGAACTTCAAGGCGAACGTCCCGGCCGTACACGCCGAGAAGGGCTGCGTCGAATACGGCGCGACCGTCGACACCGATGGCGGTCCGTTCGCCAAGTTCGGTCCCGACACCTTCGTCGTCATCGAGAAGTGGGAAACCATGGACGACCTCAAGGCCCACGGCGCGTCGGAGCACATGAAGGCCTATGCGGCCAAGAACAAGGACCTGCTCGCCAATCGTGCCGTCCACGTTCTGCAGAACGCTTGATCTCCGTCGCTGAATCGGACGTCGCCGCGTACGAACGCGACGGCGTCGTTTGCCTGCGCGGCGCCTTCGATGCCGTGTGGGTTGGAATCCTGTGCGAGGCAGTCGAGCGAGACCTCCTCAAGCCGGGCCCGAACGCCACCAATTTCGCCGAGGGCAGCACCGCGGGAAAGTTCTTCGGCGACATGTTCATGTGGCGGCGCGACAACGATTTCCGCCTCGCCGCCCTCACCTCGCCGGCCGGTGAAATCGCCGCCGCGCTGATGCAGTCAGAGAAGGTCGATTTCTTCTACGACCAGCTCTTCGTGAAGGAGCCCGGGACGGCGCATCCCACGCCGTGGCACCAGGACCAGCCCTATTGGCCCGTTACAGGCCGGCAAATCACGTCGGTCTGGATCGCCCTCGACGATATCGACCACAGCAACGGTGCGGTCGAGTTCATCGCCGGGTCCCATCGCTGGGGCATCAACTATCGGCCGACACCCTTCCGCAAGGGACACGAGGCCAAGTTCACGTCCAGCGATCTCGTCGAGATTCCCGACATCGATGCCGAGCGGGCCAAGTACGACATCCGGTCGTGGACGATGGAGCCCGGCGACTGCCTGGTGTTCCACGCCATGATCGTGCACGGCGCGCCGGGCAACGACACACCGGGCGCGCGCCGCCGCGGCCTGTCGCTGCGCTATACCGGAGACGATGCCCGCTACGACCCGCGACCCGGCACCTTCCAGTTTCCCCACACACCGGACCTCGCCGCCGGCGCTCCCATGACTTGCGACCTCTTCCCGAGGGTCTGGCCGAGGCGGTAGCGGGCTGAGCTTCGCTCAGCCCGTTGAGCGACAGGACATTGCCTGCATTGTCCGAGAGCGTCGAAGAAAGAACGACCGCCTCATGACCCCTCCGCCGGCGTAAAACGCCGGCACCTCCCCATTTGAATGGGGCGGTTGGTGATTCTAGTGTCCCCGCCCAACTCCGAAGGCAGGCTTCATGGAAAATCCCGGCACCGACCAGTTCACCGAGGTCACCAATACCTCGTGGTTCGCGCGGCTGGGGCAGGCAATCGTCGGGGTTCTCATCGGCTTCGTCTTGATCGCCGTGTCGATCGGCGTGCTGTTCTGGAACGAGGGTCGTGCCATCCGCACGGCACAGGGTTTGAGCGAGGGCGCGGGCATCGTCCGCAGCGTTGCGGCCGACAGGGTCGATCCGTCCAATAACGGCCGGCTGATCCATGTCAGCGGCATGCTGTCGACGGCCGGCCCCGTAGCCGATCCCGACTTCGCGCTGCGGGTGCGCGGCGTGCGCATCTCTTTTTCGGAGGTGCCGTTGCAGACGGCCAGCGTGGTCGCGGCCCAGTCCGGCGACGGCTTCGCGCCCTTCGCCACGCGCACCGGCACGACCGTCGAACTGATCTCTGCCGGCACGGTGCCGCCCGCGGTCATGTTCCAGCACGCCGAGGAAGAGAACGTCACCATGACCTGGGTGTTGCGCCTGATCGGCGCGATCCTCATGCTGGTGGGCTTCAGCTTCGTGCTACGGCCGCTCGCGGTCGTGGGCAGCGTCATCCCGTTGCTGGGCGACGTGATCGGTGCCGGGACTTTGCTCGTGGCAATGGTCTGCACGGCGGCGAGTGCGCCTGTCGTCATCGCGCTGGCCTGGCTGTGGTACAGGCCGCTGGTGGGTATCGGCGTGCTGGCGGTCGGCGCCGCGGCGACCTGGGGCCTGATGAAGCTGCTGCGGGCGCGAGCCGCCGCTCGGAAGGCCGCCCTCCCGGCGGCCTGAAGCTCAGTCGGCGCGGATGATGCCCTTCATCACGATGTCGAGCATGCCCGTGCCCAGCAGGTCGCGGTTGGACCACGGAAAGTCGGCCTTCAGGATCAGCGCCGAAGCGACGCCGTGCATGGCCATCCAGCAGAGTTCGGCGCAGGTGTCGGCCGGGTAATTGAGCTTGAGGCCGGAAGTCTCGGCCTCGGCGATGATCGCAACAAGGCGCTGGAATACGATCGCGCCGCCGATGCCCGGCCGCGTCGGGTCGTCCGTCGGCATCCGGTGTCCGAGCTTGCGGATCGATTCCGGGATGTTGGAGCCGAGGAACACCAGCTTGTACTCGTCCGGGTGGGCTAGGCCGAACTTGAGATAGGCCTCGCCGAACCGGCGGATCCGCTCGCGCGGTTCGCGGACGGTGGCCTCGATCTCGCTGATGCTCTCGATCAGGTACCCGAAGGTCTGATCGCAGAGCGCCAGCATCATCTGTTCCTTGTCCTGGAAATAGAGATACAGCGCGGGCGCGGACACGCCGACCCGATCCGCGATCCTGCGGATGGTCGTGGCCTCGTAGCCCAGTTCCAGGAACAGCTCCTTGGCGGCCTGGAGGATTTCCTCGCGGCGCGTATGGCCTTCGCCGCGCTTCTTCCGGCCGCCCGTCGCCGCTGTCGAAAAAGCGTTCACTCGGGTTCTCCTGCCCTTGACTATTATATGAACGTCGATAACTTATCAATGGTAAGCTAACGGCGTTTAGATTCTTCAGCCCATAGTAAACGTCCGAAGGAAAGCCCGCCATGCGTCTCCCCAACGTTCAGCTCCCTGCCAAGTTTCCCGTCAAGCTGGCCGTGATGGGCGCGGTCGGCATGGCCTTGGCGGGCGGCGCATTCGCCGCCTTCTCGTTCACTGCGAATGCCAGCCGCCCGGCGGCCAACAGCGAACCGGTCGTCCGGCCCGCGCGCGTTGCAGAGATTTCCTACAAAAAGCAAAGTCAGGCGCTGTTGCTCGCCGGCACGGTCGTTCCCCGCATCGAAAGCACGCTGGGTTTCCGCGTCTCGGGCAAGATCGTCCAGCGCTCGGTCGATGTCGGTGCCCTGGTGCAGGCGGGCGACGTGATCGCGACGCTCGACCCAGCAGACTACAGGCTTGCCGTCGACAATGCCCGCGCTGCCCTCGCTTCCGCCGACGCCGACTATGCGCGCGCCAGGGCCGACCATGAGCGCTACCTGAACCTGCGCGGAAGCACCGCTTTTGTGCCGCAGACGCTCGACCAGCGCCAGTCGCTCGCCTCGACGGCCCTCGCCCGCGTCGACCAGGCGAAGAGCCAGCTTTCCTCGGCGGAGAACAATCTCGCCTACACCGTGCTGCGTGCCGATGCGGCGGGTGTCGTCACCGCCGTCCAGGCGGAAGTCGGCCAGGTGATGGCCCAGGGCCAGGGCGTGATCCGCCTCGCCCGGCTCGACGAACTCGAGATCCTCGTGGGTGTGCCGGAGCACCGCTTGAAGGTCGTGCGCGAGGCGAAGGGCGCCAGCTTCGAGCTGTGGTCCGATCCCGGCCGCCGCCACTCGGCCAAACTGCGCGAGCTGTCGCCCAGCGCCGATCCCGTCACACGCACCTACGCCGCGCGTTTCAGCGTGATCGACCCGCCGGAGTTCATCGGCCTCGGCATGACGGCGACGCTGGGTTTCGAGCGTCCCGACAACACGCCTGTCGCCGAGGTGCCCCTCTCCTCGATCTTCCAGCGCGGCACGCAGCCCGCCGTTTGGGTCGTCGACCGCACCAGCGGCACGGTCGAACTGCGGCCCGTGACGATCGCGCGCTGGCGCGACGACACCGCCGCCATTTCCTCGGGCGTGAAGGACGGCGAGCTGATCGCCACCGCCGGCGTGCACAAGCTCGAGACCGGGCAGAAAGTGAAGCCGCTGCCGATGCAGCAGCAACAGGCGGCGCGCTAGCGACCTCGTCCCGAGGGGAGATTCTCCATGACCACGCGCACCAATCTCTCGGCGATGGCGCTGAAGTACAGCACGCTCACCGTGTTCTTCATGATCGCGCTCACGCTGGCCGGCTTCTATGCCTTCTTCAACCTGGGCCGAGGCGAGGATCCGCCCTTCACCATCAAGCAGATGGTCGTGTCGGCGGCCTGGCCGGGGGCGACGTCACGCGAGGTCGAGCAGCAGGTCACCGAGAAGATCGAGACCAAGCTGCAGGAGCTTCCCTACTTCTTCAACGTCACCAGCTACACCAAGCCCGGCGAGACGGTGATCTTCGTCTCGCTGCGGGACGACACGCCGCCGGCCAAGGTCGCAGATCTCTGGTACCAGGTGCGCAAGAAGGTCGGCGACATCAGGGGCTCGCTGCCGCAAGGCGTGGTCGGGCCGTTCTTCAACGACGAGTACGGCGACACCTACAGCATGATCTGGGCCTTCGAGTCCGACGGCTTCTCGCCGGCCGACGTGAAGGAGATCGCCAAGGCCGTGCGCCAGCGCCTGCTGCGCGTGCCCGACGTCACGAAGGCCGACCTGTTCGGCCTGCAGGACGAGAAGATCTACATCGAGTTCAGCCATACGCGGCTGGCCATGCTCGGCGTCCCGGTCGACCAGATCCTCGAGATCGTACGCCGCCAGAACGCCATCGTGGCCACCGGCACGGTCGAGACCAAGGGCGAGCGCGTGGCCGTCCGCGTCGACGGCGCGCCGACCTCGGCCGAGCAGCTCCTGGCGCTGCCCTTCACCGCCAACGGCCAGACGCTGACCCTGGGCGACGTCGCCGAGATCCGGCGCGGCTACCAGGACCCGCGCCAGTTCGCCATGCGCTTCGGCGGCAAGCCGGTGATCGGCCTCGGCGTCGTGATGGCGCCGGGCGGCAACGTCGAGACGCTGGGCAAGGCACTCGACAGGACGATGACCGAGGTCGAGGCCGCCCTGCCGCTCGGCATCACGGTGCATCGCATTGCCAACCAGCCCGAGGTCGTGGCCAAGTCGTTCGAGGAGTTCAGCGCCTCGCTGCTGGAGGCGCTGGCCATCGTGCTGGTCGTCTCCTTCATCAGCCTCGGCATCCGCACCGGCGTGATCGTGGCGCTGTCGGTACCGCTGGTGCTGGCCATCACCTTTGTGGGCATGCTGCTGCTCGGGATCGACTTCCAGCGCATCTCGCTGGGCGCACTAATCATCGCGCTGGGCCTGCTGGTCGACGACGCGATCATCGCCGTCGAGATGATGATGGTGAAGCTGGAACAGGGCGCGAGCCGCCTGGAGGCCGCCACCTACGCCTATACCTCGACCGCCTTCCCTATGCTGACGGGCACGCTCGTGACGGCCGTCGGCTTCGTGCCGGTCGGTTTCGCCCGCTCCAGCGCCGGCGAATACACCAACTCGATCTTCTGGGTCGTCGGCCTGTCGCTGATCATCTCGTGGTTCGTGGCCGTTCTGTTCACGCCGTGGATGGGCTATCACCTCCTGCCGACGCCCAAGGTCCAGCACCACGATCCCTACAACGGCCGCCTCTACACGCTGTTTCGCAGGATGGTCACGTGGTGCGTCACCTGGCGCAAGACGACCATTGCCATCACGGCGCTGGCTTTCGTCGGCTCGATCGCGGCGTTCGGGCTGGTGTCGAAGCAGTTCTTCCCGACGGCCAACCGGCCGGAACTGATTGTCGACATGAAGCTCGCCCAGGGCGCCTCGTGGACCGCGACCGACGCGGAGGTCCGCAAGCTTGAGGCCTGGCTCGGCAACAATGCCGACGTCGCCTCCTACACGGCCTATGTCGGCGCCGGCAGCCCGCGCTTCTACCTGCCGACCGTGCCCGAGCTGTCGAACGCCAATTTCGGCCAGATCATCGTCATGACCAAGGATCTGGTGGCGCGCGAACGCGTGGTGGCCGAGCTCGACGCCCTCTTCAAGCAGGACTTCGAGGCGGTGCGCGCGCGCGTGCAGCGCCTGCAGAACGGCCCGCCGGTCAGCTACCCGGTGATGTTCCGCGTGCTGGGCGACGACCCGCAGGAAGTCCGCCGGGTGGCCGAGCAGGTGCGCCAGGTTTTCAAGGCCGATCCCGACACCCGCGACGTCAACTTCGACTGGAACGAGCTGGCCAAGACCGTCCGCCTCGAGGTCGACCAGGCGAAGGCCCGGGCGCTGGGTGTCGACTCGCAGGCGCTGGGCAATACCCTGCAGACGCTGCTGACCGGCATCAATGTCACGCAGTATCGCGAGCGCACCGAATCGATCGACGTCGTGGCCCGCGCCGTCGCGCCGGAGCGGCTGAGCGTCGAGGGGCTGGAGGCCATCAATCTCCGCACCTCGACGGGCGGTGTGGTCTCGCTGGCCCAGCTCGCGACGCTGAAGTTCGAGCTGGAGGAACCGATCCTGTGGCGTCGCAACAAGGACCTGCTGATGACCGTCCGTGCCGGTGTGGCCGACGGCGTGCAGGGACCCGACGTCGCCGCCCGTCTCGACAAGGCACTGGCGCCGGTGCGCGCCGCCCTGCCGCCCGGCTACCGCATCGAGGTCGGCGGCGACCAGGAGGAGTCGGCCAAGAGCCAGGCGTCCATCTTCAAGATGATGCCGCTGATGGCCTTCCTGATGATCCTGTTCCTGATGCTGCAGCTCCAGAGCTTCTCCAAGCTGGCGCTGGTGCTGCTCACCGCCCCGCTCGGCCTGATCGGCGTGTCGTTGTTCCTGCTGCTGTTCAACCAGCCGTTCGGCTTCGTTTCCCTGCTGGGCGTGATCGCGCTGGCTGGCATGATCATGCGCAACTCGGTCATTCTGGTCGACCAGATCGACCAGGACATCGCGGCCGGCCATGCCAAGTGGGACGCGGTGATCGACGCCACGGTGCGCCGCGCCCGCCCGATCCTGCTGACCGCGGGCACGGCGATCTTCGCCATGATCCCGCTGTCGCGCAGCGTCTTCTGGGGCCCGATGGCCGTGGCCCTGATGGGCGGCCTGCTGGTGGCCACCGCCCTCACCCTGCTGTTCCTGCCGGCGCTCTACGCCGCCTGGTTCCGGGTGAAGAAGCCCGACGCCGCGACGCAGTCGGCGCCTGCCCACCACGGCCCGCCGTCGCTCGCCATCGCGGCGGAATAGCAAGGAACGCATCGTGCCCGGCCTCGCCTCTCTGCTGATCGTGGCGAGCGCGGCGATCGTTCTCGTGTTGGGCGTGTTGCACCTGCTCTACACGTTCCGCGGCCGCAAGCTGCATCCGCGCGACGCCGAGACGCTTCGCGCCATGCAGCAATCGACTCTATGGATCACGCGACAGGCTACGGTCTGGCAGACCTGGATCGGCTTCAACGCAAGCCACAGTCTCGGCCTCGTGTCGTTCGCGCTGATCTACGGCTACCTGGCGCTGGCAGCACCTGACCTGCTGTTCGGCTCGCTGTTCCTGCGCGGCGTCGGCCTGGCGCTGCTGCTGGCCTATGTCGTCGTCGCCCGGCGCTACTTCTTCAGCGTGCCGTTCCACGGCGTCGTACTCGCGACCGCCTTCTTCATGGCAGGGCTCGTCGTCGGCAGCTTCTAGGAGATGCGGCCCTCGACGGTATGCAGGTCGATCGTCCGCGCGGCGCTGGTCGCCACGATGATCTCGATGCCACGCGCGATGTCGTCCACGGACATCGACGGCGCGCCGCCCAACCGGGACGCCTGCTCCGGCACATAGGGAATGTGCAGGAAGCCGCCGCGCATCCTCCGTGGATGGGTCTCGATGATGTCCATCAGGGAATAGAGGATGTGATTGCAGACGAAGGTGCCGGCGGTGTTCGAGACCATCGCCGGAAGTCCCGCCTTGCGCATCTCCGCGACGCAGGCCTTGATCGGCAGCGTCGCGAAATAGGCCGCGGGACCGTCGATGCGGACGGGCACGTCGATCGGCTGCTTGCGGTCGTTGTCGGGAATGCGCGCATCCTGGACGTTGATCCCCACCCGCTCGAGGCAGAGTTCGGTGCGGCCGCCGGCCTGGCCGACGCACAGCACGATGTCGGGCTTGGCCTTGTCGATCGCCTCCCGCAGCACCCTGGCGGACTTCGCGTAGGACGTCGGCAGGACCGCCGTCACCACGGACACCTTGCCGATCTTCTTCCGGAGCCGGCTCACCGCCAGCGACGACGGATTGACCTTGTCGCCGCCGAACGGATCGAAGCCCGTGACCAGTGCCTTCATGCGGTCCTTACCTCAAACGAAAGGGCGCCCGGTTAGGGCGCCCTGACGTTAATGCCTGATTGGCCGAACGGCTACTTGTTGGCCTTGTCGACCGCGCGGCGGGCCATCACGCCCACCAGATGGGCGCGATATTCGGCGCTGCCGTGGATGTCGCTGTTGAGATCGGTCGCCGGGACCTTGATGTCCTTGATGGCGTCCGACGAGAAGTTCTTGGACAGCGCCTCTTCCATCGCCTTGACGCGGAACACGCAGGGGCCGGCGCCGGTCACGGCGACGCGCACGCCCGCGGCCGTCTTGGCCACGAACACGCCGACCATCGCGTAGCGCGACGCCGGGTTCGGGAACTTCATGTAGGCGGCCTTCTCGGCCTTCGGGAAGCTGATCGAGGTGATGATCTCGCCGTCGCCCAGCGCCGTCTCGAACAGGCCCTTGAAGAAGCTGTCGGCCGCGTGCTTGCCGGTGTTGGTCGTCACCGTGGCGTTCAGCGCCACGACCGCGGCGGGATAGTCCGCCGCCGGGTCGTTGTTGGCGACCGAGCCGCCCATCGTGCCGCGGTTGCGGACCTGCGGATCGCCGATGTGGCCGGCGAGGTCGGCCAGCGCGGGAATGTTGCTCTTCACGTCGGCCGAGGTCGCGACGTCGCCGTGCCTGGTCATGCCGCCGACAACGACGTTGCCGCCCTCGACCTTGATGCCGACCAGTTCCTTGACGTCACCGAGATCGACCACGTCGGTCGGACGGGCCAGGCGCTGCTTCAGCGTCGGGATCAGGGTCATGCCGCCCGACATCGGACGGGCTTCCTCGTTGCCCTTGAGCAGCTTGACGGCGTCGGCGACCGACTTGGGGCGGTGATAGGCGAAATCGTACATCTGGACTTTCCTCCGTTTACTCGGCCGCCGCGCGTTGGGCGCCCTGGATCGACTGCCACACGTTGAGCGGCGTGGCCGGCATTTCGACGTGCTTGACGCCGATCGGCGCCAGCGCGTTGTGGACTGCATTCATCACGGCGGCGGGCGCGGCGATGGCGCCGGCTTCACCGCAACCCTTCACGCCCAGCGGATTGTGCGGGCACGGGGTGACCTTGTAGCCGAGCTTGAACGACGGGAAGTTGTCGGCGCGCGGCATGGTGTAATCCATGAACGACCCGCTCAGCAGCTGGCCGGTGTTCTTGTCGTAGACGGCGCCCTCGAACAGCGCCTGACCGACGCCCTGGACGATGCCGCCATGGACCTGACCTTCGACGATCATCGGGTTGATGATGTTTCCGAAATCGTCGACCGCCGTATGGGCGATCACCTCGACGATGCCGGTGTCCGGGTCGATCTCGACCTCGCAGATCTGCGTGCCGGCCGGATAGACGAAGTTCGCCGGGTCGTAGAAGGCGTTCTCGTCCATGCCCGGCTCGATCTCGGCGAGCGGATAGTTGTGCGGCACGTAGGCGGCGAACACCGCCTGCGCCAGCGGCACGTTCTTGTCCGTGCCGGCGACCTTGAAGGTGCCGTTCTCGAACACGACGTCGGCCACGTCGGCTTCCATCAGATGGGCCGCGATCTTCTTGCCCTTGGCGATGATCTTGTCGGTCGCCTTCATGATCGCCGAGCCGCCGACGGCCAGCGAGCGGCTGCCGTAGGTGCCCATGCCGAAGGTCGTCGTCGAGGTGTCGCCGTGGACGACCTCGATCTGGTCCATCGGGACGCCGAGCTTGTCGTGGACGAGCTGGGCGAAGGTCGTTTCGTGGCCCTGGCCGTGGCTGTGCGAGCCGGTGATGACCTGCACGTTGCCCGTCGGGTTGAACTTGATCTGCGCCGATTCCCACTGGCCGACGCCGCCGCCCAGCTGGCCGATCACCTGCGAAGGCGCCAGGCCGCAGGCCTCGATGTAGGACGAGAAGCCGATGCCGCGCAGCTTGCCTCGCGACTTCGCCTCGGCCCGGCGGGCCTCGAAGCCCTGATAGTCGGCGATTTTCATCGCCTCGTCGATGATCGGCGGGTAGTTGCCCGAATCGTACTGCAGCGCCACCGGCGTCTGGTACGGGAAGGCCTCCGCCGGGATGAAGTTCTTCCGGCGCAGCTCGGCCGGATCCATCTTCAGCTCGGCCGCGGCCTTGCTGACGATCGTCTCGATCACGAAGGTCGCCTCGGGACGGCCGGCGCCGCGATAGGCGTCGACCGGCGCGGTATGCGTCACGGCGGCCTTCACGTTGGCGTAGATGAGCGGCGTCGTGTACTGGCCCGCCAGCAACGTGGCGTAGAGATAGGTCGGCACCGCCGTCGAGAAGGTCGACAGGTAGGCGCCCATGTTGGCGATGGTCTCGACCTTGAGGGCCAGGAACTTGCCGTCCTTGTCGAGCGCCAGCTCAGCATGGGTGACGTGGTCGCGGCCGTGGCAGTCGGTCTGGAAGGACTCGCTGCGCTCGGCCGTCCACTTGATCGGCCTGCCGACCCGCGAGGCCGCCCAGCAGACCATGGTCTCGTCGGCATAGCAGAAAATCTTGCTGCCGAAGCCGCCGCCCACATCCGGAGCGATGACCCGCAGTTTGTGCTCGGGGATGCCCAGCACGAAAGCCGACAGGATCAGGCGCAGCACGTGCGGGTTCTGCGAGGTCGACCAGAGCGTGTAGTTGCCCGTGCCCTTGTCGTACTCCGCCGCCGCCGCGCGCGGCTCCATGGCATTGGGGATCAGGCGGTTGTTGACGATGTCCATTTTGGTGACATGCGCCGCCTTGGCGAACGCCGCCTCGACATCGGCCTTCACGCCGATTTCCCAATCGTAGATCAGGTTGCCGGGCGCTTCCGGGTGGACCTGCGGCGCACTCTTGTCGAACGCCTTCGCCAGATCGATGTTGGCCGGCAGGACCTCGTAGTCGACCTTGATGGCCTCGGCGGCGTCCCTCGCCTCGTCGTAGGTATTGGCCACGACCATCGCGACGGTGTCGCCGACATAGCGGACGGTATCGACCGCCATTACTGGATGCGGCGGCGACTTGTGCGGCTCGCCATGCTTGTCCTTGACCACCCAGCCGCAGATCAGGCCGCCCACCTTGGCATCGACAAGATCCTTGCCGGTGAAGATATTGACGACGCCTGGATGCTTCTCCGCCGCGGAGATGTCGATGCTCTTGATCTTCGCATGGGCATGCGGCGAACGCAGGAAATACGCGTAGGTCGCCCGGGCGAGGGGCAGATCGTCGACATAGCGGCCGGTTCCCGTCAGGAAGCGCTTGTCTTCCGTCCGGAGAACCCGCGCGCCGATTCCGGTGGCGGAAGTCATGGCGTTACACCCCTGCGGACTTCATGGCCGGCGCAGCGGCCAGGATTGCCTTCACGATATTGTGGTAGCCGGTGCAGCGGCAGAGATTGCCCTCCAGCTCCCGGCGCACCGTGGCCTCGTCGAGCTGGTAGTTGTGGCGCTTCACCATATCGATGGCGCTCATCACCATGCCGGGAGTGCAGAAGCCGCACTGGAGGGCGTGGTTGTCGCGGAAAGCCTCCTGCATCGGGTGCAGCTTGTCAGCGCTGGGGGCCAGGCCCTCGATCGTCGTCACCTTGGCACCCTCGGCCTGGACCGCGAGCATGGTGCACGACTTGATCGACTGGCCATCCACATGGACGACGCAGGCGCCGCACTGGCTGGTGTCGCAACCGACATGAGTGCCGGTCATGCCGAGATGCTCGCGCAGGAACTGAACCAACAGCGTGCGCGCCTCGACCTTGCCCGAGACGGACTTGCCGTTGACGGTCATGGCGACGGAAATTGTCATACTCAGATCTCCCCTCACGTATTGGTTCGCGCGGCGGGCGCCGGAGCGCTTCCGCAAATCATTGGCGCGACTCTCGCAAGCCCCTCACAGCGCGGTCAAGGGAATTGCAAGTTTCGTTCGCCAGCTGCTAACGACTCGCAACAAAAACGAGAATCAGGATCACGGCGCCGACGCCGATGATCGTCCAGTGCCGGAAACCTCGCTGCACCGCAGCAGACGGCACCGGCGGCGGATCGCCCGGCATCGCCATCAGGCGGCGACCGGCGGCGGCGCGCCCACGCTCTCGGCGAACTTGCCGAAGAACTGGTCCGCGAGCTTCTTGGCGGTGCCGGTGATCAGGCGCGCGCCGACCTGGGCGATCTTGCCGCCGACCTGGGCGTCCACCTCGTATTTCAGGATCGTGTCACCGCCGTCTTCGGTCAGGGTTACGACCGCACCGCCCTTGGCGAAGCCGGCGACACCGCCCTGCCCCTCGCCGGAGATGCGATAGCCGTTGGGCGGGTCGATGTCGGACAGCGTGACCTTGCCACCGAAGGCGGCGCTCACGGGCCCGATGCGCAGCCTGACCTTGGCCGTCATCTCGGTGGGAGACAGCATCTCCAGTGATTCGCAGCCCGGAATGCAGGCTTGCAAAATGGCCTGGTCGTTCAGCGCCGCGAAGACTTTCTCGCGCGACGCACCGATCCTGTATTCACCCTTGATTTCCATTTCGTAACTCCCGGCTCTCAGCGCCTACCACTTGTTGGTATAGGAGTCCGGAGGCAGTTCTGCCAGTGGTTCGCGTACCGAGACATAGATGGTGGCGACATAGGGCACGGCCATCAGCAGCGCGAGAAACGCGAACCAGTTGGCCTGTGTGTTCCAGAACAGCGTACGGATGACCCAACGGCCTCCGTCGGCCGAGACGAAACCGCCGGCGCCGCCGTCGTGCAGCTTGATCGCACCTTCCGTCACCACCAGCACGATGGCCCAGAAGATCAGCATCGAGGCCAGCACGATCTCGGGCAGGACAGGCGCGAAACGGCTGAGCCGGCGATCCATGCGCACGAAGCCACGGCTGCCGTCGTAGCCCAGCAGGCGGCCGAAGGAGAGCGCCTTGGCGATCCGATGGTCGCGCGCCACCGGCTCGGTGCGCAGGATGGTGATGGTCTTCCACAGCATCAGCACGATGCTCGGGATCACGAAGCTCCACATCGGGAAGTCGCGATAACGGCCGTCGATCGCGATCTGGCGGAACCAGTCGCCGATGCGGATCACGCCATCGTACCAGTCGATGCTGATCACGATGAGGTAGAAGATGCAGAGCAGCGTCAGCGCCAGATAAAGCATCTGCGCCAGCAGGTCGGTGCGCTGGACGATGCGGTAGCGCGGCAGTTCGCGCCACGCCCGCCAGGAGTCGCGGACCCGTGCACCGTAGAGCGACGGATCGGCCATCTGGCCGGTCAGGCTGTCGGAGATGCCGCGCAGCAGCGCGTAGCTGAACAGGGCGAGCAGGATCGCCCAGAAGGCGACGCCAAGAGTCCGCTCGAAGTAGAAGTTGCGGGTCAGATCGACCCAGGTCGCCTCGACGTAGCAGGTCGCCACGAGCTGGGCGAAGAACGCGAAGATGCAGATTCCCTTCCAGTGGCGCGCCTTGCGCTGGCTGGCGTAAGCCAGCAGCAGCAGGGCGCCGGCGATCGTCGAGATGGTGAACAGGATCTGCCAGTGCGGCTCCGCCCGCACCGGCTTGCCGAGTTCGAACTTGTCGTGGCGCTGGGCGTCCAGCAGACCCCAGGCGGCGCCGACGGTGCCCTCCTGGCGAGCCTTCCAGTACTGGTCGAACGCCTCGATGACGTTGTAGTCGAAGCCCTCGCGCTCCGCGGCCTGGCGGAAGATCGAGAAATACTTCACCTGCTCGACGCGGCCCGGGCGTGCGTCGGACCGCATGCGGCCGTCGCTCGGCCAGCCGGTCTCGCCGATCACGATCTTCTTGTCGGGAAAGCGCGCCTGGACCTTCTTGTAGATGTCGACCAGATGCTTCTCGATCGCGAGCTTGCCGTCGGCTTCCCTGCGATCCACGCCGATCGGCTCATCCTCCCAGTAGGGCAGGATGTGGATCGTGATGAAGTCGACCTCGTCGGCCAGCTGCGGATTGCGCAGCCAGAATTCCCAGACGTCAGCGTAGGTCACGGGCTGCGTGACCCTCTGCTTCACCTGCCGGATGTAGCGCCGCAGTTCGCTGGCCGTCAGGTCCTTGCGCAGCAGGACCTCGTTACCGACGATCACCCGCTCGATCGTGTCCTTGTATTTGTTGGCATGGTCGATCAGCAGGTTGATCTGCTCGAGATTTTCCTTGTCGTTGTTGTTCAGCCACGCGCCGTGCCAGACCTTGAGCCCGTACTTGCCGGCATTCTGAGGCACTGCCTCCAGGTTCTCGCCAGAGGAATAGGTGCGAACCGCCTTCACCTTGCCCTCCAGGCGCTTGAGATCGGAATCGATCTGCGCCGGCGTCGGGAAGGTACGCGTGAGAGGGCTCTGGCCCGGCCGATAGGGAGCGAACGAAACGCTCTGAAGAGGTGCCGTACTCCAGCCGGCAATGTCGACCGGCCGGTTCGGAACCCACCACCACAGGAAATTGAGAGCCGCTACGACCGCGAAAGCCAGCAGCGCCACGAGTGCACGCATGGGGAGGCTTGTAGCAGGATCGCTGAGCGGACGTATGGCTTTTCGAGGGCTCTTGTCCCCAAAAGCTACAAGGCGCCCCGCTGCAGGCCGGCGATGGCCTGGCGCACGACCTGGTGGCCGCGAAACAGCACCGCCTCCTTCCAGTCGTCGGTCTCGGGGTAGAACTGCCGCCGCATGGCCTTGCGCACCGCCTCGGCTTCCTTGCCCAGCGGGTCGCCGTATTTGTGCAGCCAGTGATCGGCCCGGAAGGCCTTCTGGCCGCTCTCGCGGTCGAAGGTGCCGTATTCCAGGGTGCACATGGTGAGCCGGGTCTGGGGCTCCTTCAGGACGCGGTTCAGGCCGTAATGGCCGAGACCGTCGCGCGCCTGGGAAGCCGTCTGGCCCCGTTTCGATTCGGTGACCGATTCACCCCAGAAATTTCGGACCCGCCGCGACCCGCCGGTGCCGATGTCGTAGTGCGTGATCGGCTCGCCGTATCCGTAGGGGCCGAGGCCGGTGTGGAAATCGACCACGGCCACGTCCTGGCGGCCCTTGAGATAGCGGTCGACGATGGCGTGCAGCGTGCGGTTGGACCAGGCTGGCCCGCCGCCGCCGTAGAACATGCCGTCGGCGTGGCTGTACTGGCCGCCCGAGACGGCGCGGAAGAACTCGATGTCGCCGACCTTGCGCCGGTAGGCCGCCAGCCGGGCGTCAGCGGCCGCACGTCCCTGCTCGCTGAAATCAGCCGGTACGAGATCGTCGGCAATCTCCAGGTACCCCTCGTTCACCGGATAGGGCCTGGAATGGTCGACATAGTTGCGGTTGAGGTCGTTGCCCTCCTCCGTCACCCGCCGAGTCCAGGCGAAGCCGTAGGGGTTGATCGCATGCACGAACAGCACGGCGGTCCCCTTCGGCAGGCCGGCGGCGCCAATGCCGGCCAGCCAGTCGACCTGGAAGCCCGAGCCGCAATAGCCCTCGATGCCGTGGGTCGATGAGATCGTCACCATCACCTTCGTGGCGTCGGCTGGCCCGACCCAGGCCACGTCCGTCGACAGGGATTCGCCCTTCGGCCCCTTGGTCGGGTTGTCGTAGCGGAAGGTCTGCGCGTCGGCGAGCCGGGCGGCCGACAGGAACTTGTCGCGCGCCTCGCTGTAGTCGGCGGCGAAAGAGGCAATGTTGTTCATGGTCGACGATACCTCGTCCGAAGCTTCAGACATTTCAAAGATGCCCTCAGACTCCTCCCTGTCGTTTGGGAAGGAGACGTGGCGAACACTTTACAAGTTAGCCTGGTTTACGGGTTGAGATCGATGGGCTTGAGCACGACGTTGCGGAAGACCGGATGCTTGCAATATTCGTCTCCGTTCAGCGGTCCATCGCGCCTGAAGCAGCTGTCCACCGGGGCTGAAAGACGTTCTTGCCGTCACATCTCGGCTTGGTCATCGGCACTGACACGAAACACAACTATAGGTAGCTTGTGTATCGACTTTTTACTCGCCATTCTTCGGTGCGGTGATCGCTAGGGATGGCCGACAATCGACAAGCCCTACGGAACAGCTAGGTATCGACAAATCCCCGGGTTTGATTCTCGGTGCTTCACCCCAATGCGTCCAAGGTGTTGAGGTTTGACGTGGCGCTCAAGAAAATTGGCAATGTCGGCCGCAAAGCGATTTTGGCTCTCGTTTGCCTTTTAGCCCGAGGTTTCGTCTCGCTCCTGGCAACCTGGTACATCTACTCGGCAGCAATCCTCCTCTACAGGTGTTCCCGTCACTGGAATGATCTTTGTTTCGCCTTTCCGTTCCTAGTTTTCTTGCTGTTTCCTCGGATTACCGATGAAGACGGTTACGACCCCAGTCTTGCCGAAGGCTTCGATGCTCGTCTTCTTGAAGCGGGCTACGATCCTCGCCTTTTTGCAATTCTGTCATTGGCATTGATCGTCACTGTCCTCTGGACAGTCCTCGCATTGGTACGACGGCGCAGATCGTCCTAATGTTTGCTAGGAATCAATACTGCCCGGCCATACACCCCGCTGCTGCCGATTCTATACCCCTCTTCGATATAAAATCTCGTTTGCGCGGAAAGCTTGTACTCATCCGCAGGATCGGAATTGGACGAAAGCCACTCCGCAAATGTTCCGGAGATCGTAAGGAGTTCACGCAGCGTCAGTCCTGCCTGCTGACCGATCAGACCGACATTGATATTGGAAATGTTCCTGAAATGCCGAAGCTGGGTATATCCCGTGAAGAGGCTTCCCTTCCGCTGGTAGTCATAGGCGCCAGCGTGCCCGACAAGCATGCCGAGACTTATAATCAGCTTTAGGTCAGCGGCCGGATCGGAATTGGAGCGCATAGAGGCGTATTGTTCTCCAATGCGGCGGCCATCCGCAGCCACTCTGGCAAGATCGGTATTGGGAGACATCACATATCCAGTCGGTGAATTCTTGTCGGGTATTGCCGTGCCATCCGGCAAACGCACGACCTCACCAACAGTCTCTAGAGCCGCACGGAATTCCGGACTGCCCGGAGTCGGCTCCGTTGGGGGCGCAATTCCTCGGGGAGCCTTAGCTGGCTCTTGCGGTTGCACGATTTCTGTATTGCCGTTCGCTCCGACCGGCTGGTCTCCGCCGCCGCCGACACGGACGATATTCGGATCGCCATTTAAGCTTGGCAGCACGTCGTCGACGAGGCCGCGAATGTCCGCCATCGTCGGCGGCTTGCCCTCGACAGGCTCGAACGCGCCCAAGAGCGTGTCGAGTTGCTGCCGTGCGGTCCGGGCCTCCTCGCCGTCGGGATCGACGTTGGCAGCGCGCAGTCCCTCGCCCAGGAACAGGCGGCCGAGACGGTGGCGCTCGAAGTCTGGATCGGATTTGCCTTCGGCGAGGGCCTTCTGGAGTTTGGTCAGGCGGTCGTAGTCGCTGTCGCCGAGCGACAGCCGGTATTGTGTGAGATCGAGGCCGGTGAAGTCTTCCTGGTTGCGTACGGCCTGGTCGTCGAGCTTCTCGTAGAGATCGCGATCCGTTACCACGCGGCCGCCGTTGATGGCCGTGGCCTCCAGTCGGCCCGTTTGCCCCGGGCTCAACCCGTCGCGCAGCTCCGCCGGCATCGCCATCAGTGGCGCCGCGGGATTGTTGCCCAGCCAGTCGAGCGCGCCCGTGGCCGCGCGGCCCCTC
>NZ_JAHOPB010000004.1 GCF_019039055.1 Reyranella humidisoli
CGGAGGCGCCGCCGCGGGCGTGGCTTTGGCGATGTCGGCCGAAGTCGGTGGCGGCGGCGGCGGCGCCGTCGCAGCGAGCTTGATGGGCTTCGGCGGAGGCGGTGCTGCGGGCGTGGCTTTGGCAATGTCAGCCGAAGTGGGCGGCGGTGGAGGCGGAGCCGTCGCGGCGAGCTGGATCGGCTTCGGCGGTGGTGGCGCTGCGGGCATGGCTTTGGCGATGTCGGCCGAAGTCGGCGGCGGTGGAGGCGGAGCCGTCGCGGCGAGCTTGATGGGCTTCGGTGGCGGTGGCGCCGCGGGCATGGCTTTGGCGATGTCGGCCGAAGTCGGGGGCGGTGGAGGCGGTGTCGTTGCGGCGAGCGTGATGGGCTTCGGCGGTGGCGGTGCCGCGGGCATGGCCTTGGCGATATCAGCCGAAGTCGGCGGCGGTGGAGGCGGCGCCGTCGCGGCGAGCTGGATCGGCTTCGGCGGCGCTGGTGGCGGCGGCATCAGCTTCATGATGTCCGCCGACGTGGGCGGTGCGAGCAGTGGCGCTGCGGCGGCAATGACGAGCGGAGTTGGCGGCGCCGACATGAGCCTGGCGATGTCAGCCGAACTCGGCGGCGAAGGCGGGGGCTCTGCGGCTGCCAGCTCGATGGGCTTGGGTGGCGCGGGCGTGAGCTTCGCGATGTCGGCCGAACTCGGCGGCGGAGGCGGCGGCTCTGCGGCTGCCAGCTCGATAGGCTTGGGCGGCGCAGGCATGAGTGCGGCGATATCGGCCGAACTCGGTGGCGCTGGTGGCGGCTCGGCGGCAGCCAGCTCGATGGGCTTGGGCGGCGCGGGCATGAGCGCCGCGATATCGGCCGAACTCGGCGGCGGAGGCGGTGGCTCGGAGGCTGCCAGTTCGATGGGCTTGGGCGGTGCGGGCATGAGTGCGGCGACATCGGCCGAACTCGGCGGTGGCGGCGGCGGCTCTGCGGCTGCCAGCTCGATGGGCTTGGGGGCCGCGGGCATGAGCGCGGCAATGTCGGCCGAACTCGGTGGCGCTGGCGGCGGCTCTGCGGCAGCCAGCTCGATGGGGTTGGGCGGCGCGGGCATGAGCGCGGCGATATCGGCCGAACTCGGCGGCGGAGGCGGCGGCTCTGCGGCTGCCAGCTCGATGGGCTTGGGGGCCGCGGGCATGAGTGCGGCAATGTCGGCCGAACTCGGTGGCGCTGGCGGCGGCTCTGCGGCAGCCAGTTCGATGGGCTTGGGCGGCGCGGGCATGAGCGCGGCGACATCGGCCGAACTCGGCGGCGGAGGCGGCGGCTCTGCGGCGGCCAGCTCGATGGGCTTGGGCGGCGCGGGCATGAGTGCGGCGATATCGGCCGAACTCGGGGACGGCGGCGGCGGCTCGGCGGCAGCCAGCTCGATGGGCTTGGGCGGCGCAGGCATGAGCGCGGCGACATCGGCCGAACTCGGCGGCGGAGGCGGCGGCTCTGCGGCGGCCAGCTCGATGGGCTTGGGTGGCGCGGGCATGAGTGCCGCGATGTCGGTCGACCTCAGGGGCGGTGGCGGTTCGGCCACGGCAACGACGATCGGTTTGGGTGGGTGGGCCGGGGCCGGCATCTGCCTGGCGATGTCGGCCGAACTGGGAGGCGGCGGCGGGTCGGCCATCGCGATTTCGACAGGTCTGGCCGGTTCGGTCTTCGGGGCGGGGGGCTTCGATGGGCTCGCTGCAGCGACGGCGACTGCCGCTTCGGGCGTGGTCTCCGGCCTGGATGGTATCGGCGCATCGCGGCGTGCCAGGGCCTCCTTCAGTGCGCCGTAGAGTTCCGGTGTCGGCTCGCCGGTTTCGTTGCGGGCCGAAATGCGCTGGAAAGTCCGGATCGCGGCGCGTGTCATTGGCCCGATCGCGCCGTCAGGCTTGTCGCGCAGCAGCTTGAGATCGAACAGGGCCTGCTGGATGACGCGGATCTGATCCTTCCGCGCCTTCGGCCAGTCGGCCGGAACGAGATCGATGGGCGGCGGCGGGGGAGAAGCCACCGGCGCACGGGGAGCGGGTGGCTCGGGACGGGCCGATGGTCGCGGCGCCAGCGCTGGCGCCGTTCGCAAAGGCGCCGCCGCTGCGGTTTGCATTGGCGCCACCCGGGCGGGCGGCCGCTCCTGCTTCATGGTTTCGACGATCCGCCTGAATTCGGTCTGGCCCACCAGCTCCGCCTTTTGCAGATCCTCCGGCGTCAAACCGCGTTGCAGTGCCTGTGCCCGCGTGGCCGATGTCTTGCCGAGCGCCGTCTCGGCACCCTTGTTCGTCTGGCGCTCGAACTCGGCGGCGATCGCGAACCAGGCCATCGCCATCGTGGCATCTCTCAGCGCCGCATCGCCCCGCTCGTAGATGTCGCCCAGGGTGAACATCGACGCGGCCATGCCTTGTCGCGCCGCGGCGTGAAGCAGTTCGACCGCCTCCTTTCCGTCGCGCGCCGCACCCTTGCCGTCCCGCAGCATCAGCGCGAGGTTGTGCTTTGCTATTGCGAGGTTGGCGTTGGCGGCCTTGCGATACCAATCCACGGCCTTGGCCGAGTCCCGCTCCATGACGAAGCCGCGCTCGTACATGACCGCAACGTTGAACGCGGACTGGGCGGAGCCGGCTTCTGCCGCGCGCATCAGCCAGCCGGCGCCGGCCTGCTGGTCCTTGGCGACGCCGATGCCCTGCACCAGCCGGCGAGCGATTTCCTCCATCGCCGGGATACTGTTGCCGTCCGCCTGGCTGCGCAGGTCGGCGATCGGCAGAGAGGCCCAATCAATCGACCTGTCGTTCGTGGCGGCCGGTGCTGGCGCTGGAGGCCGCTCTGGCGCTGGCGCTGGCGCAGACGCGGGCGGCAGGGGATTGGGAACAGCCGCTTCCGAGGCGACCGGCGGCGACTCCGTCGCTAGGGGCGGGGACGGGGCGGCTGGTGGCAGCTCCGCCGCGATGGGCAGGCTCTGCACGATCGGCGACGGGCCTGGCGGCGTAGCGGGCGCGACCGGGGACGCCAGCGCTTGCGAGGGCGGCTTCGGACCTTCTTCGGGCGGGCGCAGGACCCAGGTGCCGGCCCCCGCGGCGGCCGCGAACATGATGGCGAACGACGTCATCACGACGGGTCGCTTCAGGAGGGGCCGTTTCAGGGAGGCAGGGGCGGTCGCCGGCTTGCCGGTCATCCCCGGAGAATAGCCGAGACGGGCCTCTGCGGAGAAGGCATAGCGCGGTGGCGCACGACCAGCAGGGCGGTCAGGAGCAGAACGGCGCCGGCCTGGTGAAGCGTGGCGATGGGAATGCTGACGCCGCTCAGGATGGTGGCGATCCCGAGCCCCAGCTGAACGAAGGCCATCGCGGCGGCCGCCAGCGTCTCGGAGCGTGGCGCGCGCCACGCCATGACCAGCACGCCGAGCACCAGCAGCTTGGCGAGCCAGCGATGCACGAACTGGATGGTGGTGCCGTTCTCGAAGAAGTTGATCCATCCCGGCGAAAGGTCGAACAGGCCGGGCGGGATCCAGTATCCCGACATGGTGGGGAAGGTGCTGTGCGCGGTGCCGGCGCGCAGACCGGCCATGAAGGCGCCCCATACCAGCACGACCAGCAGGAAGCCGATCAGGGCCGTGGCCTTGCGCGCGACCTTCGGATCGTCGCGGTGTATCGCCCGCGGCGTGAGTTCGAGGATCAGCCAGACCGTGTAGGCATAGAGGACGATCGCGAGGAAGAGGTGGGCGGCGAGCCGGTAGTGGCTGACCGACGGCCGGTCGACCAGGCCCGACGCCACCATCGCCCAGCCCATCGCACCCTGCAGTCCGCCCAGGATGAGCAGCGCGAGCAGTCGGGGTTTGAGATGGGCATTGAGGGCGCCGCGCCACCAGAACCAGGCCAGTGGCAGGGCGAAGACCAGGCCGATCAGCCGCCCCCACACGCGATGGATATATTCAAGCCAGAAAATCTCCTGGAACTCCGGGACCGTGAAGTCGCGGTTGACCAGGCGTCCCTGCGGCGACGCCAGATACTTCTGCAGCTCGGCTTGCCACGCCGCGTCCGACAAAGGCGGCAGCCAGCCGGTCACTGGCCGCCACTCCACCATCGACAGGCCCGATTCGGTGAGCCGTGTCAGCGCGCCGATCACGATCATGAAGAAGATCATGCCGGCGACGACGATCAACCACTGGCGCACGGAGGCGGGGACTTGGCTCATGGCTGGCGGAACATGGGCGAAGGATGCGGCGGCGTCATCAGGCATAAATGTCGCTAATCCTGACCCTCGCCTGCGATACCTTGCACTCTGCCGGAACGGCTTGTTAAATCGGTTCGTACACGAACGGCCTGCCCTCTCGCCCCGGATCCTCGTCCATGTCTGATTTCCAGCTGGCCCCACCGCTCTCGCACGGGCTCAGCTTCGACGATCTCCACGACCGTGACGGGATCGCCCGTCTCGACGCCGCTTTCGTGGCGTGGCTGAAGGATGCCGACGTCGACGCCCATGCCCGCCTGATGGCTGCGCGCGCCGCGCCCGATGGGCTGGCCGCCAAGGACGAGTCCAATCTGCTGATCGAGGTGGCACGGCCACTCGAGGACTTCATCGGCTCCCTGTTCGGCGTGAGTGACGAAGCAGCCTCCCTGCGAGAACGCCATCGTCGCCTGGCGCCGCTCTACGACTGCAAGCGCCTCTTCGTGCAGCGCTACGTCACGCGGGCGCTCAAGCCCGACGCGGCCGCCGCGCTCGACGGCGCCGCCGTCACCGCAGCCCTTCCGCTGTCGGTGACACAGGCCGACGGGCTGGAAGCCTGGGAACTGGCCTTTGCGCTCGCTGTCCGCGACCTGATCGGGGCGGAGTTCAAGGTCGAGGCGCCGACGCCGCAGGTCACGGCCTTCGCCGAATATGCAGCATGGGCGCTGCATCATCCCCAGGGCCGCAAGCGCCACCAGGACGGGCCGCTGTTCAAGGTGCCGCACAAGCTCGACTTCGAGCATCTCGTGCCGATCGAGACCGAGATCGTCGACGGCGTGACGCGCATGAAGCTGCCGCGGCCGATGCTCCGCCATCGCGAGGGTTTCGCGCTCACCGACCAGGGTTTCGACCTCGTGCGTGCGCTCGATCACGCCAACTACTGCATCTGGTGCCATAACCAGGGCAAGGACAGCTGCTCGCGCGGGCTGAAGGATCGCAAGACCGGCGCCTTCCAGAAGTCGCCGTTCGGCGTGACGCTGGCGGGCTGCCCGCTCGAGGAAAAGATTTCGGAGATGAACCTGCTGAAAAGCGAGGGTTTCTCCATCGGCGCGCTGGCGATGGCCGCGGTCGACAATCCGCTGCTGGCGGCGACCGGCCACCGCATCTGCAACGACTGCATGAAGGCCTGCATCTACCAGAAGCAGGAACCGGTCGACATCCCGCAGATCGAGACCCGCACGCTCAAGGACGTTCTGGCGCTGCCCTGGGGCTTCGAGATCTACTCGCTGCTGACGCGCTGGAACCCGCTGAACCTGCGCCGCCCGATCCCGCGTCCCTCGACGGGCCGCACGGTGCTGGTGGTCGGACTCGGTCCCGCCGGCTTCAACCTCGCGCATCACCTGATGAACGACGGCCATACTGTGGTCGGCATCGACGGACTCAAGATCGAGCCGCTGCCCGAGTTGCAGTCCGGCGTTCGCATGGATGGCACGCGCGTGCCCTTCGCGGCGGTGAAGGACGTCGCGGCCTTGCGCGAAAATCTCGGCGAGCGCGCGATGGCGGGGTTCGGCGGCGTCGCCGAGTACGGCATCACGGTCCGCTGGGACAAGAACTACCTCAAGATGGTGCGCCTGCTACTGGAGCGGCGCGCGCAGTTCTCGATGTTCGGCGGCGTGCGCTTCGGCGGCACGGTGACGGTCGAGGGCGCCTTTGCCATGGGCTTCGACCACATCGCGCTCTGCGCCGGTGCCGGCAAGCCCACAGTGCTCGACCTGCCCAACGGGCTGGCGCGCGGCGTGCGCGCGGCGTCGGATTTCCTGATGGCGCTGCAGCTCACGGGCGCCGCGAAGAAGGATTCGATTGCGAACCTGCAGATCCGCCTGCCGGTGGTGGTGATCGGCGGCGGCCTCACCGCGATCGACACGGCGACGGAATCGCTCGCCTACTATCCGCTGCAGGTCGAGAAGTTCCTCGCCCGCCACGAGACGCTGGTCGCCGAGCGCGGCGAAGCGGCGGTGGGCGCGAACTGGTCGCCCGAGGAGCGCGAGATCGCCGAGGAATTCATCGCCCACGCCCGGGCCATCCGCGCCGAGCGTGAATTGGCGGCGCGCGAGGGCCGCGAGCCTGCGATCACCAATCTGGTGAACGGCTGGGGCGGCGTCTCGCTGGTCTATCGCCGCCGCCTGATCGATTCGCCGTCCTACACGCTGAACCACGAGGAAGTGCTCAAGGCGCTCGAGGAGGACATCCGCTTCGTCGAAGGCCTGTCGCCCGTCGCCGTCGAGATCGACGAGGCGGGACAGGCGAAGGCGTTGAAGGTCGCGGGCGAGCAGAACGGCAGCAAGGTCGAGGCGACCCTGCCGGCGCGCACCATCCTGGTGGCCGCGGGCACGCAGCCCAACACGGTGCTGGCGCGCGAGGATGCGACACACGCCTTCATCGACGGCAAGTATTTTCGCGCCCTCGACGAGGAGGGCAATCCCGCGACGCCGGAACGCGTCTGCAAGCCCGCCGACGTGCGCGTGCTGATGTATCGCCATGCCGACAACCGCTTCATGTCCTTCTTCGGCGACCTGCATCCTTCGTTCGCCGGCAATGTCGTGAAGGCGATGGGGGGGGCGAAGCAGGGGTACCCGGTGCTGACCCGGTCGATGACGGCGCTGCCGGCGCCGATGCGCACGCCGGCGGAGATCCTCGACGAGGCCAATCGTTCGTGGCGCGCCCGCGTGGTCCGCGTCGACCGCCTGACGCCCACCATCATCGAAGTGATCGTCGAGGCGCCGGCCGCCGCTCGCAACTTCGAGCCCGGCCAGTTCTACCGGCTGCAGAACTACGAGGCGCGCTCCCTGCGCACCGAGGGCACCCTGCTCACCATGGAAGGCCTCGCGCTGACCGGCGCCTGGGTCGACAAGGAGAAGGGCCTGCTGTCGCTGATCGCGCTGGAGATGGGCGGCTCGTCCGACCTCTGCGCCATGCTGAAGCCGGGCGAGCCGGTGATCGTCATGGGTCCCACGGGCGCGCCCACGGAGATCGAGCCGGGCGAGACCGTGGTGCTGGTGGGCGGAGGCCTCGGCAACGCCGTGCTGTTCTCGATCGGCCAGGCCTTCCGCAAGGCCGGCAGCAAGGTGCTCTACTTCGCGGGCTACAAGAAGATGATCGACCGCTACAAGGTCGAGGAGATCGAGGCCGCGGCCGATGTCGTCGTCTGGTGCTGCGACGAGGCCCCGGGCTTCATGCCGGGCCGGCCGCAGGACAAGTCGGTCGTCACCAACATCGTCGAGGCGATGCGCCAGTATGCGTCGGGTGAGCTGGGCGACCAGCCGATCCCCTACAGCGCCGCCGATCGCATCGTGGCGATCGGCTCGGACGGCATGATGAACGCCGTGCGCCTGGCGCGACACGCGGCTCTCAAGTCGTATCTCAAGCCCGAACATGTAGCCTTCGGCTCGATCAACTCCCCCATGCAATGCATGATGAAGGAGATCTGCGCCCAGTGCCTGCAGCTTCACAGGGATCCGGAGACGGGCAAGGAGACCGTGGTCTTCTCCTGCTTCAACCAGGACCAGCGTCTCGACCTCGTCGATTTCGCCAACCTGCGCCAGCGCCTGCGTCAGAACTCGGTGCAGGAAAAGATCGGCGCGCTGTGGATTGATCGCTCGCTCAGGCAGCTCGGGATGCGGGGCTGAGATCGGCGCGAAGCCGCTCAATGGAGCGCGCCACTCCAGTGGCGCTTATGCCTTTCTGATCGACGAAACCTGAGCGCAACTGGAGTTGCGCGCTCCAATCGCTCGGCTGTGCGCCCTAGACGAAGATCTTCCGGCCGACGATTGCCAGCAGCGCGATCGACGCCACGAGGATGGTGAGGAGCGTGAGCACGATGCCGGCCGAGCGGCCGGGATTGATGCCCGCTCCGCCGGCAAGCCCGAAGGCATGGGCGAGGCGGCTGACGATGAAGGTGGCGCCCAGGGCATGCACCAGCCAGCGCGGCCCGTGGCAGATTTCGAGCAGGGCGAGCAGGATCAGGACCAGCGGGGCATATTCGGCGAAGTTTCCGAAGACGCGGGTCATCCGGCTCATTTCGGCATCGCCGCCATCCCCGACGCTGATGCGCCGCCGCATGCGCTGGCGGATCACCAGCGACGCGAGCACGACGCAGAGAAGACCCGTGAGGGCGGCATAGAAGGCGGTGACGAACGGCAGGGCCGGCATTGCCATGAACGGAGTCTCCCCGAGGCTATCGGCCTGTCATAGCTCAAACGGGGGGACACTTTGGGAAAATCTGCGTGGTGTCACGCCCGTCCGCGCCAGGGGTGCACGAGCAGCGGCCCCGCGATCAGGCTGCCGAAGGTGACGATGCCCACGGCGATGGCGACGAATACGCCCGGCAGACCCCAGCCGAGATGTTCGATCGCGAACCAGCCGCCGGTCGAGGCCACGAACAGGCGCATCACGCCGGCGGCGAACGGCGCCTTCATGCGGCCCGCGCCCTGGCTGGCGAAGGACAGCGTCATGCCGATCCCGAAGACGAAGTAGAACGGCGCCACGCGCGTGACATAGGCCACGGTCGCGGCAATCACGTCGGGATCGTCTGTGAACAGCCGAGCCCAGCCTTCGGGAAAGAGCGCCACGATCCAGCCGAAGGCGCCGATGCCGAAGCCCGCGACCAGGCTGCCGATCCAGGCGGCGCGCACGGCACGGCGCCAGTCGCCGGCGCCGGCCGCGACGCCGACGATGGTCGTCAGTCCGGAGCCGATGCCGAAGGCCAGCGGCACCAGCATGAACTCCAGCCGGACACCGATGCCGTAGCCGGCGAGCGCAGCCACGCCGAAGCGGCCGACCAGGCCCGTGACCAGCATGGCGGTGAGGTTCGCGGTGAAGGCGGAGAAGGAGGCGATCAGGCCGACCCGCAGGATCTCCCAGAACAGGCGGGCCTGCAGAGGCACGCCGGCGGCCGCCGGCACGAAGCCGAGCTTGCCGCTCCACAGGGCACGCGCTTGCAGGAGTGCCGACACTGCCGAGGTGAGCAGCGCGGAGACCGCGGGCCCGGCCATGCCCATGCCCGGCCAGCCGCCGATACCCAGCGCCAGCACGTAGGAGAGCGGCACCTGGGCGATCGATGAGACCAGCATGTAGCGGCCGGGCGTCGTCGCATCGCCGCCGCCGCGCAACAGGGCCGACAGGAAGAAGTTGGCCCAGATGAAGATCGAACCGGTGAACAGGACGTTGGAGTAGGTGAGGGCGTTGGCCAGCGAGCGACCTTCGCCGCCGAGCAGCCGGTAGAGCGCGGGCGCGACTGTCCAGGCGAGCAGGGTGAAGAGCAGCGCCAGCACCGTCCCCAGGACCAGCGCGTGCAGCACCAGCTTGCGGGCGTCCTCGGTCCGGCCGGCGCCCAGTGTGCGGGCCATGGCGGCCGCCACGCCACCGCCCATGCCCCCGGCGGCCATCATGGTCATCATCATCATGAGCGGGAAGACGAGCGCGAATCCCGCCAGCGCCTCGGTGCCCAGCCGGCCAAAGATGAAGGTCTCGGCGATGGCCACGAAGGTCTGCACGATCATGACGGCGGTGGTGGGCGCCGACAGCTTCCACAGGCTCTTGCCGATGGGGGCCGTGAGAAGGGGATGGGCCAGGTTGGAGCTCCGATTGCGTGCATATGCACATTATCAGCCCGCGCGATCGTGTCACCTGACAAAGGCTGCGGCAGCCCATTAGGTTTTGCCCATGACAGACAAGGAACGCCCGCTCGCCAGGCCCTCGGTCCAGATCGACAACGATCGCGTGATCGTCACGGAATGGCGCTTTCCGCCGGGCAGCCACACCGGCTGGCACCGCCACAATCACGACTATGTCGTTGTCCCGGTCACGACCGGCGAACTGCACATTTTCGACGGCAAGGCGACCGTGCCGGCGCCGCTCCGGGCCGGTGTGTCCTATGCCCGCCAGACCGGGGTCGAGCACGACGTCATCAACCCCAACGATTTCGAGTTCGTCTTCGTCGAGATCGAGGTCAAGGCCTGACCCTGCTGCCGGGCAGCCCCGCGCCCGGTCGCATTGACTTGACACCCTGCAGGGGTCATATGGGGTCCGCCCAGCGGTCCGGCCCGATCCACGAGCCTTATGTGACCGCTCCAAGTCCAGCGGAAAGAATGGACTAAACTACGGAAATTAAATGAGTTTTGAGAGTTTGGGGCTGAGCGCCCCGGTACTGCAGGCGGTGGCCGACAAGGGCTACACGACGCCGACCCTCATCCAGGAAAAGGCCATCCCCATCGTCCTGATGGGTCGCGATGTCCTCGGATGCGCCCAGACGGGCACAGGCAAGACTGCCTCCTTCGTCCTCCCCATGATCGACATTCTCGCGGAAGGCCGGTCGAAGTCGCGGATGCCGCGCTCGCTCATCCTCGAGCCGACCCGCGAACTGGCCGCCCAGGTGGCCGAAAACTTCGAGATCTACGGCAAGAACCACAAGCTCAACATGGCGCTGCTGATCGGCGGCGTGAGCTTCCCCGACCAGGAACGTGCCCTCGAACGCGGCGCCGACGTCCTGATCGCCACGCCGGGCCGGCTGCTCGACCATTTCGAGCGCGGCGGCATCCTGCTGAACGACGTCAAGATCCTGGTGATCGACGAAGCCGACCGCATGCTCGACATGGGCTTCATTCCGGACGTCGAGCGCATCGTAGCCACCCTGCCGCCGTTGCGACAGACCCTGTTCTTCTCCGCGACCATGCCGCCGGAGATCAAGCGCCTGGCCGACCGCTTCCTCAGCAACCCGAAGGAAGTCACCGTCTCGGCGCCGGCCTCGGCCTCCAAGAACATCGTGCAGGGCCTCGTGGTCGTGCAGGAAGACGACAAGCGTGAGGCTCTGCGGGCCCTGATCAAGGAACAGGACATCAAGAACGCGATCGTGTTCTGCAATCGCAAGCGCGACGTGGCGATCCTCCAGACTTCGCTGAAGAAGCACGGCTTCAATGCGGGCGCGCTGCATGGCGACATGAGCCAGCCGGCACGCATGGAGACGCTCGAGAAGTTCAAGCAGGGCGAGATCCAGATCCTGGTCGCCTCCGACGTCGCCGCCCGCGGCCTCGACATCGTGGCGATGAGCCATGTGTTCAACTTCGACGTGCCGTTCTCGCCCGAGGACTACGTCCACCGCATCGGCCGTACCGGCCGCGCCGGCAATACCGGTCATTCCTTCACCCTGGCCTCGCCCGACGAGGGCGGCCTGGTCGAGGCGATCGAGAAGCTGATCGGCACCACCATCCCGCGCGTCGAAGTGCCGGGCATGGCGGAACTCGCCTTCGAGCCGTCCGATGGACGCCGTCGCGGCCGTGGCCGCGGACGCGGTGGTTCCAGCAGCGGCAGCAGCCGTGGCCGCAGCGCCGGCGGCGGTCGTCCGCCGCGCGAGGCACGCCCCGAGCGCGAGCCGCGCCCGGAAGCGGAAGCCGCCCGTCCTGAAGTCGAGGCCCGTCCCGAGCGCGAGGCCCGTCCGGAGCGTGAGGCCCGCCCGCCGCGGGCGCCGCGTCCCGAGCGCGAGGCGCGTCCGCCGCGCGAGCCGCGGGCCGAGCGTCCGCCGCGTGAGGCCGCCCGTCCGGAGCGCGAGCCGCGTCCCGAACGTGAGGCACGTCCCGATCGTGAGGCACGGCCGCCGCGCGAGCCCCGTTCGGATCGCCGTCCGGATCGCTCGGAACGTCCCCGTCAGGATCGTCGCGATCGAGACGACTCGCCCGCGCCGCTCGGCCTCGGCGATCACGTGCCGGCTTTCCTCGCCCGTCCGACGCGCTAGAATCGCGCGTCGCGGCGGAGGGCGTTCATGCAGACCATTTTCGTCATGGTGAAATGCGAGCTCGGCAAGGCCTACGACGTTGCTGACAACGCCGTGGCCGTCGAGCAGGTCTCGGAGGTCTATTCGACCTCCGGGCAATACGATCTTCTGATGAAGTGCTATCTCGACGAGAAGACCGACATCGGTCATTTCGTGACGAGCCAGATCCAGACGCTTCCGGGCGTGAAGGACACCTTCACCCTGATCACCTTCAAGGCGTTTTCCTGAGTACGGCCCTTCCGCGCCGGCATCTCCCGAGGGGCGAGGATTTCCTTCTCCTCCCGCCTTCCATTCAGCCCTACGCCTATCGCAACGTCGACAAGCTCTTCGCCCATCGGGTGATCCGCCGGGGTGCGAGCCCGCGCGAGTTGCCGCGTGGCGCCGAGATCGCTCCGGTCTATGCCGCCGGCGGTCGCGAGCACGACGTCGCCTCGTTCATGGATCGCAACGTGGTCGTGGGCATCCTGGTGATCCATCGCGGCCGGATCGTGCTGGAACGCTACGGGCTCGGCCTGCAGGAGCACGATCGCTGGTCGACCATGTCGACCGTGAAGTCGATGACGGCGATGCTGGTGGGCGCCGCTGTTCACGACGGTGTCATCAAGTCGATCGACGATCCGCTGACCGACTACCTGCCGGCGCTGCGGCGATCGGCTTACGAGGGCGTGACTTTGCGGCATGTGATGACGATGTCGTCGGGCGTGCGCTGGACCGAGGTCTATCCCGACCGGAACTCCGACGTGAACCGCTACAGCAAGTCGCTGGCCGACAAGGTGCCCGACGGCGTGCTGAAGCTGATGGCGTCCCTGCCGCGCGCGCATCCGCCGGGCAGCACCTTCCTCTACAATTCCGGAGACACATTCTTGCTGGGCGCCGCGCTCACCCGCGCGGTCGGCAGGCCGCTGGCCGACTACATGTCGGAGAAGGTCTGGCAGCCGGCCGGCATGGAATGCGACGCCTTCTATACGCTCGAGAGCGAAGGCGGGCAGGAGATCGGCGGCAGTCGCGCCGGCATGGTCCTGCGCGACTTCGGCCGCTTCGCGGAGTTCGTGCGCAAAGACGGCGTGATCGACGGCGCGCGCGTGTTGCCCGAGGGCTGGGTCGCGGCGGCGGCGACGCCCGCCTTCAAGGTGCCCGCGCCGGTCGTCCCCGACATCACGCATTACGGCTACAGCTGGTGGCTGGGCGACGGCGTGATGGCCGCGATCGGCCATGCCGGCCAGCGCATCGACATCTATCGCGCGGAGGATCTGTCGGTGGTGACGCTCGCCGCCCTGCCGCAGCCGCCTTTCGTTCCCGCGACCGATCACGATCGGCGCGCCGAGATCGTGACCTTCACGCAGGCCGTGAGGGCGGCCTGCTCGAACTCCAACGAGTGAGCCAACGCATGTCGACGACGCCCGCCAAGAAGCTCGAAGTCTTCATCGAGCGTATCGTCATGGGCAGCCGCTGGCTTCAGGCGCCGCTCTACATTGGACTGGTCTTCGTGCTGGGCGTCGTGGTCGTGAAGTTTCCCTTCAAGATCTGGGAACTGATGCGCAAGGCGATCTCCGCCGAGGAGGCCGATCTCGTGCTCGCGGTGCTGTCGCTGGTCGACCTGATCATGGTGGCAAACCTCGTGGTGATGGTGATCATCTCCGGCTACGAAAACTTCGTGAGCCACATCGACGTCGACGAGACGCGCGACAGGCTCGCCTGGTTCGGCAAGCTCGACGCGGGCTCGCTCAAGATCAAGCTGGCCAGCTCGATCGTGGCGATCTCCTCGATCCACCTGCTGCAGCGCTTCCTCGAGGCCGGCGACTATGACAACAGCAAGCTCTACGTGCTGGTCGTCATGCACATGGCATTCGTGGTATCGGCCTTGATGCTCACCTACATCGACAAGATCGGTTCCGACAAGAAAGCGGCCGGCGGCCCTTGAGCGCCGGGGGCAAGGCGGTCCTCGCCATCTGGGTCGACGTCGATCCGGCCGACCAGGCCTTCTTCGAGCACTGGCACAGCCGCGAGCATCTGGGCGAGCGCGTCTCCTGTCCCGGCTGGCTGCGCGGCAGCCGGTTCCGGGGCGTCGCGCGGCCCGACCGCTACCTGCTGTTCTACGATGCCGAGACCCAGGCCGCCTTCGAGAGCGAGACCTATTACGCCCGCCTGCGCGCGCCCAGCGAGATGAGCCGCGCGATCTTCCCGAAGTTCCGCGACACATCCCGAACCGTCTGCGCGGTCGAGCAGCGCTGGGGCGAAGGCATCGGCGCGGCCGCTCTCACCCTGCGCATGAAGGCCAACAATGTAGCGCCCTTCGACAGGCTCGCCTCGCCCGAGACGGCGCGTGTCGATCTGCTGAGTGGCCGCGCGAAGGTCGGCCAGGCGCAAACGGTCGAGAAGGACCTGCGCGGCACGCCCGACCAGCAGATCGAGCGGGCGCTGGTCGCGTTCTTCTGGTCGGTGGAAGCCGCCCAGGCGGCGCGGGAGCGTCACGCCCCCGAAGGCGAGGTCTTCGCCCTCCGCCACACCGTGTCGAAGGGCGACCTCTGATTTGTCATCCCGAGCGTTAGCGAGGGATCCTTACTCGAACGAAAAGATCCCTCACTGCGTTCGGGATGACAGCTCCCCTGTTAGTTGATCAGCCCGTAGAACTTCCCGGCGTTGGTGCAGGTGATCATCTTCACCTGCTCGGCCGGGACCTCGGCGAACTGTTCCTTGATGTACTTGTCGGAGTGCGGCCAGACACCGTCGCCGTGCGGGTAGTCGGAGCCCCACATCAGGCTCTCCGCGCCCATGTCGTCGATCAGCTTGGCGCCGATGCGGTCGAACTGGAACGTGGCCTTGCACTGGCGGCGCCAGTAGTCCGACGGCTTCATCTTCATGCCGAGATCGTGGAAGCGGTCCTCCCATTCGAAGTCCATGCGGTCGAGCGCGTAGGGGATCCAGCCGCAGCCCGATTCGCCGAAGGCGATGCGGACGTTGGGGAAGCGCTCCAGCACGTTGGCGCCCATGATCGCTGCCAGGATGTTCACCAGGTTCATCTGGAAGCCCGAGACCACGGTGAAGAACACCGAGCGGCCGACCCGGCCGGGATACTTCTCGATGGTACCCGGCGGGACGTTGGGGAAGGTGTGGAAGTGCAGCGGCAGCTGCACGTCGTTCACCGCCTTCCACAGCGGATCCCACATCGGGTGCCACATCGGCTCCATGTCCCACGAGCAGGAGAGCTCGAGGCCCTTGATGCCCATCTTGGCGACCCGGTAGACCTCCTTCACCGCGGCGTCGATGTCGCCGTACGGCAGGCACGCGAGACCGATGTGCCGGTCCGGGTAATGGCTGCAGAAGTCCTTCAGCCAGTCGTTGTAGATGCGCAGCATCTCGTTGCCGGCCTCGCGGTCGTTGAGGCGGCTGGCGGCGCCCAGGATGCCGTAGATCACCTCGGCGTCGACGCCGTCGCGATCGAGATCCTTGATGCGCAGATGCGGGTCTGAAATTCGGCGGATGTCCTTGGCGCCGTCGGCATAGAGACCGGTCTCCGCCATGATGTCGACGCGGCCATGCTTGCCGGGCACGAACTTGGAGCCGGACGGGCCGACGCCGTTCTTGAAGCCGAACGAGGCGCCGTTCTTCGCCACCCACTTCGGACCGTCGTCGGTGTCGGTGACGTAAGGCATGCGCTCCTTGAGATCGCGCGGCGCCATCGACGTGAAGAGATCGGGCGGCATCCACGGAAGATCGAGGTGGCTGTCGGCCGAGATCCGCTTGTACTGCATGGCGTTTGCTCCCCTGATTTCGCTGCGGGAATTATGCGCCGTCTGACCGTCGGAGCAATGCCCCTACTATTTCGCGGGTCGGCTTGTGTGCTAGGCATCGCCCGATGACCGACACGACTCCTTCCCGTCTCGACGGAGACTTCGACTACATCATCGTGGGCGCCGGCTCGGCCGGATGCGTGCTCGCCAACCGGCTCTCGGCCGACCCGAAGAACCGCGTGCTGGTGCTCGAGGCGGGCGGCCGCGACAACTGGATCTGGTTCCACATTCCAGCCGGCTATCTCTTCGCGATCGGCAATCCGCGCGCTGACTGGATGTTCCAGACCGAGAAGGAGCCCGGCCTCAACGGCCGCGCACTGAACTATCCGCGCGGCAAGGTGGTGGGCGGCAGCTCGGCGATCAACGGCATGATCTCGATGCGCGGCCAGTCGCAGGATTACGATCACTGGCGGCAGCTCGGCCTCACCGGCTGGGGCTGGGACGATGTCGCGCCGGTGTTTCGCAAGCTCGACAACCATTTCATGGGCGACACCGAGCATCACGGCGCGGGCGGCGAATGGCGGGTCGAGGAATCGCGCGTGCGGTGGGAGGTGCTCGACGCGGTGATCAGGGCCGCCAACGAGATGGGCATTCCGACGACCGCGGACTTCAATACCGGCGACAATACCGGCGTGGGCTATTTCCACGTCAACCAGAAGCGCGGCATCCGCATGTCGGCGGCCCGCGCCTTCCTGAAGCCGGTGCTCAATCGGCCCAACCTCAGGCTGGAGACCGGCGTGCTGGTCGAGAAGCTGGCCTTCGAAGGCCGGCGCTGTACCGGCGTGCTCTACCGGCAGAACGGACGCCTCATCGAGGCGCGCGCCGGGGGCGAGATCATCCTCGCGGCCGGTGCGGTCGCCTCGCCGCAGATCCTGCAGCTGTCCGGGATCGGCCCGGCGGACTGGCTGGGCGACGCGGGCGTTGCCGTCGTGCAGGACCTTCAGGGGGTCGGCCGCAATCTCCAGGATCATCTGCAGCAGCGCGCAATCTACAAGGTCGACGGCGTAAAAACGCTGAACACGGCCTATCACTCGCTGGTCGGCCGGGCGCTGATGGGCATGCAATATGCATTGCTGCAGAAGGGGCCGCTCACCATGTCGCCCTCGCAGCTCGGCATCTTCACGCGCTCCTCGCCGGATCAGGAAAGGTCGAACATCGAATTCCATGTGCAGCCTCTGTCGCTCGACAAGTTCGGCGAGCCCCTGCACCGCTTCCCGGCGATCACGGTGAGCGCCTGCAATCTGCGCCCGACCTCGCGTGGCACGATCAGGCTGCGCTCGGCCGATCCGACGGCCAAGCCCGTCATCGCGCCGAACTATCTCGCGACGTACGAGGACCGCACCGTGGCGGCCGACGCCATCCGCGTGACGCGGCGCCTGATGCGGCAGGCCGCCCTGCAGCCCTATCGTCCCGAGGAATATCTGCCGGGGCCGGCCGTCGGGGACGACGATGCCTCGCTCGCCAAGGCGGCCGGCGATATCGGCACCACGATCTTCCATCCCGTCGGTACGGCGAAGATGGGCCTGCCGTCGGACCCGCATGCCGTGGTGGACGAGCGACTTCGCGTCATCGGCTTGCAGGGGCTGCGGGTGATCGACGCGTCGGTCATGCCGACCATCACTTCGGGCAACACCAACACACCGACAATCATGATCGCCGACAAGGCGGCAGCAATGATCCTCGCGGACAACAAGCAAGGAGGCAGGCATGCGTAAGACAATTCTGGGAATGATCGCGGCACTCGGCCTTACGGTGCCGGTTGTGGCCGTGGCGCAGCAACCGACGACGCTTCGGGTCGTCGCCCATTCGGATCTGAAGATCCTCGACCCGATCTGGACGACGGCGTTCATCGTCCGAAACCACGGCTATATGATCTACGACACGCTGTTCGCGCTCGACGGCGAGCTCAAGATCAAGCCGCAGATGGTCGATACCTGGAAGATGAGCGACGACAAGCTCACCTGGACCTTCACCCTGCGCGACGGGCTGGAGTTCCACGACGGCCAGCCCGTCACCAGCGAGGATGTGATCGCCTCGCTGAAGCGCTGGGCCGTGCGCGATTCGCTGGGCCAGCTCCTGTGGAGCAAGGTGGCCGAGGTGAAGGCCGTCGATGCCAAGACCTTCCAGCTCGTGCTGAAGTCGCCGACCGGCATTGTGCTGCAGGCGCTGGGCAAGCCCTCGGGCAATCCTTTCATCATGCCCAAGCGGGTCGCCGAGACGCCGCCCTCCGACCAGATCAAGGAGTTCGTGGGTTCCGGCCCCTTTATCTTCAAGGCCGACGAATGGAAGCCCGGCGACAAGACCGTCTATGTGAAGAACCCGAAATACAAGCCGCGGGCCGAGCCTGCGTCCGGCCTGGCCGGGGGCAAGGTCGCGAAGGTCGACCGGGTCGAGTGGGTCGCCATTCCCGACCAGCAGACCGCGGTCAATGCCCTGCAGGCCGGCGAGATCGACATCATCGAATCGCCGCAGCACGACCTCTATCCGCTGATCAAGAAGGACCGCAACGTCTCGCTGGTCACCACCAACAAGTGGGGAAACCAGTACATCTATCGCTTCAACCAGCTCTTCAAGCCGTTCGACAATGCCAAGAACCGGCAGGCGATGCTCTATGCGCTGAACCAGAAGGACTTCCTGAACGGCGTCATCGGCGATCCGGAGTTCTATACGGTCTGCAAGGCCATGTTCATGTGCGGTGGCCCCTATGAGACGACGGCGGGCTTCGCCGACAAGTACGAGAGCGACTTCGCCAAGGCCAGGCAGCTTCTCGCGGAGGGCGGCTACGACAACACGCCGGTCGTGCTGCTGCATTCGACCGACCTCTACGTGCTGACCAACATGGCGCCGATCGCCAAGTCGCTGATGGAGAAGGCCGGCATGAAGGTCGACATGCAGTCGATGGATTGGCAGACGCTGGTCGCGCGTCGCGCCAAGAAAGACGCGCCGGACAAGGGTGGCTGGAACGTGCTGATCACCTCGACCTCGGGCGCCGATTCGCTCGACCCTCTAACCTACAGCTTCATCAGCGCCTCCTGCGACAAGGCCTGGTTCGGCTGGCCCTGCGACGCCGAAATCACGCGCCTGCGCGAGGCCTTTGCGGACGAGACCGACGAGGCCAAGCGCAAGGAGATCGTCGAGAAGCTGCAGCTCCGCGCCGCCGAGGTGCCCACGCACGCCTTCCTCGGCCAGTACAACAATGCGATGGCGATCCGGAAGAACGTCAGCGGCAGCGTCGTTTCGCCGGTGCCGGTCTTCTGGAACATCGAGAAGAAGTAGCGGGTATCGCGACGCCGTCGTCGCTCAGACGACGGCGTCGCCCACGATCTGCGTGCGCTGCATGCGGCGGTGGAACGGACCGGCATCGTGGATCGCCAGATGCTTGGTGCAGCGGTTGTCCCAGAAGGCGATCGAGCCGGGCTCCCAGCGGAAGCGGCAGGTGAATTCCGGCCGGTGGCCGTGATCCATCAGGAAGTCGAGCAGCGGCTTGCTCTCGCGCTCTGTCATGTTCTCGAACCGGCACGAATAGGAGTGGTTCACGAACAGGCACCTGGCGCCGGTCTCGGGATGGGTGCGCACGACCGGATGCACGCTCTCGGTCGGCCGCCAGTTCGAATCCTCGCGCACCTTGATCGAGCGGCGGGCATTCAGTCCGGCCTGCGGGCCGGCGACGCGGATGTCGCTGTGCACGACGCGTAATCCCTCGAGCATCGCCTTCATGCCGTCGGAGAGGCTCTCGTAAGCGAGATACTGGTTGGCGAACAGCGTGTCGCCGCCATAAGGGGGCACTTCGAGCGCGTACAGAATGGCACCCATCGGCGGCTCCGACATCATCGTGGTGTCGGAATGCCATTCCTCGCCGACAATTCGCTCGTCGCCGGGCGCACGCACGACGCGCACGATTTCCGGATCGCCCGTGCCGGTATTGAAGTTGGGGTGGATGAAGATGTCGCCGAAGCGGCGAGTGAACGCCTTGTGCCCGGCATCGTCGAGCGTCTGGCCGCGAAAGAAGATCACCAGGTGTTCGAGCAGTGCGCGTCGGATCTCGGCAATCGTCTCGTCGTCGAGAGGAGCGCCGACATCGACGCCACCGATCTCCGCCCCGAGGGCGCCGGCAATCCGGGAGACGGTGATCCGTTGATAATCAAGCATCGTTCGCTCGCGATGGTGCGATTGGACGGCGATGATGCGTATGGATGCCCAGGTGGGGCAAGTCGGGTTCGACGGAGGCTTTCGCCGCGCGGTCGGAAGAGGGGCGCCGACCGGGTCGGCGCCGCATCCGTCAGGCCTTCTTCAGTTCCTTGATCTGCTCGTTCACCGAACGGCGCTGCCCGGTCACGGTCTCGTGCTCGGTGCGCAGCTCGCCGATGCGGCGCTTGATGTAGTTCTGGCGCCGACGGATCGACTTCAGCCGTTCCGGCGTCGCCTCGGCCTTCTCGACCTTGAGCCCCTCGCTCTCGGCCTTCAGGCGCTGGCGCTCCATCATCACCTCGGGCAGGCGCTCGGAGAGATAGTCGCGTTCACGCATCAAGATGCGCTTCTGATTGCCTTCTTCAGCCATATGTCGGTCTCCCCTCAGCGGACTGTCTGATAGCAAGCGTGAAACGTGGGTGCAACAGACCGCGACCCCCAGTGGACGCGCCAATTGTCGCCACCGGAAGTGCGGCGGCAATGCAACCAAACCGTGGCGGGGGTGTTAGCTCGCAGTCAACCACGAGCGGGGAGTATTCCCAATGAAGAAGATGTTCGCAGCGGCGCTGGTCTTTCTGGCGCCGGTCGGCCTCCAGGCGCAGACGATCAATGCCCAGGAAGGCTTTTACATAGGTGCCGGCGGCGGCGCCGCCTGGTTCATCGGTTCCAATCCCAACAGCCAGAGCTGGACCGGATGGGCCGTGGGCGGAAAGGCCGGTTACGACTTTGTCGGTCCCCGTCTCGAGCTGGAGGTCGGCTATGGCCAGATCCCGGTCTCGGCCAACATTCCGGGTACGGCGATCAACGGCAAGGTCGGTCAGCTGACCGCGATGGTAAACCTCTTGTACGACTTCATGCCGACCTCGGTGATAACGCCCTATGTCGGTGCCGGTGCCGGTATCGCGTTCGTCGACAGCAATTCCGCGTTCGGCAGCACCCAGTTCGCCTATCAGGGCATGGTGGGCGTGGCCTACAACGTGAGCGAACAGCTGCGGTTCATGGTCGAGGGCCGTTACGTCGGCACCACGAATCCGAGCGTCAACACGCCCTTCGGCAACGTCTCGTTCCAGAACCAGAACATCCTGGCCCTGGCCGGCGTCTCGTACAAGTTCGTGTCGCCGCCTCCCGCGCCGATGCCGCCGCCGGCGCAGACCGTCGCACCGCCGTCGTTCATGGTGTTCTTCGACTGGGATCGCTCCAACCTGAGCGAGCAGGCGCTGACCACGATCCGTCAGGCCGCTTCGGCCTACAAGCAGAAGGGCAACGCTCGCATCACCGCGACCGGTCATACCGATACGTCGGGTACCGAGGCCTACAACATGGCGCTGTCGCTGCGCCGTGCGAACGCCGTCAAGGACGCGCTGGTCCGCGAGGGCGTGCCGGCGACCAACATCAGCGTCCTGGGCCGGGGCGAGCAGGGTCTGCTGGTGCAGACCGGCCCCAACGTCCGCGAGCCGCAGAACCGCCGCGTCGAGATCGTGATTCAATAACGCGAAAAATCACCGCCCCGGCAACAGGTCGGGGGCGGCCCCGTTAGACGGTTGCCGGATCGCAAGGTCCGGCCCTCCGGTTGCGGCTTCCCAACCCTCTCCCCGAGTGGCGGCGGCTGCGACCGGAGACCTCTTTAACCCAACAATTGTGGCCGTGGAAATCCTCCGCCCGTCCTGGCATCGGTCGTGATCGCCACCTCGCCTGTTCGGGTGCAAACGTCCGAGAATTCCCAGTCGCTGTCTTCGCCCCCGACCACGCTGTCGCCCGCCGGTTACAAGGACGTGCGCAGTCTCGGCGTCACGTCCGACGGCAAGATCAGCGGGAATGCGGTCGGCAACAGCGGCGAAACCAAGGTCGAGGTCGATTCGAGCGGCGCGGTGGGCGAACGCCGGTGGACGCAGATGGGCAACACTCTGTGGTCGCCTTGTGATCAGCCCCGCACGCGAACCTTCGGACGCAACCGGGAGGAGGCCTGCACCGTTCTCTCGCCAACAGTTCACTCGCAGGAGGCTCTCATGCTCAAGTTCACGAATATCGCGCTGGTTGCGGCTCTTGGCCTGGGTGTCGCGGCCTGCGGCAACAATCCGACGGATCGCGCCCTGACCGGCGGCGCCATCGGCGCCGGCACCGGCGCCGTGGTTGGCTCGACGATGGGTGCCCCGCTTGCGGGCGCCGTGGTCGGCGGCCTGGGCGGTGCGGCGATCGGTGCCGCCACCACCCCCCGCAACGATTACGGCTACTACCGCTAACTCTCGCTTCGACCGGAATGGCGGGCGCCTGCAGGGCGCCCGCTTTTTCGTGCGCGGCTTACAGACCGCAAGCGGCATGAAGACTTACGGAGTGATTGGACGGGGTGATGTCATCCGGCGCCGCGACACTGAGCGTCGAGGTGAACACGCTGCCGCCCGGGCGAGGACACGAGATGAAGCGCACCTTCAGCTGCAATGACTTTTGCGGCAGCAGGGGCTCGTTGAACGGACACAGGGCCGTAGTGCGGCGGCCATCGCTCGACATCTGGCAATTGATCTCGAGAGGCGGCGGGGGAGCGTGGGTCGATGCGACGAGTTCGCCGATATGGGCGCTGACCACGGTCGGCGCGTTGCTCCAATTCGCATCCGCGATCGCAAGCACGACCGACCGCGCCGGACCCTCGCCCTCATTCTTGATGGTGACCGGAAAAATCTGCGTCGTTGGGCCCCGGTCTCCTGGTCTTGCTCTCGCCGCGGGAAGCGGCCGGTTCAGTGACATCACGAGGCGCGGCCTGCGGAAAATCTCCACCGGCGGGCTGGTGCCGTTGTTGTTGCTTTCGCTAGACTCGCGGCAGGCGTTATCCGGGTCCACCTGTGCGGTCGCGGTGAGCTGCTGGCCCGGGGTTACGGCCCTGACGGTGTAGGTGGCCGTGACCGAGTGCTGCGGCAATAGCAGGAACCAGGGCGGCGCGGTGCAAACCTCGCGATCGCAGTCAAGATTGGTGTCGTGATCCACACGCGCCAGCTCGGTCTGGCTGGGGAACAGAAGCCACATCTTGAAGCGGTTGCAGGCCAGCAATCCGATGTTCTTGGCGGTCACCGTATATTTGAACGTCTCGCCGACCACGACGCGGCTGGCGCTGACGTCGACCTGGGTGATCACCAGGTCCGGTCGCGAGTCCGGCGCGGCGGGCGGGCGCGGGAAGGGTTGAGCGTCCGCGGGCTGCGCACCGGCCAGGGCGAGCACGAGAGCGACGGTAGCGAGCGAGAATTTCATGGAGCACCGTGCTTCGAGCGGACAAGTGCGGCATCCTCGCAAGCTGGCCGGCTTTTTCAACCTCTGAAGACACCCGGCGTCGCGAGCCTGCATCGACCCGCCATATGGCGCGAGTGCCGCCCCGATGCGAAACTGCTGCGATGGCCCGTCTCTTCACGCGCAACATCGAAAACTTCACCTGCGAGCGCTGTGGCACCGCGGTCGAGGGCAACGGCTTCACCAATCACTGCCCCAACTGCCTGTGCAGCAAGCATGTCGACGAAAATCCCGGAGACCGCGCGGCGGAGTGCGGCGGGCTGATGGAGCCAATCGCTATCGAGCAGTCGCGCGGGCGCTACATCGTCGTGCATCGCTGCCTGAAGTGCGGCCAGGTGAAGCGCAACAAGGCCTCCCCCAACGACAGTTCGAAGGCCCTGGTGGAGGTGGCCCGGCGGCGGGCCCTGCCGTGATCCGGTGCGGCCTGGCGATCCTCGCGGCTGGCCTGCTCCTCGCCTGGCCTGCCGGAGCGTCGCGCGCCCAGGGCGTCGAGGAAATCGAGCAGGCCTGGCGCGGCTGGATGGAGAAGACCCAGCGCACGCGCGGCAGTTTGGTGGTGATGCGCGCAGGCCAGCCCGTGCGCGAGGCCGAGTCGGGCCGCCTCCCTCCCGGCGCCGCGGTACCTCTTGCCAGCCTGTCGAAGGCGATAACGGGCGTCTGTATTGCGACGTTGATCGAACGCGGGACTCTGGCCTTCGAGACGCCGGTATCGCAGGCCCTGGCGCGGACCCTGTCGCGCACCGGGCGGCCGGTCGATCCGCGCCTCCTGCAGGTGACCGTCTCTGAACTGCTGGTTCACCGGGCGGGCCTCGGCCCCGGCGGAGGGGAAGACATGGCGCGCTGGCTGCGCCGCAATTCGGGCGGCCGGACGGCCTTCGAGGAGCAGCTGCGCTGGCTGTTCGCTCGCCCGCTCGCCTATGGGCCGGGCGAGCGCTTCGAATACTCGAACGCCGCTTACCTGATGCTGGGCGCCATCGTCGAGGAGGCGGCCGGCCAATCCTATGAACGCTATTGCAGGGATACGGTCCTGGCACAGCTCGGCGCGCGCGACGCGATGCTCGATCCGCAATGGCGCATCCTGTCGAGTTATGGCGGCTGGAAGATGCCGCTCGCCCAGTATGGGCGCTTCTACCAGGCCTTCGCGCCGAGCAATCCTGCGATCGGCCCGCGCGCACGGGCCTGGATGATGTCGCCGGAGGGCAAGCAGGTGGGCGGTGGCGCCCATTACGGGCTTGGTACCTTCGTCCGTCCGACGCCGCGCGGCGGAGGCAATTTCTGGCACGCCGGTGCCTGGAGCTACGATCTCGCCAATGCCCATGACGGGCCAATCCACACCTCCTACGCGACCTTCGCCGTTCGATTGGGAGCGCTCGACGTAAACATGGTGAGCTTCGCCGAGCCGAGGCAGGAACGTGGTGACGGTGAACTGGACGCCGCGCTGGGCGCGGCCGCGCGTCGGGTGAAGCGGTGGCCGTGACACGCTCCGCGCGCTGAGCTACCTAGGATCGTGGGCTTGGGGGAGTCCTGGACTGGGGGAGTGAGTTCTGAATCTTCTGCATTTCCTGGCAGTCGCCGTCATGGCGGCGTGCCTTTACGTGTCCGTACCGGAATGGCAGGGGCGGGCGCGGTCGAGAAGCCTGCTGCTCGTGCCACCGGTCCTGGCCTTCATTTGCGCCTACATCATGATGGGGTTCGTGACGCCGGAGAATCGCGAGCCGTGGCTGCTGCGCTCGGCACTGGTTGCCGGTCTTGCGCTGGGCCTCGTGCGCGGCTTTCTCCTGAAGGCCGACGTCGACAATTACGGGCTGACGCGACTGCCCGGCGCGCGCGACGGGATGCTCGTCACCCTGGTCATCGCCGCCGCGATGGCCGTCGCCATCTTCGCGCCGCTGGTCGCCGGCCCGGCATCGGCCTGGGTGCCGTATGCCACCAGCCTCGCCGGCTTCGGCGCGACCTACCTGTCCGGTCGCGCCGTCGTGGTCTATCTGCGCACGCGTTCCTAGCTAGGCTGCGAACGAGCGCAGGACCTTGCCCGGCCGAGAGGCCGGGTCGGCGCAGAAGCCCTTCTCGTCGGCGGCCCTGGCGCCGTTGATCCAGACGCCGTGCAGGCCGATCGCGCCCGCGGTGAGGCGCGCCGCCCCGGCCGGCAGGTCGTGCGCCCGGCGCTTGGGGCCGCGCGCGACCGTCTTCGGGTCGAACAGCATCAGGTCGGCGGCCAGACCCTCGCGCAGAAAGCCGCGATCCTGGATGCCGAACAGCTTGGCCGGCTGGCCGGTCAGGCGATGCACCGCCTGCGGCAGGTCGAGCACGCCGAGGTCGCGGCTCCAGTGGCCCATCAAGTGAAGCCCAAAGCCCGCGTCGCAGAAGAAGGTGAGATGCGCGCCGGCGTCGCTCAGCGAGATGTGGGTGTTGGGATCGGCTAGGATACGACCGACCTCCTTGTCGTCGTTGTGCAGGAGCTGCGCCACGAACATCGTGTCGAGGTTCTCCGACAGGGCGAAGTCGAGGATGAAGTCGAGAGGCTCCTTGCCTGCTTGTTTGGCGAGTTGGGCCAGCGTCGCGCCTTCCATCGCGCGGTTCTCGTCCTTCGCGGTCTCGACAACGAACAGCTTGTCCCATTCGCCGTTGAACAGCAGCCGGCCGCGCTTGGCCTGCAGTTCCTCGCGCACGGAGGCGCGCCATGCCGGATCGCGGTAGATCTTCTTGAGTTCGGCAGGATCGTGCGCCGCCATCGCTGGCTTCCAAGCCTGCATGCTCTCGAACAGGTACGGGCTGTGGAAGGTGAAATCCATGCTGAGTGGACAGCACGAGGTCTGCGCCACCAGCTCGCGGCCGCGGGCACGCGCTTCGTTCACCTGGTTGAGCGTGGTGAACGCGGCTTCGGGGTTGGTGTTCGAATGGAACAGCGCGGCGATCACCACCGGGCGGTTGGCTTCGGCGGCGATCTCCTCGAGATAGGGGATCGTGGTCGTGCGGCCCTTGGTCAGCATGTAGACGCCGGTGCCGCCCTGGCCCATCGCCTTCACCAGCGTGCGCAGCTCGTGGTCGTCGGCGAGGCGCGACGGCATCGGCGTCCCGCCCTCGCCATTGTGCGCCTCCGAAGTCGAGGAAGCGAAGCCGATGGCGCCGGCTTTCATCGCCTCGCGCACCAGGTCGGCCATCTTCGAGACCTCGGCCTCGGTGGCGGCGCGCTCGGTGGCGTCGGTGCCCATAACGAAGGTGCGGATGGCGGAGTGGCCGGCGAAGCAGGCGACGTTGGGACCGACGCCGTTCTTCTCCAGCATGTCGAGATATTGCGGGAAGCTCTCGAAGCCCCAGTTGATGCCGGCGCGCAGCGCGTCGAGCGACATGCCCTCGACATGGGTGAGATGGCGCATGGTGAGGTCGCGGTCGGCCGGCTTGCAGGGCGCGATCGTGAAGCCGCAATTGCCGAGGATTGCCGTGGTGACGCCCAGCGCCGGCGAGGGATCGACGAACGGGTCCCAGGTGATCTGCGCGTCGTAGTGGGTGTGGCCGTCGATGATGCCCGGAGCCAGTGCGAGCCCGTCGGCCTTTACGGTTTCCCGGGCGGCGCCGAGATTCGGCCCGATGGCGGCGATTTTCCCGTCCCGCACGCCGAGGTCGCCGTGGACCGGCTTGGCCCCCGAGCCGTCGTGGATTTCCGCATCCTTGATGACCAGGTCGAACATGTTTGTTTCCTCCGGAAAGAACCCTAGTCTTTGGCCAAGGAAATGGAACGGGAGGATTGCATGTCTGGCATGACGCGCCGCGGATTGGTGGCGGCAGGAGTGGCGCTTGGCTTGGCGCCGGCGGTGGTACGCGCCCAGGAATTTCCCACCAAGCAGGTTCGCGTAGTGGTTCCCTATCCGGCGGGCGGCGGTACCGACCTGGTGGCACGGTTGGTGATCCCGCGCCTGGCGGACCGCTGGAAGCAGACCGTCATCATCGACAACAAGGGCGGGGCGAGCGGCATCCTGGGCAGCGAGATCGTCGCCAAGTCTCCCCCCGACGGCTACACGCTGCTGGTCACGACCAGCGCCCACACGATCAATCCCTTCACCACGAAGGTGCTGCCATACCACACCGAACGCGACTTCACGCCGGTCACGCCGCTGGTCCAGGGCGCGATCGCGCTGGTCGGCTCGCCCAAGGCCGGCATGGACACGATGGAAAAGTTCATGACCGCGGCGCGGGCCAATCCGGGCAAGTACCAGTTCGGCAGCACCGAGAATACGACCCGCATGGTGGGCGAGCTGTTCCGGGTGAAGAGCGGCCTGAAGATCGAGAACGTGGCCTACAAGGGCGCGGCCCCCATGATGCAGGAACTGGCCGGCGGCCATATCCCGGTCGGCCTGACCAGCCCGCTCACGGTGATGGCGCATCATCGCGCCGGCACGCTGCGCATGCTGGCGGTGAGCGGCAACAAGCGCTTGCCGGGTCTCGAGGACATTCCGACCATGGCGGAGGCCGGCGTGCCGGGCGTCGACACGCTCGCCTGGTTCTCGCTGTTCGGGCCGGGCAAGATGTCGCCCGCGCTTGCCAACCGCATGCGCGACGATGTGGTGGCGGTCCTGGCCGAGCCCGAGATGCAGGCCAAGATCCGCGACCTGTCGAGCCTGCCCGGCGGCGAGTCGCCCGACGCCTTCGCCCAGCGCATCAGGAACGAGCTGGTGACCTGGAAGGAAGTGGCCAAGCTGGCAGGTATCGAACCGGAGTAACGTCGAAGGGGCCGCCGCCCGACACGCGATACGTTGCCTACGTCGAATAGTGTCTTTCGGCGTCGAGCGAGCGACACAGCCAGTCGGCGAAAGTCACGAGCGACGGATCGCCGGCGAAGCGAACGTCGTACTGCAGCGTGAAGTGCCGGCGCGTCGGCCGCCGGGCCGGATGGGCGATGGCGATACGGCCAGCCTTGAGATCGGGCCCGAGCAGCTCCTCGATGGCGATGCCCAGCCCGAGATCGGCGACGACCGCCTCCAGTGTCTGGCTGGCGCTTTCGAAGGTGCTGCCGCCGCGGACCGGCACGGCCAGGAAGCCGGCATGATCCAGCCAGCGCCGCCAGTCCTCCGAACGCGGTCTCGTATGGAGCAGCGGTACGCGCGCGAAATCGACCGGCCCCTTGCGGAGCCGCGATGTCGCGGCGACCGCCACGGTCGTGATCGGCATCAGGGGCCGCACGACCAGACCCGACTGGCGTCCGATGCCCGAGACGGCGATCACCGCGTCGAAGCGGCTGGGCAGCAGGTCGAGCGGGTTCGTGCTTGCATGGAAGTCGACCCCGAGTTCGGGAAGATCGCGGCGCAGACGCGCCAGGATCGGCAACAGCGCCCGCGACAGGAAATGGCCGTAGACACCGATGGAGAGCTGCCGGTAGTGGCGCAGCCTCACGCCCGCGGCCGCCTCCTCGAGACGGTCGAGCGCTTCGCGCGTTCCTTCCGCCAGTGACTGGCCGACCGGCGTCAGCTCGAGCCCGGTGGCGCGCCGCACGAACAGGGAGGCCTGAAGGTTTTCCTCGAGCGTCCGCACGTGCCGGCTGACCGCGCCGGGCGTGACGTTCAGCTCGCGTGCGGCATGGGTGATCGATAGGTGTCGCGCGGCGGCCTCGAAGGCCCGGACGGCGTGAAGGGGAGGCAATCGGCGGGTGCTCATGGTGTTGAGTATCAGTCAAAATGCTTGGAAAAGTAATCGTTTGAGAGTGCGCAGGACTCCACGCATCCTCGCCCCCATGAATGACCTTTCTCCCATCGCCTCCACCCCGACGCTTCCGGCCTCGCTCGCCGGGCGCGCGGCCGTTGCCCAACGTTCCGAACACATCGCGCCGGATTGCAGCGGGCTGAACTTCTTTGCGATCGATCGCAGTCTGCGCGACCTGCTCGGTCTCTATATGGAGGGGCCGCTGCTGGCCCATCTGACCAAGCCCCTGAACGAGCTGGGAGAGCTTGCCGGCGGGCGCCTCAACCAGCTCGCCGACCTTGCCGACAAGCATCCGCCGGTGCTGCACCCGCGCGACCGGTTCGGCCGCGACGAGGAGTGGATCGAGGTCCATCCGGCCTACGACGAGATCCGACGCATTGCGTTCGCGCGCTTCGGCATGCATGCCATGACGCATCGGCCTGGCGTACTGGGCTGGCACGACAAGCTGCCGATCCTCGCCAAGCAGGCCTTCTTCTATCTCTTCTCCCAGGCCGAGTTCGGCGTGCTGTGCCCGGTCAACCTGACCGACTGCACGTCCGACCTGCTCGAACGCTACGGCAGCGAGGCGCTGAAGGCGCGCTATCTCGACCGCATGCTGACGCAGGACATGGACCGGCTGCTCTACGGCGCGCAGTTCATGACCGAGAAGATCGGCGGCTCCGACGCGGGCGCCGCCGAGCTGACGGCGGTGCGCGACGGCGAGCACTGGCGACTCTATGGCGAGAAGTGGTTCTGCTCCAACGCCGACGGCGATGTCGCCGTGCTGCTGGCGCGTCCCGAAGGCGCGCGGGAGGGCAGCCGCGGCCTCGGTCTCTTCCTGATGCCGAAGACCCTGCCGGACGGCTCGCGTAACGACTATCGGATCGTGCGGCTGAAGGACAAGCTCGGCAGCAAGTCGATGCCGAGCGGCGAGATCGTCTTCAGCGGCGCCGTCGCCTACCAGCTCGGGGCCATCGATCGCGGCATGAAGCAGATGCTGGAGATGGTCAATCCCAGCCGCGTCTCCCATCTCACGCGCGCCGCTGGCATGATGCGGCGCTGCCTCAACGAATCGATGCAGGTGGCGCATCACCGCAATGCCTTCGGCAGGCGGGTGATCGATCATCCGCTGATGCGCCGCCAGCTCGTGAAGATGATGATCAAGACCGAGCAGGCGCTGTCGGCACTCATGCTGACGACCGCCATGATGGGGCGGGTCGACGACCCGGTGGCTGCGAAGGTGGTGCGCATCCTCACGCCGATCGGCAAGTACCGCGCGTCGCGCGACAATATCGCCGTCGCCACGGCGGCGATGGAGGCGCGCGGCGGCAATGGCTACATCGAGGACTGGCCGAACGCCCGGCTGGTGCGCGACGCCCATCTCGGCGTGATCTGGGACGGCACGTCCAGCGTCAACGCCCTCGACGTCATCCAGCGGGCGGTCGGCAAGGAGCGCGCGCATGTCCAGCTGGGCGAGGCGCTGGGCGAGCGGCTGGCCGATACGCGCGGTCTGCCCGGCCAGTTCCGGACGCGGCTCGAGACGACGCTGGCGCAGGCCCTGCGCTTTGCCGAGGAAGTCGCCGACACGCCGTCGAAGGAGCGCTTCAGCCGGGTCGCTGCGAGTGCGCTCTATCATGTCACCACCGCGGTGCTGATGGCCCACGAAGGCGCCCGTCTCGGCCCAGGCGGCGGCGATGCGCGGCGCATGATGATGGCACGTTTCGTCCTGGAGCATCGGCTGTCGGACCGGCCCAAGCTCGCCGCCGACGGAGGCGGCTGGGAGGAGGCCGCGAACTCGGCGTTGCTCGACGAGGCACCGCTCTCGCTCGACCGGGTATCCTCGCTGCTCACGACCTGGCGGGCAGGGCGCGCGCCATCTTCCCAATGGCGCTCCCGCCGGGCCGGTGGGAAGATCACGCGTCATGCCGGTGGCCCGTCCCGATCCTGCGCCGCGGACTTATCCCGCCTCGGTCTCCCTGCACCGCAGGACAGACGGCGGCCCTGCCGTGGCGGCCGGAACTTCGTCCATCGCCGATGTCGAAAGCTGGCTGTTGACCGACGCGCTCGGCGAAGAGGATGTCCTGCCGTTCTTCGAGCAGTTGTGCTGGCGCCTCGTCGCGGCGGGCCTGCCGCTCGATCGGGCCAGCCTGCATGTCGGGACGCTGCATCCCCAGCTCTATGGCTTTGGCTGGAACTGGAACCGCGTCGACGGGCTGTGCGACGAGGTCAGGGTGGCCGAGGCGGCGCTGGCCAACGATGCCTACCGGCGCAATCCGCTGTTCCACGTGATCGAGAAGGGCGAGGCTTTCAGGGGCCGGACCGGCGATGCCGCACAGCGCTACCCGCTGATGGCCGAACTGGCGCTGCAGGGCTACGTCGACTATGCCGCCATCCCCTTGCGCGCGGGCGGCGCCTATCACAACGCCGCGACGGTGGCGACGAAGCGCGCCGGTGGCTTCTCCGAAGCCCAGTTCGGGGAACTCACGCGGCTCCTGCGGCTGGCCGCGCTTCACGTCGAGCGGCACATTGCGCTCAGGATCGCCGCCAATGTCCTGGACACCTATCTCGGCGCGGCCGCCGGCGGGCGGGTGCTGCGCGGCTCGATCAAGCGCGGTGCCGGCGAGCCGATCCGGGCCATCATCTGGGCATCGGACCTGCGCGGCTTCACCGATCTCGCCGACCGTCTCGACGGCCCCGACATGATCGCCCTGCTGAACGGCTACTTCGAGTGTCTCGCCGGCGCGGTCCTGGCGCATGACGGCGAGGTGCTGAAGTTCATCGGCGACGGGCTTCTGGCGGTGTTTCCCTATTCGGCGTTTGCCGATCAAAGGGCCACAGCCGCGGCGGCGCTGGCGGCGGCGGAGAGCGCGCTTCAGGCGATAGAGCGCCTCAATGGCGATCCGCAGGCTTTCGCGGATATCCCCGGCTGGCGACCCTTGCGAACCGGGATCGCCCTGCACGACGGCGAAGTGTTCTTCGGCAATGTCGGTGCGCCCGAGCGGCTTGATTTCACGGTCATCGGTCGGGCCGTCAATGCCGCCAGCCGCGTCGAGGCGTTCAGCAAGTCGGTAGGGCGCTCCATCGTCATTACGGAGCCCGTGATGCGCCTTCTGGACCGGCCGCTCGTACCGCTGGGTGAGCACGAACTGCGCGGCCTCGCCGCTCCCATCTCGATCTATGGTGTGCCATGAAACGCTGGGGCGTGATCCTGTTCGTCCTGCTGTTTGCCGGTCCCGCCGCCGCTCAGTCCGTCGGTTTCCCCAGCGTCACCGTCGGCAGCAGCCAGGCGGGGCCCGAGGTGAAGGGCTGGGTCTACAAGCCTTCCGGCAGCGGCCCGTTCCCCGCGATCATCCTGGCCCATAGCTGCGCCGGCACGAACGCCCACACCGACGTCTGGGGCAAGCTGCTCGTGGGCTGGGGCTATCTCGTCCTGGCGCCGGACTCCTTCGGTCCGCGCGGCACCAAGGCGGTGTGCACGACACCGGGCTTCGTGACGCCCAACATGCGCGTGGCAGACATTGCCGGCGCGCTCGACTATCTCGCAACGCGACCGGACGTAGTGAAGGGCAAGATCGGCATCATCGGCCACAGCCATGGCGGCTCGACGGTGCTGCGCTCCACGCAGAGGAATTTCGGGCTGGCGCAGCGGGGTCTCGCCGCGGGCGTCGCCTACTATCCGGGTTGTAACCCGCAGTTCGACGGCGGCGTCGATGTGCCGGTCCTCCTGCTAGCCGGCGACAAGGACGACTGGACGCCGGCCGATCGCTGCCGGTCGCTGGTGTCGAGCCTGTCGCGCACCGGGATCGTCGCCGCGGTCTACTATCCCAACGCCTATCACAGCTTCGATTCCAGGTCCGCCGACCGCAACGTGCCGGGCGCCGCGGGCAAGCAGCACCATCTCGCCTACGACCCCGCCGCCGCTCCTGACGCCGAGGCACGGACGAGGGCGTTCTTCGCGAAGTATCTGCGTTAGGCGTTGGCCAGCCCCATCTGCCGGCAGAGCAGCACGAGAGTCTCGTAGATCACGTGCGAGCAGAGGTGGGCGGCCATGCCGTTCACGTCCTGCGGGGGGCTCACGGTGTTCACGTCGACCGCCACGATGTTGAGGTCGGTGAGGCAGCGCAGCAGGTCGATGCCTTCGCGGGCGCTGAGGCCGCCCCAGGAGGGGGTGCAGACGCCCGGCGCGCAGGACGGATCGAACACGTCCATGTCGAAGCAGAGATAGACCGGACGCTTGCCGACCTTGTCGCGGAACTCCGCCATGCGCTGGGCGAAGCCGCCGCGGATCAGCTCGTCGATCGAGACGACCTTGTAGCCGAGGCTCATGGCGCGCGGCACGACGCCCTGCGCGTAGGTCGTGCTGCGGATGCCGACATGCCAGGAGAATTCCGGATCGACGAGGCCTTCCTCGGCGACATGCGTGAACTGGGTGGCGGAGTTGTACTTCTCGTCCGAGCCATACGGGTAGGAATCGGTGTGCGAATCGATGTGGAGCGCCGCCATCTTCGGGTACTTCTTGCCGACCGCGCGCGCGACCGGGACGGTGACCGAGCCGTCGCCGCCGATGGTGATCGGCACGGCGCCGGCCTCGACGATCCGGTCGGCGGCCTGTTCGATCCGCTCGAACGCATCGACGATCTTCGACGGTGTCAGCTTGACGTTGCCGCAATCGACCAGGCCCAGCGCCGTCGCGGGATCGAAGTCGGCATTGGTCGGATTGAAGCGGCGCATGAGCTGCGACTGCTGGCGTACCGAATCGGGGCCGCCGCGCGCGCCGATGCGCATGTTGGTGCCGCAGTCGAACGGGATGCCGAGGATCGCGGCCTTGTTGGCCGGGCCGGGGCGGCCGTAGGGCACGCCCATGAAGGTCAGGGGCAGGGTGAACAGTTCGTCGTCGGACAGACGGTCCATGTCAGGGCTCCGCGGAGAGGAAATCGTAGGCCACTAGCGTGTGGATCCTGGCAACGGCCAGCAGCTCGTCGACCAGAACATGCTCGTCGGCCCCGCCCATGTTGAACGGCGTCAGGCCGAGCACCACGGTCGGCACGTCGAACATGCGATACCAGCGCGAGTCCGAGCCGCCGACGCGCATGTTCACGGCTGGCGTCTCGCCCAGCACCTCGGCGGCAACCCGGGCGGTGCGCGTCACGATCTCGTGGCCGGGGTCGGTGAAGGAGGGCTCGAAACGGCGGATCGCCTTCCAGCTCACGCCCTCGAGCGGCGCCAGCCACTCGTCGAGCTTGGCCGCGAGCACGTCGGTCGTGATGCCCACGGGGAGCCGGATGTCGGCGCGTGCGATGGCGTGCGTGGGCACCAGGTTGGGCGAGGTACCGCCCTCGATCGTGCCGATATTGACCGTGACCCGCGACAGCGTGTCGGCCTCGCCGGCGCCGGAGAGCGGTTCGGAAATGGGCTTGGCCTTGCCGATCGCCGCGGTGACGACCGGGGGCGACTGGAAGGGGACGTCCTCGAGTTGCTTCAGGCAGTTGAGCGCGGTGCGCAGCCGGTCGATGGCGTTGGTGCCCCTGTGGACGTGCGCGCCGTGCGCCGGGGATCCGGTGGCCTCGACCTCGACCCACATCAGGCCCTTCTCGCCGAAGCGCACGACTTTGGGCGAGCCGACATCGCCGCAGATATTGGCGTCGCCGGCGGCGTGCGGGAAATGCTTCAGGAGATATCCCGATCCCAGCGAGCCCATGTTCTCCTCGTCGCCGGCCAGGGTCAGCACGATCTCGCCGTCCCAGGCGTCGCGATTCTCGGCCAGCAGCAAAGCCGCGAGCAGCGAGCAGGCGATGCCGCCCTTCATGTCGCAGACGCCACGACCGTAGAGCTTGCCGTCCTTCAGCACGCCGCCCAGCGGCGGCACGGTCCACGGCAGGTTCTCCAGCAGCGGGAAGGTGTCGAGATGGCCGTTGAAGATCAGGCGGCGGCCCGGCGCGCGGCCGCGGATGCGGCCGATCAGCGAGACGATGCGCGGCTCAGGCTCGACCCGCTCGATCTCGATGCCGGGAATCTCGCGCAGCAGCGCTTCGGCGACCTGCGCGACGTCGAACGTGTCGCTCGGCGGGTTGGGCGAGGCGACGGCCACCAGCCGCCGCGTCACCTCGATGAGACGGTCGAGCGAGCCTTCGACCTTGCGCGCCAGCTCGGTACGGACTTTGGATGACATCAGCGAGCCTGCAGCCTGCGTTCCCAGAAGCGGATGGCCATGGCGAGCGGCCAGCAGATGAAGAAGTAGACCACGGCAATGAAGGTGAAGGTCTCGAGCGGCCGGAAGTTGGTCGCCGAAAGCTCCATGCCACGCCTTGTGATCTCGCTCACCGAGATGACCGCGCCCAGCGAGGAGAACTTGATGAGCTGCACGAAGTTGGAGGCGAGCGGCGGCAGGGTCATGCGGATCGCCTGCGGCAGCACGATGCGGTTGAACGACTGGAACGGCGTCAGGCCCAGCACCTGGGCCGCTTCGCGATGGCCCTTGGGCACGCTCTGGATGCCCGAGCGGTAGACCTCGGAGATGAAGGACGCCTGGTAGAGGGCGAGGCCGATGATCAGTGCGACCAGCGCCTCGATGCGCACGCCGAACACGATCGGCAGCACGTAGTAGACCCACAGGAGCTGGACCAGGATCGGCGTGTTGCGCACCACCTCGCCGATCGAGATACCGATCCAGCGCAGCACGCGGAAGCGCGACATGTCGAGCAGGGCGATGATCAGCCCGCCGAGCATCGCCAGCACCAGGGTGATGGCCGAGATGACGAGCGTCATCTGCAGTCCGCCCATCAGGAAGTCGAAGCTTCCCCAGACCGTGTCCCAGCGGAATTGGTATTTGAACATCCACTCCTCACTTTTCCTCCCCATTCAAATGGGGAGGTGGCGCCGCTTGCGGCGACGGAGGGGTCATGACCCCTCCGTCAGCATAAGACGCTGACACCTCCCCCGCTGACGGGGGAGGCAAGCTTGATTATGGCGCGACGATCGGGTCGAGCTTGTGCTTCTTGGCGTACTTCAGCAGCCGGCCGTCGAGCTTGATCGTGTCCACGAACAGGTTGACGTAGTTCAGCCAGATCTGGTCACCCTGCGGCACGACATACGCGTACGGCGTGATGGCGAGCTTCTCGTTGGGCAGGATGTAGGTCGCCCAGTCGAACTCGTCGGTCACTTTGATGGCGGTCGGGAAGTCGGTGATGATGACGTCGACGCGCTGTGCGACCAGCTCGGCCTCGCGTGTGTTGGGCGGCGCCACCGACACCACCTCGGCGTTCTTCACATAGCCCTTCATGAAGGGCTCCATGTAGCTGCCCAGGGAGACGGCGGCCTTGACGCCCTTCTGGTCGATGTCCTTCCACTCCTTGATCTTGCTGTCCTTGCGCGTGACCGCATAGAGGTTGGTCAGCAGGTAGGGCTTGGAGAATTCGACGGCCTGGCCGCGCTTCATCGTGGCGCCGACGCCGAACATGCCGATCTCGCACTTGCCGGCCTGAAGGTCGGCGATGAACGAGCCGAAGCTCGATTCGACGATCTCGAGCTTGGCGTCGAGTTCCTTGGCGAATTCCTTCGCCAGGTCGGCATCGATGCCCTCGATCTCGCCCGTCTTGGAATTGCGGAACGAGATCGAATAGTAGAGCGGAAACTGGCAGACCCGGAGCTTCTTGCTCTTGGTCACCTCGTAGAGACGCGACTGCGTCTGCTGTGCCTCGGCGCCCGTGATCGAAAATGCGCCAACCGTGCCCGCCAGCGCGAGCGCTCCCAAAATCCTTGCTACACCCATGACAAGCCTCCTTGTTTAACCTTCCCCGTTACTCATCCTCGAACTGCTGCAGGAAGCGCTTGGCGCGCTCCGTCTGCGGTGCATCGAAGAACGCAGATCCCGGCGCCGCCTCGACGATCTCGCCGCGATCCATGAATACGGTGCGCGTGCCGACATGACGCGCGAATCCCATCTCATGAGTGACGACCAGCATGGTCATGCCCTCGCGAGCAAGCTGGCGCATGACCGCGAGGACCTCGCGGCGCAGCTCGGGATCGAGCGCGCTGGTTGCCTCGTCGAAGAGCAGGACCTTGGGCGACATGGCGAGCGCGCGGGCAATTGCCACGCGCTGCTGCTGGCCGCCGGAGAGGCGCGCGGGATAGGCGTCGCGCTTGTCGGACAGGTCGACCTTCTTCAGCAGGGCCTCGGCGATGGCGACTGCCTCGTCCCTGGGCATCTTCTTCACGCGTATCGGCGCTTCGATCAGGTTCTGCAGCACCGACATGTGCGGCCACAGATTGAAGTGCTGGAACACCATGCCGATGTCGGACCGCACGGCGCGCCCGGCCGCCTTGACCTGCTTGTTCGGTGCCGGCGTCGAAATGGGCACGCCCTGCATCACGATGCGGCCCTCGCTCGGCTCCTCGAGCAGGGCGAGGCAGCGCAGCAGCGTGGTCTTTCCCGAACCCGACGGGCCCACGACGCAGACCACGTCGCGCTCGGAAACGTCCAGAGACACCCGGGTCAGTACCTGGTTGGCGCCGAAGCGCTTTGTGATGCCGTCCGCGAGGATGAGGGGGGCCGTGCTGCTCATGTCACTCCATAAGCAATTCCTATGCCGCTCCATCGGAGACTGCCGGATCGGCAGGGGTTTTGCTAGTAGAGTCCTAAGGAATTGCAAAAATGACCAATAACGACTGTTTATAGCATATGGACGTCAAGCTCCTCGAAGCCTTCCGGGCGGTGGTCGACCATCGCTCCATGACCGCCGCCGCGGGCGCCATGGGCGTGACCCAGCCCGCGGTCAGCACCCAGATCGCCCGCCTTGAAGAGACGGTGGGTTTCCCGTTGTTCGAGCGGGCCAACGGTCGGCTGAAGCCGACGGCCGAGGGCGTGCTGTTCTATGCCGAAGCAAGCCGCGTGCTGGGCGAGGTCGACCGGCTGCAGGCCGCGACGGCGCAGATCCGCGAGGGCCAGTCGGGCCGGCTGGTGATCGCCAGCCATCCTTCGGCCGCGATCTCGCTGCTGCCCAACCTCGTGGCGAAGTTCCTGGACGAGCGGCCGGGCGTGTCGGTGCGGCTGATCTCGCGCCATTCCGATGTCGTGAGCCAGCTCCTGCCGAGCGAAGGCTTCGACATCGGCATCGCCGAACTGCCGATCGACGAGAGCCAGGTCGAGGTCCGGCGCTACGGGATGCGCTGCGTCGCGATCCTGCCGCCGCGCCATCCGCTCGCGGCCTGCAAGCTGCTGACGCCGCAATTGCTCGCGCCGCATCCGATGGTGATGCCGGCGCGCTCGCACCAGGTGCCCAATCGCATCCGCGGCGTCTTCTCGGCGGCCGGCGTGTCCCTCAATGCCGTGGTCGAGGCGGAGTTCTTTGCCACGCTCTGCGGTCTGGTGGCGGCGGGCACCGGCTGGTCGATCGTCGATCCGCTGTCGGCGCGCGGCTTCGAGCATCTCGGGCTGGTGGCGCGGCCGTTCGAGCCGGCCGTCACCTACGAGATCGGTGCCTTCCATCGCCGCGACCGCGAGCCGTCGGTGCTCGCCGCGGCGTTCCTCGACATGCTCGACGACAAGCTGAAAGGGTAAGCCATGCGTCTCGACGCGGGACTGATGGGCCGCCTCGCGGCCGACGAGGCGCTGTGGCGCGACTTCAACGACATCTGCGACTGCGGCGGGCGTCTCTCCGGCACGGAGAGTGAGAAGCGGGCCTTCGCGCTGCTGCGCGAGCGCGTCCGCGCGGCCTCACCGGCCAATTCCGGGCGGTCGATCCCGGTGCCTTACAATGGCTGGCAGGCGAAGTCGGCTACGCTGAAACTGCCCGGCGGCAGCTTCGCGCCCTGCCATCCGCTGGTCCGCACCATCGCCACGCCGCCGTCGGGCCTCACGGCCGAGGTGATCGATCTCGGCCGTGGCACGCCCGACGAGTTCGAGGCGCACAAGGCCGAGATTGCCGGGCGCATCGTGCTGGTGCGGCACGAGCTGATGTTCGCGGCCGGCACCATTCATCGCCGCCGCAAGTACGACATGGCGCGCGCGAACGGCGCCGTGGGCTTCCTGATCGCCGGGCCGCTGGCCGGTCACGTGGTGGCGGGCTCCTCGGGCCGCGACACGGGCGAGGGCATTCCCGCGCTGGGCATTTCGCCGGAGACGGCGGCGAAGCTGGCGCGCCGTTCGACCGGCTTTCCCACGGTCACGATCGCCATCGAGACCGCGGAGGGGCCGGCCGAGACCGAGACGCTGGTCTACGACTATCCCGGCCAGACCGACGAATGGGTGGTGCTGTCGGCGCATGTCGACGGCCACGACCTCGCCGAGAGCGCGATGGACAACGGCACCGGCCTCGCCGCCGTGCTGGCGGTGGCGCGCGCTTTGTCGCCGGAAGTGGCGAAGTGGCGGCGGGGATTGCGCGTCATGTTCTTCAGTGTCGAGGAATGGGCGCTGACCGGCTCGGCGCAATATGTGAAGGCGCTGGGCGAGGCCGAGCGCGCGAAGATCGCGCTGAACGTCAATCTCGATTCGGTGGCGGGCAGTCCGAACCTCGCGGCACTCACCAGCGGCTATGCCGGCGTCGAGCCGTTCCTGCTGGGGGTGGCGGAAGCCAACGGTCAATCCCTGCGTACCGTGCGGCCGCTGATGACCAATTCCGACCACGCGAACTTTGCTGCGGGTGGCATTCCGGCCATCCGTCTCGTGGCGGGCTTCGACGATCCCAACGCGCATCTACGGGTCGTGCTGACGCCGGCCGATACGCGGGACAAGGTGGCGCAATCGGAGTTGCGGCAGGCCACGCTGCTCACGGCGGCGCTGGTCGCGGCCGCCTGCACCGTCGATCCCGCGGAAGCGGCGCGCTGGCGGATGGCGTAGGCATCGCACGAACGTTCAATACGGCGAGGCCGGGCGGGCCCTAGGCTCGGCGCATGCTGCTGTCGCTCCTCGTGGCCTCTCTCCTCGTCATGGGCAGCCCCGGTCCCTCGACGATCAGCGTCACGGCCGTTGGGGCGGCGTTCGGTCTGCGACGGTCCATCGCCTACACATCGGGGCTGATTGCCGGCACCGTTCTCGTCCTGCTCGCGGTGGCAACCGGCGTGGTGGCCATGCTGCTGGCGCTGCCGCGGATCGCGCCCGTCCTGCTCGTCGCATCGGTCGGCTACATCCTCTATCTCGCCTTCCGGATCGCGACGGCACCGCCGCTCGCAATGCATGACGCGTCGCGCGATGCGCCATCTTTCGGCGGCGGTCTCCTGCTGGCCCTCGCCAATCCCAAGGCCTATGTCGCCATCGCGGCGGTGTTCACGGGCTCGGGCCTGCCAGCCTCCGTCAAGATCGTGGTGCTTGCCGGCATGGTCGTGCTGATCCATGGCGCGTGGCTGGCGGCGGGGACAGCGTTCGGGCGAGTCTTGCGCGATCCGATGTGGTCGCGGCGCGTCAACGTCTGGCTCGCCGCGGCTCTCGTGGCGGTGACGGTCTATTCGCTCACGTAACGGCCCGCGTCCGTGCGCGGAGCCTGAGGTGGCGCGGGGCGCAGCAACGATATCAGGCCGGCGAGGGCCGCCAGACCGCCCAGCAGGAGGATGACCTCGCGGCTCGCCGCCACGAGCGATGCGGTTGGCAGGTCCAGCGTACTCCCGTCGGCTCGACCGAGGCCCAGCGCGAACAGGGTCGAGGCGCCGGCAATGCCGGTGCTCATGCCGATCAGGCGGACGACGTTCAGGACGCTTCCCGCCTGTCCTGTCTGTTCGGGCGGCGCGGTCGACATGATCGCACTGGTGTTGGGTGAGATGAACAGGCCCTGTCCGACGCCGAATATTGCGAGCGCGAGCGTGACCAGCGGCAGGTTCTCGGCCGAGCCGTCGAGGAAGGCATAGATCATCGCGAGGCTCGCGATGCAGATCAGCATGCCGCACGAGGTCGGCGTGCGGGCGCCCAGTCGGTCGTAGAGGGCGCCGCCGACCGGGGCCAGAAGTCCCAGCGTGATGGGCAGGATCGACAGTCGGAGTCCCGCCGCCAGGGCCGAGTCGTCGTAGATCCGCACGAGGACGAAGGGGATGAGGAAGAACACGCCGAACAGCACGGCGTAGGACAGGAAGTTCGCCGCGTTGCCCAGCAGGAAGGCGCGCTTGGTCAGGAGATGCAGGTCGAGCAGGGGGGCCGTGGCGCGGCGTTCCGCCCGCACGAACAGGACCAGGCACAGGATGCCGAAGAACAGGCAGCCGATCAGCGCGGGCGAGGTGAACCCCCACGCATGGCCCTCGTTCAGCACGGCCACGACCGCCGTCAGCGCCGGCGCGATCAGGAGCGCGCCGTACCAGTCGAAGCGGCTCGTACTGGGCAACGACTTGGTCTGGGGAAGGGTGAGCCAGCCCAGCAGGATGCCGATCAGTCCCATCGGCACATTGATCCAGAAGGCCCACTGCCAGCCCAGCGTATCGAGGATCAGGCCGCCGATGGCCGGTCCTGCCCCGAGGCCGATCGCCTGGGCCGCCGACTGCAGGCCGAGGCCGCGCCCGTGTTCCTCGGGGCCGGTGGCCATCACGACGATGGCGATGCTGTTCGAGGTCAGGAGCGCGGCGCCGACGCTCTGCAGGATGCGGAAGAAGATCAGCGTCGGCAGGTCGGTGGCGAAGCCGCACAGGCCCGAGCCGATGATGAAGAGCAGGAATCCGCCGAGATACAAAAGCTTGCGGCCGAACATGTCGGCCAGGCGCCCGAAGATCGGCGTGAACGAGGCCATGGCCAGCAGATAGGCGACCGCGACCCAGCTCACGCTGCTGAGGCGTGCGCCGAACTCGACTTCGAGCCGCGGCAGCAGCACCTGCGTCATGCTGGCGTCGATCTGGCCCATGCACGCGCCGATGCACACGGTACCGACGACAAACCAGCGATAGGACTTCAGGCGGGCGATGGCTGGCAGCGGCGGCGGCTCCTTCCCGGCCATCACGGCGGCCCGAATCGTCTTGAAGGAAAGTGGGCCGGGTGACGCGTCGGTCAGGGCGGGATCCTCGTGAGTGGTTGCCGATGCTGCGCGACGGCCGCGAGGACGTTATCGCGTGCCAGTCGTTTGACGCCAGCCGAATTCGACTGCGATGCTCGGGCAATGGCAAGGGGGAGAGGATCGGGGACATGGCGGCTTCGGCATCACTGGCGACCGTCCGGGCGCTAACCTTCGACGTCCAGGGCACCTGCGCCGATTTCTGCCGGCCGCTGCTGCGCATGGGCGAGGCGGTAAACCGCGCCAAGGGCCTTTCCGTCGACTGGGGCATCCTGTCCGCCGACTGGCGGGGTCTCTATCGTGTGGTGCTCGACGAGATCATCGCGGGAAAGCGTCCGTGGCTGCGGGTGGATCGCATCTATCGCGAGACGCTGGACGTCCTGCTGCAGCAGCACGGACTCTCGGCCACCTTCACTGCCGCCGAACGCGACGAACTGAACAAGGTCTGGAGTCGCCTCGATGCCTGGCCCGACAGCGTGGAAGGTCTCGCGCGGCTGCGCCGGCGTTTCGTTACCTCGACGCTTTCCAACGCCGGCATGAGGACCATGGTCGCGGTGGTCAAGCATGCGGGGCTGCCGTTCGACGCGGTGCTGACGGCGGAACTCGCGCAGAGCTACAAGCCCGCGCCGGCCGTCTATCAGCTGGCGGTCGATCTTCTGGGCTTCCGGCCGGATGAGATCATGATGGTGGCCTGCCACAAATACGATCTGAAGGCAGCGCGCGCCTTCGGCATGCGCACGGCGTTCGTGGCGCGCCCGCTGGAGTTCGGACCGGGCGTCCAGCCCGACGTCGCGCCCGAACCCTGGTTCGACGTCTTCGCTACGGATTTCGTGGATCTCGCCGAGGCTCTCGGAGCCTAGCCCGGGCCTCTCCCGTGTCAGGGTGCCGGGACGAACGAACGGGCCAGGTAGCGGACGGTCTTGGCGCCGCCGTGAAGGACGGCGTGGCCGACTTCCACGAAGCCGAGCGCCTCGTGGAACGCGTCCGAGGCCGGATTGGGCGGATTGGAATTCACCTCGCAGACGACACGATCGTGCCCGGCATCGGCGGCATGGCGGAAAAGGTCTTCATAGAGACAGTGCGCCAGCCCGCGCTTGCGCATCGCCGGATCGACCACGATGCGATCGACATAGACGAAGCGGCGATGGCGCTCGCGGAACCACAGATAGTTGGGGCTGTCGTAGTCGGCGCCCTCGTCGAACGCCATGAGGAACGCGGCACCTTCGCCGATGCAGCGTGCGTAAAAGGCCTGCCGCAGCAGTTGGCTCAGCCGCTCGGGCGCGAGCCAGGAGAGTTCGATGGCATGGGCGTTGTTGAGCGCGAGGATCGTGGCCTCGTCATGGGCCGCGACCGGACGCGGCGCGGTCAGGCCGCGCTCTCCTTCAGGAACTTCAGCAGCAGCCGGCTCACTTCCGCAGCCTGCTCCTGCTGCACCCAATGGCCGGCGCCCTCGACCATGTAGATCTCCTTCATGTTGGTGCAGGCGCTCTTCTGCATCTTCTCCAGCGCGCCGGGCGACTGGTAGTTGCCCCAGTCGCTCTTGCCCGAGATGAAGGTCGAAGGCTGGTCGATGGTTCGGCCGGTGAAAATTTCCAGTTCCGGCGTCACGCGGCCGCTGGTGCGGGCGCGATACCAGTTGAGGCCGCCCTGGAAGCCGGTGCGCTCGTACTCTCCGACATAGACCGCGAGTTCGTCGTCGGTGAGCCACTTGGCGGCCGCGATCTCGGCGGCGCTCGGCATCTGCTTGGCCACCGTCTCGGCCATGCCTTCGGCCAGGTCCATGATGTAGTAGGTCGGCATCTTCGCCAGTTCCTCGGCGGTCCAGCCCTTCAGCTCGTACGGCTTGTTCGCCTTCCAGTCGGCGCTCTTGTAGTGATAGTAGGCGCGCAGGAAGTCGTGCAGGCCCTGCTTGGGATGCCACTGTTCCTCGTTGGCTTCGCGGGTCGACTGGTACCACTGATAATGCTTGCGCGGGCGCGGCAGCGTCGCCATCGCGGCGTGGATGTCGGTTCCCTTGGCGGGCGCGGGCTTGCCGTCGGTGTCGAACGGCACCGGCGAGGGGCCCGCGAAGGGCGCGCTCATCAGCACCATGCGCCTGAAGATGTCGGGCCGCACCAGCGAGGCGTAGGAGGCAACCGACGAGCCGAAATCGTGGCCAACCGCAGCTTCGGCGGTGCGATGGCCCAGCGCGTAGAGTACGCCGATCGCGTCGCGCAGCAGGTTGGTGAAGCGGAAGCCGATCTGGTCGGCGTCGAAGTCGGCGTCCCAGCCGGTCGTGCGGCCATAGCCGCGGAGGTCCGGCGCAATCGCGTGATAGCCGGCCGCGGCGAGCGCCGGCATCACCTTGCGCCAGCTGTAGGCCACTTCTGGAAAGCCGTGGAACAGCATCACCGCGGGGCTTCCCTTCTTTTCGAAGCCCGCCTCGAGCACATGGATGTCGAGGCCATTGATGCCGGGAAGGATGCGGGCGCGAACGCCGGCGGGGAGGACGGAGGCGGGAAGCGGTTGCATGGAACGAGTCTAGCGTACCGCAGTCGGAATGGCAGGCCGGTCCAGCACTGGTTTTGCTGGCCGGTCCGCTCTGCGATCACCAACTTGGTCAGTGACTACTGGGTCGCGATTTCCTTGTCGTACTGCGGCTCGTCGGTGAAGACGAGCAGGCGACGCGCGTGGGTTTCGCGATCCATGCAGGCCTTGTAGCCGGACGTTGCCGGCACCAACCCATAGTCGCGGCAGGCATCGCGAGCATCGGCCGTGACGCGGGCCATCGTGTGGGCGATCTCCGGCTTGCCCCATTCGAGGGCGCGTGTCGCCTGCGACAGGCAGTATTCGTAGCCCTCGGATGTCGGCTTGAGCCCCTGTTCACGGCAGATCCGCTCGGCGTGACTCTGAGCCGAAGCCGGCGGGATCGGTGGAGCAAAGGCTGCTATACCCGCAACGAGAAGGGCGCTGCCGAGCGCGAGGCCGGCGTTGAGCTGGTTGCGAGTCATGGACTGCTCCCGGGGAATGGGTTGCGATCAGATACCCAATAAACGTCCGGAATCGACCGGCGGTTGCCAATACAAACGATACAAACGTCCGGCGACCGCCCCGGTTTAGCCCCAATTCCCCGAAGCGATCAGTAGCTCTTCGGCAGTCCCAGCACCCGTTCGGCGACGTAGCAGAGGATGAGCTGCTCGCTCACCGGCGCGATGCGGGCGATCATGACCTCGCGCAGGAAGCGCTCGACGTGGAATTCCTTGGCGTAGCCGTAGCCGCCATGGGTCAGGATGGCGCGCTCGCAGGCGTCGTAGGCGTTGCGGGCGCCGAGATACTTGGCCGAATTGGCCTCCGCGCCGCATTCCTTGCCGTTGTCGTAGAGCCAGGCCGCCTTGAAGGTCAGCAGGTTGGACGCCTCGAGCTGCATCCAGCTCTCGGCCAGCGGATGCTGGATCGCCTGGTTCTTGCCGATCGGCCTGCCGAACACGACCCGCTCCTTGGCATATTGCGTGGCGCGCGCGAGGGCGGCCTTGCCGATGCCGATCGCTTCGGCGGCGATCAGGATGCGCTCGGGATTGAGGCCGTGCAGCAGGTAGTGGAAGCCCTTGCCCTCCTCGCCGATGCGATCCTCGAGCGGCACCTTCAGCCCGTCGATGAACACCTGGTTGGTGTCGATCGCCTTGCGGCCCATCTTCTCGATCTCGCGCACCTCGATCTTGCCGCGATCGAAGTCGGTGTAGAACAGCGACAGCCCGTCGGTCGGCCGCTTGCACTTCTCCTTGGGCGTGGTGCGGGCGATCAGCAGCATCTTGTCGGCGACCTGCGCCGTCGTGGTCCAGGTCTTCTTGCCGTGGACGACATAGCCGTTGCCGTCGCGCTCGGCCTTGGTCTCGAGCGCCGTGGTGTTGAGGCCGGCATCGGGTTCGGTGACGGCGAAGCAGCCCTTCACCTTGCCCTTGATGATGTCGGGCAGGATGCGCTTCTTCTGTTCCTCGGTGCCGAACACCACGATGGGGTTGGGTCCGAACACGTTGAGATGGATCGCCGAGGCGCCCTGCAGCGCCGCGCCCGATTCGGCGACCGCCTGCATCATGATCGAGGCCTCGGTGATGCCGAGGCCGGATCCGCCGTACTCCTCCGGCATGGCGATGCCCAGCCATCCGGCATCGGCCATCGTGCGGTAGAAATCCTCGGGGAAGCCGCCGTCCTTGTCCTTCTTCAGCCAGTATTTGTCGTCGAAGCCGGCGCAGAGCTTGGCGACGCTGTCCTTGATGGCGAGCTGGTCTTCGGAAAAGGCGAAATCCATTTCTAACTCCGTGTCGTCCCGGGCCAACGGCGAGGGGGCTTTATCGGTGACAGGTGAAGGATCCCTCGCTGCGCTCGGGATGACACCCGGGTTTATCTGTTCAGGCCGAGGAAGCTCATCATGAGGCGGTTGAACGGCTCGGGCCGCTCGACGTTGGGCAGGTGGCGTGCCTTGGCGATGTCCTCGTAGCGCGCGCCGGGGATCTTCGACGCGATCAGCCTGTTGCGATCCGGCGGCGTGGCGGGATCGTCGTCGCCGCAGATCACCAGGGTCGGGATCTTGATGGTCGGCAGCCGGTCGAGATAGTCGAAGTTCTGGATGGCCGCGGCGCAGCCCAGGAAGCCCGCGTCCGAGGTGCCGCAGATCGTCGAATGGATCTCCTTCCAGCGGGTCGGATTGGCGTCCTTGAACTCCGTCGTGAACCATCGCTCCATGTTGCCGTCGGCCAGCGCCTTGACGCCGTTCGCGCGGACCGCCGCCTTGCGCTGGTCCCACTGGCCCGCGGAATCGTCGGGCGAGGAGGGATGGGTGTCGCACAGCGTGAGCGAGTGCAGGCGCTCGGGGTAGGCGAGGGCAAAGCCCTGGCCGATCATGCCGCCGATCGACAGGCCGATGTAATGGACCTTCCAGATGCCCAGCACGTCGAGCGCACCTTTCACGTCGGCCGCCAGCTCGTCCATCGTGTAGTCGCCCTCGACCGGCTGGCTGCCACCATGACCGCGCATGTCGAGGCGCAGCACGCGATAGCCGGCGGCCAGCAACGGCACAAGCTGCTCGGTCCACATGCCGCCATCCGCGGCCAGCGAATGGGTGAAGCAGACCGCCGGCGCGTTCTGCGGCCCGGCGAGGTCGAAGTAGATCTTACGTCCGTCGAGATTGAGAAGCATTTTTGGCCCCAATGTCATCGCGGGCGGGGTAATCCCCGCCCTTAAGCGCAGCGAAGGATCTCACGCTGGCTGTAGGCGCTCCCTGACCGCAATGCGAGGTCCTTCGCTGCGCTCAGGACGACAGATGGTTCACATCGCCGAGATGCCACCGTCGATGATCACTTCCGAGCCGGTCATGAAGCTCGATTCGTCGGAAGCGAGGAAGACGATCGCCCAGCCCACTTCCTCGGGCCGGCCGAGGCGGCCGATCGGGACCTGCTTGCCCAGCTTCTGCTGCATCAGGTCCTGGCCGAAGCGGTCGCGATACTTGTCGAGGATCGGCGTGTCGATGAAGGTCGGGTGCACCGAGTTGCAGCGGATGTTGTAGCCGGACTTGGCGCAGTGCAGCGCCACCGACTTGGAGAGCAGGCGGACGCCGGCCTTGGCCGAGTTGTAGGCCGCCATGTTGGCGCCGGCGATGATGCCGGAGATCGAGGAGATGTTGATCACCGAGCCGCCGAGCTTCTGGGTGTGCTTCTTGATCTCCGCGACGCCGTGCTTGCAGCCCAGGAATACGCCGTCGAGGTCGATCGCGTGGACCTTGCGCCATTCCTCCAGCGTGATCTCCTCGACCGTCTTGCTGAGGCCGATGCCGGCGGAGTTCAGCAGCACATGGATGGCGCCGAACTTGGTCACGGTCTCGGCGATGGCGGACTTCCAGTTGTCCTCGCTGGTGACGTCGAGCTTCACGAAATGACCGGCCGAGCCCAGCCGATCGGCCACGGCCTTGCCGCGGTCGGCGGCGACGTCGGCGACGACGACCCTGGCGCCTTCCTTGGCCATCAGTTCTGCGGCATTGGCGCCGAGGCCCGAGGCGCCCCCGGTGATGAGCGCAACCTTGCCTGCCAGACGATCCGTCATGTCTTCTTTCCTCCCGCGGCGGCCCCCGCTTTTGCCTCGCGGTGGGCGATGTAGGTCGTGGAGGCCACGATGACGGCGGCGCCCACGAACGTCCAGATGTCGGAGGTCTTGCCCCAGACCGCCACGTCCATCAAGGCGGCCCAGACGATGCCGAGGAAGGTGATGGGTTGCAGGGCGGAAATGTCGAGCAGGCGATAGGCCCAGGTGATGAAGAAATAGCCCATCGTCCCGAAGAAGCCGGCCGACAGGAACAGCAGGAGCTGGTCCGCGGTCGGCGTCTGCCAGAACCAGATGCCGAGCGGCGTGAAGCAGATTGCGCCGACCACGCTCTGCCACAGCACGACGACCGCCGGCTTGTCGCGGCCCGACACGACCTTGGCCACGAGGTTGGAGCCCGCGATCAGCGGCACGGCGCAGAGCATGTAGATGATGCCGGGATTCACCGTGACGAGGCCCGGCCGGACGATGATCAGCATGCCGGCGAAACCGATGCCGACCGCCAGCCAGCGCCGCCAGTGCACGGTCTCGCGCAGGAAGATCACCGCGCCCACGGTGACGAAGATCGGCCCGGTGAAGCTCAGCGCCGCCATGGTGGCGAGCGGCAGCCAGACGACGGCCTCGTACCACAGCGCGTAGCCCGACGTGTGGAACAGGCCGCGGAAGCAGTGGAGTTTCAGGTCCTGCGTCTTCATGCCGGCGAGGCCGGCGCGCCACAGCAGGTAGGGCGCAATCAAGGCGATGCCGGCGGCCCAGCGGCCCCACGCGACGAACAGCGGCGGCATCTCGCCCGCCAGCTCCTTCACCGAGGCGTTCAGGAAGTTGAAGAAGATGCCGGAGACGACGGCGAGGAAGAACCCCCGCGCCGTGCGAGAGGGAATCCAGCGTGACAGCGTATCGGGCGAGTCGATAGCGGGGGCGGACATGCCGCGGCAGAGGAAGCCGATACGGGAAGCGGGTCAAGGTACTGCTTTCGCAGGTCAGCCCCTCGGCGCGGTAATTGCGGGGCAACATCGTCGTCTGTGGCGCCGCGGCCCAACTCGGAACGGGGCTGCTTGCGATCTGCGATCGTCAACGTGAGAATGCCGTCGAGAGGAAGAACACATGCCCGATGCCAACGCCGAGACCCTGACGCACGCGGCCCCCGGTCATCCGCTCGATCCACTGACCCCCCACGAGATACGCCAGGCGTCGGCGGCCGTGCGAGCGGCACACGATCTCGGGCCGGGCATGATGTTCGAAACGGTGAGTCTGCACGAGCCCGACAAGAGCGTCGTGACTGACTTCCGGGCGGGTGCTTCGTTTCCGCGCGAGGCGTTCGTCTGCGCTTTCGACCGCACCAACGGCAAGGTCTGGGAGGCCCGGGTGGACCTTGTCGCCGACAAGGTCGTCGACTGGCGGCACGTTCCCGGCGTTCGGCCGCGCATCCTGGTCGACGATATCACGCTGGTCGGAGAGGTCGCGCGGGCCGATCCCCGCTTCCGCGAGGCCCTGGCCCGGCGCGGCATTACCGACATCGAAAACGTGCAAGTCGACCCCTGGTCGGCCGGCAATTACGGGCTGCCGGACGAAGAGGGCCGGCGGCTCTCGCATACTTTCTGCTGGTACCGGAGCGAGAAGCACGACAACGGCTATGCCCATCCCATCGAAGGTCTGTGTGCCGTCGTCGATCTCGACCGTGCCGAGGTGCTGCGTGTCGACGACTACGGCGTGGCCGATCTCCCGAGGCTCGATCGCAACTATGCCGCCCGCTATCGAAGCGTCTTTCGCGATGACGTGAAGCCCCTGGAAATCGTCCAGCCGGCCGGCCCGAGCTTCGTCGTCGAAGGCAACGAGGTGCGCTGGCAGAAATGGCGCTTCCGCGTCGGCTTCAATGCCCGCGAAGGGCTGGTGCTGCATGCGATCGGCTACGAGGACGATGGACGGCTGCGGCCGGTGCTGCACCGGGCCGCGTTGTCCGAGATGGTCGTGCCCTACGGACACCCCCGCGGCGGGCATTTTCGCAAGAATGCCTTCGATGTCGGCGAGTACGGCATCGGCGTGCTCGCCAATTCCCTGACGCTGGGCTGCGATTGTCTCGGCGCCATCCGCTACTTCGACGCCTGGCTGGCCGACAGCAAGGGCGATCCCTACTGCATCGAGAGCGCGGTTTGCCTGCACGAGGAGGATTTCGGCATCCTGTGGAAGCATACCGACCTGTTCACGGGCGAGGTCGATGTGAGGCGCGCCCGCCGGCTGGTCGTGTCGTCGATCTCGACGATCGGCAACTACGAGTACGGCTCGTTCTGGTACTTTCACCAGGACGGCTCGATCCACTTCGAAATGAAGGCGACCGGCATCCTGAACACCGCCGGCCTGCGGCCCGGCGAAGCGCCGGACTATGGGACGATCGTGTCACCGGGCGTCTATGCCCACTACCATCAGCACGTGTTCAACATGCGCCTCGACATGGCGGTCGATGGCGAGCGCAACCGCGTCGTCGAGGTCGATACCGTGGCCTTGCCCATGGGTGCTGACAATCCGTACGGCAATGCCTTCACCACGCGCGAGACGGTCCTGGCAAGCGAGCAGGGCGCGCAGCGCAACGTCGACTTCAATGCCGCCCGCTTCTGGAAGATCGAGAGTGGGGAGGCCCGCAACCGGCTGGGCCAGCCCACGGCCTACAAGTTGCTGCCGTTGAGCCCGATCCCGACCTTCTCGCATCCCCAGTCGATGGTCTCCCGTCGCGCGGCCTTCATGACCCGGCAACTCTGGGTCACCGCCTACCATCCCGACGAGATCTACGCGGCCGGCCGCTACCCCAACCAGAGCAGCGGCGGCGACGGATTGCCGGCCTGGACGGCCTCGGACCGCCCGCTGGTCGATACCGATGTCGTGGTCTGGCACAGCTTCGGTCTGCACCATATCCCGCGCCCCGAGGATTTTCCGGTCCAGCCCGTGATCACCGCCGGTTTCGCCCTTCATCCCGCCGGATTCTTCACGGAGAATCCGGCTCTCGACGTACCGCCCTCCGCAAGCAGCATGAGTTGCTGCGTCGACTGACCCGTCCTCGATCCCGCTGAGACCGCTCCCGACGCCGCCAGCCCGTTCCGGCTGGTCGTCGATCGTTCGCCTTAGTCGAGCGTGACCTTGTAGCGGCTGACCGCGACGAGGGAGACAATCAGCAGCATGGCGAGCAGGGCGGCGAGTTCGGTGGCGATGTCGTCGAAGCCGGCGCCCTTCAGCATGACGCCACGCACCACGCGCATGAAATGCGTCGCGGGAAGGGTCTCGCCGATCCACTGCGCCCAGACCGGCATTCCGCGGAACGGGAACATGAAGCCCGACAGCAGGATGGAGGGCAGCATCATGAAGAACGAGGCCTGCATGGCCTGCAACTGGTTCTGCGTGAGCGTCGAGATGGTGAAGCCGATGGCGAGGTTCACGGTGATGAACAGAGCCGTACCGGTCGCCAGCAGCGGCACGCTGCCCTGGATCGCCACGTCGAACAGCACGCGCGCCACCAGCAGGATGACGGTGACCTGGACCGTGCCGATGGCGATGTAGGGCACGATCTTGCCGATCATGACCTCGATCGGCCGAACCGGCATGGCGAGCAGGTTCTCCATGGTGCCGCGCTCGCGTTCGCGGGTGACGGCGAGTGCCGTCATCATCACCATGGTCATGGTGAGGATCACCGCGAGCAGGCCCGGCACGATGTTGAGTCGCGACTTGCCTTCGGGATTGTAGCGGCGCTGCACCACGACCTCGACAGCGTCGGGCCGGTCGCGCAGGCCCGCCAGCGGACCCACGAAGTCGCGCTTCAGGGCCTGGGCGATGGACGGGCCGGCGGCGGCCAGCGGATTGGCCGCGGCCATCGGATCGGTCGCGTCGGCATCGATCAGGATCTGCGCCCGCTCACCGCGCACCAGTCGGCGCGTGAAATCCGACGGGATGGTGACGACGAACTGCACCTCGCCCTGCTGCAGCAGCGCGTTGGCCTCGTCCTCGCTCGTCAGATGATGCGTGAACCGCATGTAGCCGGTGTTGTTCAATGCCGAGAGCACGGTGCGTGTGATCTGGCTCTGGTCGGCCGCGATCACCGCTGTCGGCAGGCGATGCGGATCGGTGTCGATGGCATAGCCGAACAGCAGCAGTTGCACGATCGGCATGCCGAACATCATGGCAAAGGTCAGCCGGTCGCGGCGAAGCTGCAGCACCTCCTTCACGATGATGGCGCCGAGCCGCTTCAGGAAACCGCGCCGGACGGCGAACCAACGCATGGTCAGCCACCGGGCGCATTGTCCTGCGCCCGTCCCATAAGGTGAATGAAGATGTCTTCCAGCGTCGGCTCGGCTTCTTCCCAGGCGATGCCGGGATCGCCGCGCCAGGGCGCGATCGCCCGTTCGAGTGCCGCGCGGTCGGGGCCGCAGACATGGAGGGTCGTGCCGAAGGCGGCGGCGGCGCTGACGCCCGGCGCCTCCCGCAGCTTCGCGGCCAGCCGGTCGGCGCCGGCGCCGCTGGCGATGAACGCGGAGAGGCCGGACTGGCGGATGATGTCGTGGGCGGTGCCGCGTGCCATCAGCGCGCCATAGGCGATGTAGGCGATCTCGTGACAGCGCTCGGCTTCGTCCATGTAATGCGTCGAGACCAGCACGGTGATGCCGTCGGCGGCGTAGGCGTGGATCTCGTCCCAGAAGGCCCGGCGTGCCTTGGGATCGACGCCGGCGGTCGGCTCGTCGAGCAGCAGCAGCTTGGGCTCGTGCAGAACGCAGGCGGCGAGTGCCAGCCGCTGCTTCCAGCCGCCCGACAGGGAGCCCGCGAGCTGGCCCTGGCGCGTCGTGAGGGCGAGCCGCTCGAGCGACCGGTCGATCCGGTCCTTGAGACGGTCGAGGCCGTAGACGCGGGCGACGAATTCGAGGTTCTCTCGGATGGTGAGATCCTCGTACAGACCGAAGCGCTGCGTCATGTAGCCGGTCTGGCGCTTTATCTCCTCGCGGTCGCGCACGAGGTCGTAGCCGAGGCAGGTGCCGCCGCCGCCGTCGGGCGTCAGCAGGCCGCAGATCATGCGGAGGGTCGTCGTCTTGCCCGATCCGTTGGGCCCCAGGAAGCCGCAGATGCGGCCCCGTTCGAGGGAGAGGCTGAACCTGTCGACGACCGTGCGCGTGCCATAGCGCTTCACCAGGTCGTGGACGTCGATGGCGAGCGTCATGGGAGCGGCTCGACCGAGACCGGCAGGCCGGGCGGCAGCGGCGTGCTCGCATTCGTGGGCCGCGCTTCGACCAGGAAGACGAGCTTCGTCCGCGCGCTCTGCGAGTAGATCACCGGTGGCGTGTATTCGGCGCGCGGCGAGACGTAGATGATCGTCGCCCTGAGCCCGGCCGGGCAGGAATCGCAGGTGAAGGAGACTTCGCGGCCGGTCCGGGCGCGCGCCACCTCTTCCTCGGGCACGAAGAAGCGCAGCTTCACGCGGAAGTCTGGCAGCAGCGACACTACGGGCGAGCCCGCAGGCACCCATTCGCCGATATTGAAGAAGGTGTTCTCGACCAGCGCATCCTCGGGCGCGACCGGCATCAGGTCCTCGAGGCGCTTCTGCGCCTGCGCGAGGTTGGCCTGGTTCTGCTCGATCAGTGCGGCCGCGGCCGCGATCTCGCTCTGCCGCGCGGCGAGGTCGCCGACCCGCTCCTGCGCCTCGAGCGATGCCGCGCGCGAGCGCAGCTGGCGGACCTGCGAATCGGCCTGTTCGAAGGCCTGATGGGTCGAGATATTGCGCGCCACCAGTTCGGTCTGCCGCTTCAGCTCGGTCTCGGCCTGCACCAGCGCCGCCTCGATCTCGCGGCGCTGGGCGCGGATCACGTCCTGCTCCTCCTGTCGCTTGCCCGTGAGCATGTTCTGGTGACGCGCCTTGGCCTCGGCCAGCATCGCCTCGGCGCGGGCTACCTCGGCTCGCGCGGTGACGGGATCGATGACGAACAGGCGGTCGCCCTTCTTCACGCGCCCGCCGCGCTCGACGGGGCGTTCGATCAGCCGTCCGGCGATCGGCGGCGCGATCAGGCTGGTTTCGCCCTCGACATAGCCGAGATAGCGCCCGTCATCCGTGCCGATACCGACCATCAGCAGCAGACGGTCGCCCCAGACGACGTAGGAGACGAGCAGCGCGGCCACGAGGGCCACGACGACGACCAGCGGGGCGCGTTTCATGCGACGTCTCCCGCCGCGGGACGAAGGGCGTGCAGCATGAGGTCGGCGTGATGGCGGGCAAGGGCTTGCACATCGAGCTTGTCGGCGCCGATCGGCTCGAACACGGTGCGCCACAGGATGGCGAGCAGCATGGGGCTCATCATCGAGCGGACGGTCAGGAACGCATCGACCTTGCGGAACTCACCTTGCTCCATGCCGCGCTTGATCAGCCGCTCCATCAGCGGCAGGCCGCGGCCGATCACTTCCTTCAGGTAGAACTGGCCGATCTCGGGAAAGGCGCGCGATTCGGAGAGAACCAGCTTGGCGACAGCCGCCATGGGCGAATGCTCGATGCGGTCGGCCATGAATTCCAGGATGCGCGGCAGCAGCGGCGCGACCGGCCCGCGATGGTCCGCGAGCATGGCCTCCATCCGGCCGACATTGCTGGCGACGGCATGCTGCACCACGCCTTTGAACAGGGCGGTCTTGTCCTCGAAATAGAGATAGATCGCGGCCTTCGAGAGCCCGGCGCGCCGGGCGACATCGTCGAGGCGCGTGCCGGCGAAGCCCGTTTCCACGAACTGGGCGAGGGCCGCCTCGAGGATTTCCTGCGGCCGCTCGGCGGGCGCGCGGCGCTGCTTGGCGTTGCTCATATAAGTAACTTACCAGTCAGTAAGTTTATCCGCAAGGGCTCCCGGCGCCGCATAAGGAGGCCTAGACTGGGGCAGGAGGTCGCCATGGACACTGTGATCGAAACCGCGCGCCGCCGGACGCTCAGCGCCGAGCCCGCGACGCCCGTGCTGTTCGCCCACTTCGTGCTGCGTTCCTCGAACGTGCAGCCGATGATCGACTGGTACTCGGCGGTGCTGAACATGCGCATCGTCCAGCGCACCGACTACATCTGCTTCCTGACCTACGACGACGAGCATCATCGCCTGGGCATCGTGAACCTGGCGGGATTGAAGGCGCCGGATGACAAGACCTCGGGCCTGGCGCACGTGGCCTACACGCTGGCCGACATCGGCGCGCTGCTCTCGACCTGGCGCCGCGTGAAGGCGCTGGGAATCGAGCCGTCGCGCTGCATCCATCATGGGCCGACCGTGTCGATCTACTATCGCGACCCCGACGGAAACGGCGTGGAGCTGCAGGTCGACCGCTATCCCACGAAGGAGGCGACCGCGGCCTACTTCCAGACCGAGGCGTTCAGGAAGAATCCGATCGGCGTCGCCTTCGATCCCGAGGTTCTCGCGAAAGCGTACGAGGCCGGTGCGCCGGAGAGCGAATTGCTCGACATGCCCGACGGCCCGCCCGCCGCGCCGCAGTCGGCGCCTTCTCCTCGCTAGTCCGCCCGCGCGGCCACGCGCCTAGAACAGCCAGGTTAGGGCCGAGCCGCCGACCACGATGATCAGGATGGCGGTGCCGACCATTACCTTGTTGGCCGGCCGGTAGGTCTCGTCCTCGATGGTGCGGCCGACATGGAGATAGTGCCAGGTCGCGCCGACCAGCATGACGATGCCCAGGATCACCAGGCCGATGCCGAGCTTCTCGACATGGCGGTTGGCGAGGTGGCGCACCTCCGGCAGGACCTGGTGGATCTCCATCAGGAAGAGCGCGAAGCGGTTGATGGCGACGCCCAGCGTCATCACCGCGATCGCCGTCCGTATCCAGGCCAGGAACGTGCGTTCGTTGGCGAGATGCTCGGTGACGTGCGGGTTCTTCTTCGGAGTGTCCACGCTGTCTGTCTCCTGCGTCTGGCGTCGGCTTAAAGGTCCTTCGCTGCGCTCAGGATGACACCATTGCTGTGATTGACGCAGTGCGCCGATCCAAAAACCATTGTCATCCCGAGCGCAGCGAGGGACCTTTCGTCTTCGCATTGCCCAAAAGAAAAAGGCGCGATCCCGGGGGATCGCGCCTCGTTCCGTCCCGGTGAGGGACCTAGTTGTACTTGGCGATCTCGAGACGGCCAACCTGGTCGCGATGCACCTCGTCCGGACCGTCGGCCAGGCGCAGGGTGCGCTGGTGGGCGTACATGCTCGCGAGCTTGAACACCTGGCTGACGCCGCCGGCGCCATGCAGCTGCAAGCAGCGGTCGACGACCTTCGAGGTGATGTTCGGCACCGCCACCTTGATCATCGCGATCTGCTGGCGGGCTTCCTTGTTGCCGAACTTGTCCATCGCCCAGGCGGCCTTGAGGACCAGCAGGCGGGCCATGTCGATCTCCATGCGCATGTCGGCGACATGGGCCTTGGTCACGCCCATCTCGGAGATGCGCTGGCCGAAGGCGACGCGGCTCTTGGCGCGCTTGATCGCCATCTCGAGCGCGCGCTCGGCGACGCCGATCGCACGCATGCAGTGATGGATGCGACCCGGTCCGAGACGGCCCTGGGCGATCTCGAAGCCGCGGCCCTCGCCCAGCAGGATGGCCGACTTCGGCACGCGCACATTGTCGTACACCACCTCGGCATGGCCGTGCGGGGCGTCGTCATAGCCGAACACGTGCAGCATCTTCACGATCTTGATGCCGGGGGTGTCGCGCGGCACGACGATCATCGACTGCTGGCGGTAGGCCGGTGCGTTGGGATCGCTCTTGCCCATCAGGATGATGACCTTGCAGCGCGGGTCGCCCATGCCCGACGACCACCACTTGCGGCCGTTGATGACATAGTCGTTGCCGTCGGACTCGATGCGGCACTCGACGTTGCGCGCGTCGGATGAGGCAACGGCCGGCTCGGTCATGGCGAAGCAGGAGCGGATGTCGCCGTTCAGCAGCGGCTTCAGCCACTTCTCCTTGTGCTCCGCGGTGCCGTAGCGGGCGAACACTTCCATGTTGCCGGTGTCGGGCGCCGAGCAGTTGACCGCCTCGGAGGCGATCGACGAGCGGCCCAGCACTTCGCAGATCGGCGCGTATTCCAGGTTGCTGAGGCCCATCGTGCCGTGCGTGTCGCCGGTCTCGCGGTCGGCCGGCAGGAACATGTTCCACAGGCCGCGCTTCTTCGCCTCGGCCTTGCACTCCTCGATGATCGGCGGGAGCTGCCAGCGATCCTTGGCCTTCTCCATCTGCTCTTCGTAGATGGGCTCGGCCGGGTAGATGACCTCGTCCATGAATTTGTTGAGTTTCTCGAGCAGCGCCTTGCTGCGGTCCGAGTATTCGAAGTCCATCGCTCTCTCCCTTTGTGCTGCGGCGGACTCTGGCCGAAAATGGGTGCAATGTGAACGGGCATTCAGGTCGCAGACGGGTTTCGGATCGCGGTCTGTGGAGAGAGAACAAGACGCAATGAAGATCACAGGTTTCGAGGCACTGGCGCTCAAGGTCCCCGAAGATGACCCGCTGGCCAACATGCCGGAGGAGGCGGGCCGCACACGGCCTGCAGTGGCACTGCGCCTGCGCACCGACGACGGCATCGAGGGCATCGGCGTCACGCTCTATGGCGGCCGGATGAGCCGCAGCCTGCATGCCGCGGTCGAGGAACTCGCGGCGCTGACGGTGGGCGAGGATCCGATGCGGATCGAGCATATCGTCCAGAAGCTGCGCAAGGCAGCGGGCGACAGCGGCCCGGCCGGCATCTTCACGCTCGCCCTCTCGGCGATCGACACGGCGCTGTGGGACATCAAGGGCAAGGCGCTCGACCAGCCGCTGTGGAAGCTGCTGGGCGGCCACCGCGACCGCATCCCGACCTACGCGTCGGGCTCGCTGCGCCGCGGCCTGACCGACAAGCAGGCCCAGCAGGCGGCGCGCACCCTGCTGCAGAAGGGCTTCCGCGAGATGAAGACCCAGATGGCGCTGCCCGGCAATCCGACCCCGGCCGAAGAGGTGCGCCGCGTGCGGGTGGTGCGCGATGCGATCGGCCCGGACGTCAGGCTGATGTGCGACATCAACCAGCGCTGGCGGCCCGAGCAGGCGATCGACATCGGCTCGCGCATCGAGGACGTGGGCCTGTTCTGGCTCGAGGACGTGACGGCGGCCGACGATTACGCGGGCCTCGCACGGGTCACGGCGGCACTCAGGACGCCGGTCGCGGGCGGCGAATATGTCTGGGGCATCGTGCCCTTCCGTCACATGATAGAAGCGCGCTCGGTCGACATCGTCATGATCGACCTCGCGCGGGTGGGCGGCGTCACCCAGTGGATGAAGGTCGCGGCGATGGCCGAGGCGTTCAACTTGCCGGTAGTGAGCCACGTCATGCCCGAGATGCTGCTGCACATGGTGGCGGCATGCCCGAATGGGCTCACGGTCGAGTACATGCCGTGGATGCTGGCGCTCTACGAGGAGACGCCCGCCATCGAGAACGGCGAGTTGGTCCTGCCGCACAAGCCCGGCCTCGGTTTGAAGTTCGACGAGAAGGCGCTGGCGAGCTTCAAGGCCTGATCGCTTTTCATATTCCTCTCCCCCTGTCGGGGAGAGGCGTCTGAAAGAGCACGATCAATGAACGGTTTTCGGCAGCCTGAGCGGCTTCAGCGCGGCGAGGGCCAGGAAGGCGGCGAGGAAGTTGAACAGCGCCGCCGCCAGGAACACGTCGCGCCAGCTCCCCGTCTCGGCCACGTAGAAGCTCGCGAGCGGGATCAGCAGCGAGGCGGTGCCCTTGGCGGTGTAGAGAAGCGCGGCGTTCGTCGTCGCGTACTTCATGCCGAACGTGTCGGTGCAGATCGCCGGGAACAGGCTCGCGGTCTCGCCCCAGGCGAAGAAGGCGATGCCGCCCAGCACCACGAACAGCAGGGGATCCTGACCGTACACCCATAGCGCCCAGATACCGGCGCCCTCCAGCAGGAAGGCGATGAATAGCGTGTTCTCGCGGCCGATACGGTCGGAAATCCAGCCGCACAGGGGCCGCGTCACGCCGTTCATCACGCGGTCGAGCGTCAGCGCGAAGGTGAGGGCGGGCAAGGTGAGCCCGAGCAGGCTCACCGGCACGTCGGCGACCTTGAAGTCGCGCGCGATCGGCGCGATCTGGGCCGTCGCCATGAGCCCGCCCGAATAGACCAGGATGAACATGAGGTAGAGCAGCCAGAAGATGCGGGAGCGCAGCATCTCGAGCGGGCCGACGTCGCGGGCCGCCTGGGGCAGGTGCGCGGGTGCAGGCGTTGCTGCGGCGACGATCTCGGGCGGCGCGCGCAGCAGCCAGGCCGTCACCATCACGACCAGTCCCTGTGCCAGTCCGAACCAGAGGAAAGCGGCCTCGTAGCCGCGCGTGGCGATCACCTCCTGGATCGGGATGATGCTGAGCGCCGAGCCCGCGCCGAACCCGGCCACGGTGATGCCGACGGCCAGGCCGCGGCGGTCAGGGAACCAGCGGACGGCGTTGCCCACGCAGGTGCCATAGACCGCGCCCGCGCCGATGCCGCCCAGCGCCGCGCCGAGATAGAGCAGAAGCAGCGAATCGGCCACGGAGTTCAGCATCCAGGCCGCGCCCACCAGGACGCCGCCGCCGAACACGATCAGTTTCGGGCCGTAGCGATCCACGAACCACCCTTCGAACGGCACCAGCCAGGTCTCGGCGATCACGAAGATCGCAAAGGCGGTCTGGATGCTGCCGAGGCTCCAGCCGTGCTTCTCGTGAAGCGGATGGACGAACAGCGTCCAGCCATATTGCAGGTTGGCGACCGCGATCATGCAGAGCAGGCCGGCGCAGAGTTGCAGCCAGCGGTATGCAGGCGGTGCTGGCACCGACGAATTGCTGCGCGACACTCTCGAAACGCTCCCTTGCCCCGCGATGGTTCCCGTCCCTAAATCGTCGCGACAGGACAAGCGTCGGGGAGAACGTCGTTGGACAGTGTACTGCAGGTTCCGTTCAAGCCCATCGAATTCCTGAGCCGGGACATCAAGGTCGAGCGGCGTCCCGACGGCACGGTGGTGCTGCAGTCGAACCACCTTCTGGCGCCCTATGCCCCCCACATCCCCGCGCTGCTGGCCAAGTGGGCGGCCGAGGTGCCCGACCGGCTTTGGCTGGCGCAGCGCCGTGGACCGGCGCGCGACTGGCTGAAGGTCAGCTATGGCGAGGCCAAGAGGCAGGTCGATTCGGTGACGCAGGCGCTGCTCGACCGCGGCTTCGGGCCCGACCGGCCGGTCATGATCCTGTCGTCGAATTCCATCGAATTCGCGCTGCTCACCATGGCCGCCATGCAGGCGCGCGCGCCGGTCGCGCCGGTGTCGCCGGCCTATTCGGTGATGAGCCAGGACCACGCCAAGCTGAAGTACGTCTTCGACCTCGTGAAGCCCGGCCTGGTCTTCGTGCAGAACGGCGAGATCTATGCGCGTGCGCTGGCGGCGCTGAACCTGGAAGGCGTGCTGCTGGTCCATGTGGAGAAGCCGGCACCAGGCTTCCAGTCGCTTGCCTGGTCGGAGCTGGTGGCCACGAAGGCGACGGATGCGGTCGCGAAGTCGATCGCGGCGATCGGGCCGAAGACCGTTGGAAAATTTCTGTTCACCTCGGGCAGCACCGGCATGCCCAAGGCCGTCATCAACACGCAGGAAATGATGTGTGCCAACGTCGCCATGATGAGCATGGCGCGAGTGCGCAAGGCGGAAGATGCCGCGCCGGTCATGCTCGACTGGCTGCCGTGGAACCACACGATGGGCGGCAACGCGACCTTCCAGGGCAACCTGAACGAGGGCGGCACGACCTGGATCGACGACGGCAAGCCGCTGCCCGGCCTGTTCGAGGAGACGCTGCGGAACCTGCGCGAGGTCTCGCCGACCTCGTTCTCCAACGTGCCCGCGGGCTACGCGATGCTCGCCACCGCGCTGGAGAAGGACGAGAGTCTCGCCAAACGCTTCTTCAGGAACATCAACGTACTCTCCTACGGCGGCGCGACACTGCCGGGCGATCTCTACGATCGCATGGAGGTGCTGGCGGTGAAGCACACCGGCTATCGTATTCCCTTCGTCACTGGCTGGGGCTCGACCGAGACCGCGCCGACGGCGACCAGCGTGCACTGGGCCTCCGATCGCGTCGGCCTCATCGGCCTTCCGTACCCGGGCGTGCAGCTCAAGATGGTGCCAACCGGCGAGGAGGGCCGCTACGAGCTGCGGCTGAAGAGCGTGATCGTGACCCCGGGTTACTACAAGCAGCCCAACCTCACGGCGCAGATGTTCGACGAGGAGGGCTTCTACAGGATCGGCGACGCCGGCCGCTTCGTCGATCCGAACGATCCGCAGCAGGGGCTGATCTTCGACGGCCGCGTCGTCGAGGATTTCAAGCTGACCAGCGGTACCTTCGTTCTGGTCGGCACGCTGCGCACGACGGCCATCGCCGCCGCCACGCCGGTGTTGCAAGACGCGGTTGTCTGCGGCCAGGACCGTGAGTATGTCGGCCTGCTCGGTTTCCCCAATGTCGCCGCCTGCCGACAGCTTGCCAACGACAGCGGCGCGCAACTCCCGCTCGCCGAACTGCTGGCCCATCCCGCCGTGGTCGATACCGTGAAGAACGGCCTTGCCCGGATGAACGCCGAGGGCCGCGGCTCCTCGATGCGCGTGAAGCGCGTGCTGCTGATGACCGAGCCGCCACAGGTCGACGGCCAGGAAATCACCGACAAGGGCTACATCAACCAGCGCGCCACGCTGGAGCGTCGCAAGGCGCTGGTCGAGAAGCTCTATGCCGGCGGAGAGGGCGTGATCGAGATCTGAGAAGATTCGATATTCCTTGTCATCCTGAGCGAAGCGAAGGACCTTTGGCGCGCACGGTGTGGAGAACGAGATCGGCATGAATCGACTGGCAGGCAAGGTGGCCATCGTCACGGGGGGCGCGAGCGGCATGGGCCGCGCGACCGTTATGCGTTTCCTGGCCGAGGGCGCGAAGGTGATCGTGGCCGACCTCAACGAGGCCAATGGTGCGGAGACGCTGGCGGTCGCGAAGGCGCAGGGTCATGGCGACAGTGTCGGCTTCGTGCGCTGCGACGTGGCGAAGGAAAGCGACGTCGCCGCGATGGTCGCCGAGGCTAAAAGTCGTTTCGGCCGGCTCGACATCGCCTACCTCAATGCCGGCGTCGGCGGCGCCTTCGGGCCGATCGCCGAGACCAGCGTCGAAGACTGGGACTATACCTTCGCGGTGCTGACGCGCTCGGTGTTCCTCGGGATGAAGCACGCCTCGCAGGCGATGAAGGAACACGGCGCCAATGGAGAAAAGAGGGGTGGCGTGATCCTCGTCACCGCCTCGATCGCCGGCATGGTGGGCGGCGGCGGCAGCCATGCCTATTCGGCGGCGAAGGCCGCCTGCATCAGCCTGATCGAGAACGTCGCCACGGAGCTCGGCCCCGATCGCATCCGCGTGGTCGGCATCGCGCCGGGCGTCATCTCGACGCCCTTGGTCCATCGCGGCCGGCCCGACAAGTACGAGAAGCAGTTCGGCCAGCAGCCCTGGCCCGACCGCGGCGAGCCCGGGCACATTGCCGACGTGGCGACTTTCCTCGCGTCCGACGAGGCGCGTTTCATCACCGGCGAGACGGTGAAGGTGGATGGCGGCCTGCTGGCCCAGGGCGTCGCGCTCTGGGGCACCGGCAGCGACAACACCTTCATGAAGAGCGCCGGCGTCAACCGCGGCACGACCGGCGAAGCCATGGTCGTCCGCACCTTGCCATCTGGAGATCAGAAGAAATGACCAGCGAAGCACAGCGCCTGCACGGGCACCTCATCGGACAGCAGGGATCGCGCGGGTCGCTCAACACGCCGGCCCTCGTGCTCGATCTCGACATGCTGGATCGCAACATCGCGGAGATGGCGAACTTCGCGAAGGCGCATAACGTGAAGCTGCGGCCGCATTCCAAGACGCACAAGTCGGCCGACATCGCCAGGCGCCAGATGGCGGCCGGCGCGCTCGGCGTCTGCTGCGCCAAGCTGGGCGAAGCCGAGGCGCTGGGCGAAGAGGGCGTGCAGAGCCTGCACATCACCTCGCCGGTGGTGACGCCGCAGGCGATCCAGCGGTTGGTCGAGCTGAACGCGAAGGTCTCCGACCTGATGCTGGTGGTCGACCATCCCGACAACGCCGAGGCGCTGGCCGCCGCGGCGGCAAAGGCCGGCAAGCCGCTCACCGTGATCATCGACATCGATCCGGGCATCCACCGCACCGGCACCGCTTCGCCCGAGGCCACGGTCGCGCTGGTGCAGAAGATCGCCAACTATCGCTCGCTCACCTATGCCGGTGTCCAGTTCTACTGCGGCCGTCACCAGCACATCGTCGACTTCAAGCAGCGCACCGCCGAGATCAAGGAGCGCACGGAGTACCTGCAGGGCATCCTGGCGAAGCTGGAAGAAGCGGGGCTGAAGCCCGGCATCGTCACCGGCTCAGGCACCGGCACGCACTACATCGACGCCAAGCTCGGCGTCTTCACCGAGTTGCAGGTCGGCTCCTACGTCTTCATGGACCACGACTACAACGTCTGCGACCTGCGCGGCCTCGACAAGCCGACCTTCGAGCAGGCGCTGCAGATCGACGCTCGTGTCGTCAGCGCCAACAAGCCGGGAATGGTGACGGTCGATGCCGGCCTGAAGGCGATGGCCACCGAGAAGGGCCCGCCGATGATCCTGAAGGGCGCCGTTGACGGCTCGACGACGCGCTTCATGGGCGACGAGCATCTCGCGGTGATCGCGCCGGAGGGCGGCGAGGCGCCCAAGCTGGGCGACCAGGTGGTGCTCTTCCCGCCGCACTGCGACCCGACCGTGAACCTCTACGAGAGCTTTCACGTGGTGAAGGGCGACACGCTGGTCGAGATCTGGCCGGTCACGGCGCGCGGTCGGTCGCGCTGACGTTCATGCTCCTCTCCCCCGATAGGGGGAGAGGCTGGGTGAGGGGGCAACGCACCGGCGCTTCGATCAACCCCCTCACCTAACCTCTCCCCCTATCGGGGGAGAGGAACTTGAGTGTGCCCCACCAGCAATCCACCGTTCCACGTACGGGCGAGCGCGATCACGGCGCACATGCCGATGGCGCTGACCACGGTCATGCCCAGAAACGCGCGCTGGCCGTACTCGGAATAGAGAATGCCGGAGAACTGGTAGACCACCGCCTGCGTGGCACCGGTCCCCAGCGCGTAGTAGAGGCTCTGGCCGATGGCGGCGCCGTGCGCGGGCAGGGCGCGCTGCAGGAAGGCCATGGCGCCGAGATGACAGGCGGCGAAGGTGCAGGAATGCAGCGCCTGCAGCAGCACCAGCGCCCAGAGCTCCGTCGTGAAGGCCATGGCCGTCCAGCGCACCAGGCCGGCGGCGAGGCCGAGCGCGATCAGGCCGCAGACCCCCAGCCGCCCCAGCAGCCAGCCGCCGAACAGCATCAGCACGATCTCGATGGCGACGCTCTCGGCCCATAGCGCGCTGATCGTCACGTCGTCGATACCGGCGCCGCGCCAGGTGAGCGTGCCGAAGCTGTAGAGTACCGAGTGGCTGGCCTGGCAGAGGCCGCAGGCCAGCAGGAACAGCAGGAAGGCCGGCTGGCGCAGCAGGTCGGCCACACGGAACGGCGCATGGCCGGGCTCAGCGGCGGCGGCGGCGCGCGGCGCGGCGGCCGGCAGCAGCAGCGCCAGCGGCGCCAGCAGCACGATGCTCGCCATGCCGACATAGAGCACCCAGGGCGGTCCGTAGCGGTCGACGGCGATGCCGGCGATGAAGGTGCCGAAGATGAAGGCCACCGAGCTCCACATGCGCACGCGCGCATAGTCGAGTCCGTGCTTCTTGGTCTCGGTCACCAGCACGCCGTCGTAGAGCGGCATCGGGGGCGACCACAGGAAGCCCCAGATCATGGTGACGACGAAGATCGCGAGGAACGAATAGGAGAATTGGTAGGCGCCCATCATCACGATGGCGCCGATGCCCAGCGCCACGATGACGCCGCGCGGGCCGCCCAGCCGATGGGCGATCCAGCCGACCGAAAGCGTGGCGATCACCGCCACGATCTGGCGCGACATGAACAGCGTGCCGATCTCGGTGTCGCTGACACCGCGGTCGCGCAGCCACACCGGCCAGTAGCTCATGAAGGCGCCGGCGGCGAAGAAGTAGGCCCCGCCATAGGCCGCGAGCCTCATCCCCTGGAGGAGGCGGCTCGTCGGCCGGTCGGACATCAGGCGGCGAACTCCTTGCGGATCGCCTCGCTGTGCTGGCCGAGCGTCGGCACGTCGCCTAGCCGCTCGGGCTCGCCGGTATAGGAGGCCGCGAGCGCGGGGATCGACACGTCCTTGCCGTCGATGGAATTGAAGCCGGTGCGGCGAAGCTGCGGATGCGTCGTCAGGTCCTTCACGCTGCTGACGCGCGCCCAGGCGATCTGCGCGGCTTCGAGGCGGGCGGAGAGACCCTCGAAGGTCTGCATGGCGAAGCTCTTGGCCACGATGGCGTTGGTGTCGTCGCGCCGCGCGTTGCGCGCCTTGCCGGTGGCGTAGTCCGGATCCTTCTCGAGGCCCGGCCGGTCGATGACGCCGTGGCACAGACGCTCGAACTCGCGGTCGTTCTGGATCGAGATCAGGACCGGCACCTTGTCCGAGGTCGGATAGACGCCGTAGGGCGCGATGAACGGATGGGTGAGGCCGAGCCGCGGCCATTCGTAGTTGGAATATTCCATGCCGAGCAGCGGCACGGTCATCCACTCCGCCATCGAGGAGAAGAGCGAGACCGAGATGGCGCGGCCCTCGCCGGTCCGGCCGCGCGCGATCAGCGCCTCCAGCACGGCGGCATGGGCGTACATGCCGGTGCCGATGTCGGTGGCGGAGATGCCGACGCGGCCCGGCGCATGCTCGGTGCCGGTGATCGAGGCCAGCCCGCTCTCGGCCTGGACCAGCAGGTCGTAGGCTCGGCGGTTCCTGTAGGGCCCGTGGTCGCCGTAGCCCGAGATGTCGACGGTGATCAGTTTCTTGTGCTCTGCGCGCATGGCGGTCGAGCCGAAGCCCGCGCGCTCGGCGGCGCCCGGTGCCAGGTTCTGGATCAGCACGTCGGCCTTGGCGATCAGCCGGTGCAGCAGGGCGAGGTCGTCCTTCGCCTTGAAGTCCAGGGTAAGGGATTGCTTGCCGCGGTTCAGCCAGACGAAGTAGCTCGACTGGCCGTGCACGTAGCCATCGTAGCCGCGCGCGAAGTCGCCCTCGGGGCGCTCGATCTTGATCACGCGGGCGCCGGCATCCGCCAGCCGCGCGGCGCAATAGGGGGCGGCCACCGCCTGCTCGACACTCACCACCAGCAGACCGTCCAGCGCTCCAGCCATCACGAAACCCCAACTTTCAGGAATGCCCCGCGCATCGCATCGCGAAGCGCTTCGGGACGGGTTGTTACTGTAGGACTACCATTTCGCAAAGGGCGATGGCACGGTCTGGCTAAGACCAAAACGTCATAGCGGGGACGAGGAAATGCCGGGACCATTGCAGGGCGTGCGCGTGATCGATCTGACGGCCGTGCTGCTGGGGCCGTTCGCCACGCAGCATCTGGCCGACATGGGCGCCGACGTGATCAAGGTCGAGCCGCCGGAAGGCGACCTGCTGCGCGCCTCGGGCGGCAGCCTGGGCAACGCCCCGGCCATGGGCCCGATCTACATGGCGGCCAACCGCAACAAGCGCTCGATCTGCCTCGACCTCAAGAAGCCCGCGGCCTGCGCCGTGCTGAAGGACATGATCAAGGACGCCGATCTCTTCATCCACAACAGCCGGCCGCAGGCGATCGAGCGGCTGGGCCTGGGCTACGAGGACCTGAAGAAGATCAACCCGTCGATCATCTACGCCTATTCCTTGGGCTATGCGCGCAAGGGACCCTACGGCCACAAGCCGGCCTTCGACGACCTGGTGCAGGGTGTCTCGGGCGCGGCCTCGCTGCAGAGCCGGGTCGACGGGCTGCCACCGCGCTTCATGCCGAGCCTGATCGCCGACAAGACCACCGGGCTCCACCTCTGCATCGCCGTGCTGGGCGCGCTCTACCATCGCAAGTGCACGGGCGAGGGGCAGATGATCGAGGTGCCCATGCTGGAGACGCTGGCCTCGTTCTGGCTGACCGAGCACCTGTTCGGCGCCACGTGGAACCCCGAGCGCGCGCCGATGGGCTACGACCGCATCATCAACAAGTTCCGCCATCCGTTTCCGACGAAGGACGGCTACATCTGCGCGCTGCCCTATACCGACGCGCACTGGATCAAGTTCTTCGAGCTGGCGGAGCGGCCCGATCTCGCGAAGGAGAAGAGGTTCGTCGACCGCATGGAGCGCGCCAAGCACTTCAGCGAGCTCTACCAGGTGCTGGCCGAGCTGCTGAAGCATCGCCCGACGCAGGAATGGCTCGACATGTTCGACGAAGCCGACATCCCCGCCATGCCTGTACGCACCCTGGAAGAATTGAAGGACGACCCGCATCTCAAGGCCACCGGCTTCTTCACCGAGCGCGAGCATCCGACCGAGGGGCCGATCACCACCTTCGCCAGCCCGCTCGACTTCGAGAAGACAAAGGTCGAGTTCCGCCGCCACGCCCCACCCCTGGGCAACGACGGCGTCGAGGTCCTGCGCGAGGCCGGCCTCAGCGACGAGGCGATCGAGAAGCTCAAGGCGGACAAGGTGCTGATCGTCCCGGCTACGAGCGGCTGACGTAACGCCACACCTACGTAAACCCATTTCGCATCTCGGCGTATTCTCCCGCTAGTCGGTTTCTCGGTGCTTGTCCGGACCGGGCTCGTGGCTAAACTCCGGCCAAATCGAAAATGCCTCCACGGGAGGGGAACATGGACCTCGCTTTTACGCCTGAAGAACAGAAATTCGCCGACGAGGTGCGGGCTTTCGTGCGCGCCAACCTGCCGGCCGACGTGCGCGACAAGGTGAAGAACGGCAAGCACCTGATCCGCGACGACTACATGCGCTGGCAGCAGGCGCTCGGGAAGAAGGGCTGGCTGGTCTACACCTGGCCGAAGAAGCACGGCGGCCCGGGCTTCACGCCGGCCCAGCGCTACATCTTCGAGAACATCTGTGCCGAGGAATATGCGCCGGGCATCATCCCGTTCGGCACCAAGATGGTCGGGCCCGTGATCTACACGTTCGGCACCGAGGCGCAGAAGGAGAAGTATCTCCCGGCGATCCGCGAGAGCACCGTCTGGTGGTGCCAGGGCTATTCCGAGCCGGGCTCAGGCTCCGACCTCGCGAGCCTGCGCACCAAGGCGGAGAAGGACGGCGACCACTACATCGTGAACGGGTCGAAGACCTGGAACACGATGGGCCACTGGGCCGACTGGATCTTCTGCCTCGTCCGCACCGATTCGAAGTCGAAGCCGCAGGAGGGCATTTCGTTCCTGCTGATCGACATGAAGACGCCGGGCATCACGGTGAAGCCGATCATCATGGCCGACGGCGGCCATGAGGTGAACGAGGTCTTCTTCGACAATGTGAAGGTCCCGGTCGAGAACCTTGTCGGCAAGGAGAACGAGGGCTGGACCTGCGCCAAGTTCCTGCTGGCCAACGAGCGGCTGGGAATCGCAGCCGTACCGCAGTCCAAGCGTGGCGTCGAGGCGCTGAAGGACATCGCGCGGGCCGAGCAGGACAACGGCAAGCCGCTGATCGAGAACCAGAGCTTTGCCGAGAAGATCGCCGATCTCGAGATCCAGGTGACGGCGCTCGAGTTCACCGAGCTGCGCGTCCTGTCGCAGATGGCGCATGGCGGCCAGCCCGGCCCCGAGGTCTCGGGCCTCAAGATCCGCGGCTCGGAGATCCAGCAGCGCATCACCGAGCTCACGATGGAAGCGGTCGGCGAGTATGCCGCGCCATACCTGCCGGGCCTGCTGTGGCAGGGCACCAACGAGGCGCCGGTCGGCCCCGAGTACGCCCACCTCGCCGCACCGCGCTACTTCAACACGCGCAAGACAACGATCTACGGCGGCAGCAACGAGATCCAGAAGGGCATCATCAGCAAGATGGTGCTGGGACTTTGATCGCACGCTTTGTCTTTTCAACACCCACGGTGTCATCCCGAGCGAAGCGAGGGATCCTTGGCGGCACCGATGAAGGATCCCTCGCTGCGCTCGGGATGACACGGAAGGCTGTGCTCGTGATGGCACAAGAGGGTCGCTAAATGGATCTGTCGCTCAAGCCGGAACACAAGGCGTTCGCCGACGAGGTGCGCGCCTTCGCGCGCGAGAACCTGTCGCCGGCGACTCGCGAGAAGACCTTCTCCGGCAAGCACTACGACCGCGACGATCACATGGTCTGGCAGAAGGCGCTCGGGAAGAAGGGCTGGCTCGCCTACACCTGGCCGAAGAAGTACGGCGGCCCGGGCTGGGACGTGACGCAGCGCTTCCTGTTCGAGAACGTGCTGGCGGAAGAGGGCGCGCCGCGCATCCTGCCGTTCGGGCCGAAGATGGTCGGCCCGGTGATCTATACGTTCGGCACCGAGGCGCAGAAGGAGCGCTTCCTGCCCGGCATCCGCAGCTCCGAAGTCTCGTGGTGCCAGGGCTATTCCGAGCCGGGCGCCGGCTCCGACCTCGCCAACCTGCGCACGCGCGCGGTGCGGGAGGGCGACCATTACATCGTGAACGGCCAGAAGACCTGGACCTCGTTCGCCCATTGGGGCGACTGGATCTTCTGCCTGGTGCGGACCAACACCGACGGCAAGCCGCAGGAGGGCATCTCCTTCCTGCTGATCGACATGAAGACGCCGGGCGTGACCGTGCGGCCGATCATCATGACCGACGGCGCCCATCACGTGAACGACGTGTTCCTCGACAACGTGAAGGTCCCGGTCGAGAACCTGATCGGCAAGGAGAACGAGGGCTGGACCTGCGCCAAGTTCCTGCTGGCCAACGAGCGGCTGGGCATCGCCGAGGTCCCGTCGTCCAAGCGCGGCGTCTCGGTGCTGCGCAAGATCGCCCGGATGGAGCCGCAGGACGGCCGGACGCTGGCCGACGATCCCGCCTTCACGGCCCAGATCGCCGACATCGACCTGCAGGTCCAGGCGCTGGAGATGAGCGAGCTGCGCGTGCTGTCGACCATGGCCCAGGGCGGCGCGCCCGGGCCTGAGGTCTCGTCCCTGAAGGTGCGCGGCTCGGAAATCCAGCAGCGCATCGCGGAACTGACCATGGAGGCGGTGGGCGAGTACGCCCAGCCCTACCAGCCCGGCATGCTGTTCCACGACACCAACGAGACCCCGATCGGGCCCGACCATGCCCCGCCGGCCGCGCCGCGCTATTTCAACATGCGCAAGACCAGCATCTACGGCGGCAGCACCGAGATTCAGAAGAACATCGTCTCGAAGATGGTGCTTGGCCTCTGACGAAGGCTATAACCGCGATCAAGAATTCCGGAGGAGAAACATGGATCTGTCCCTTTCCGACGAACAGAAGCAGCTGCAGGAATCGGCCGAGCGCTTCGCGCGCGAGAAGTACACGTTCGACAATCGCCGCAAGATCGCGGCGACCGAGCGCGGCTGGCTGCCGGAGAACTGGGCGCAGTTCGCCGAGCTGGGCTGGCTCGGCATGGCCTTCTCCGAGGAGGATGGCGGCTACGGCGGCGGCCCGATCGAGACCATGATCGTCATGGAGCAGTTCGGTAAGGGCCTGGTCCTCGAGCCGTTCCTGCCGACGGTGGTGCTGGGCGGCGGCATGATCGCCCGCGCCGGCTCGGCGGCCCAGAAGGAGGCGCTGCTGGCGCCGATGATCGAGGGCAAGAAGCAGTTCGCCTTCGCCTGGCTGGAGCGCCAGAGCCGCTACAACCTGGCCGACGTGTCGCTCAAGGCGACCAAGGAAGGCAACGGCTGGTCGCTGTCGGGCCACAAGGGCGTGGTCTACAACGCCGCCTCGGCCGACAACATCATCGTGCTGGCCCGCACCGCCGGTTCGGCGCGCGAGCCCAAGGGCCTGACGCTGTTCGTCGTCGACGCCAAGGCCAAGGGCCTCAGCCGTCGCGATTACCCGACGCAGGATTCGCTGCGCGCTTCCGAACTGACCTTCGACAAGGTCTCGGTCGTCGCCGACGCCGTGCTGGGCAAGGTCGACGACGCCTTCCCGACCGTGGAAGAGGCGGTCGACCGTGCCATCGTGGCGCTGTGCGCAGAGGCCACCGGCTGCATGGACGCGATCAACGCCGCGACGCTCGACTACATCAAGACCCGCAAGCAGTTCGGCGTGGCGATCGGCAAGTTCCAGGTGCTGCAGCACCGCATGGTCGACTGCTTCACCAACGCGCAGGAAGCGCGTTCGATGACGCTGATGGCTTCGCTCAAGATCGACGACAAGGATCCGACGGTGCGCGCCAAGGCCGCCTCGGGTGCCAAGGTCCAGATCGGCAAGTCGGGCAAGTTCTGCGGCCAGAGCGCAGTGCAGATGCACGGCGGCATGGGCGTCACGGACGAGCTGTCGGTCAGCCATTACTTCAAGCGGCTGACGATGATCGACCTGATGTTCGGCAATCAGCAGCATCACCTGACGCGCTACAGCAACCTCGCGATGGCTGCGTAGTCAGCGCTTTGCGAACCAAAGTCCTCACCCTGAGGAGGCCCGCAGGGCCGTCTCGAAGGGTGGGGAGCAGGCACCCCGTCTGCGGCCCATGCTTCGAGACGGTCGCTGCGCGACCTCCTCAGCATGAGGAGGTTTGTTTGGTCGGCGATAAATGAACGCCATCCTCGACATCATCGTGCCGGTGTTCGGCATGGTGATGGTCGGCTGGTTGATCGGCCGCAGCAAGCTCCTCAGTCCGGAGGGCCTGCGCGGCTTCACGGCCGTCACCTTCTACGTCCTTTTCCCCGCGCTCCTCTTCCGCTCCATGGCCAAGGTGCGGCTGGAGACGCTCGAGCCGCAGGTGCTGCTGGCTTTCTTCAGCGGCGTCGCGGTCCTCTACGGCGTGCTGATGGCGATCGGGCGGATGCAGGGGCTCCGGCTCGGCGATCGCGCGATGTTTGCGCTGAGCGGCTCTTTCTCCAATGGCGTCGGCATCGGCATCCCGTTCATCAGCTACGGCTTCGGCGAGCAGGGGCTGGTGCCGCTGCTGATGATCATCAGTGTGCATTCTCTGATCCTGCTCACCTTCACCTGTTTCCTGATGGAGATGGATGGGGCGGGCGGGCGGCGCGGCAACGTGCTGAAGCGGCTCGGCGGCGCGGCGCTCTCCATGCTGAAGCACCCGGTCATTCCGGCGATCTTCGCGGGCCTGCTCTGGGGCGAGATCACCGCGCACACCAGCCTCGCGACGCCGGCGGTGATCGACCGTATTCTGCAGGCCTTCGCCGCGGCGGCGCCGCCCTGCGGCCTGATCATGGTCGGTGCCTCGCTCGCGCACGTCGGGCTGAAGGGCCACTGGCAGTCGGCGGCCGTCGCATCGTTCTTCAAGCTCGCCATGCTGCCGGTATTGGTCTGGACGATCGGTCGCTACGTCTTCCCGCTCGATCCGCTATGGCTCAACGTCGCGACCCTGAACGCCGCGCTGCCGGCCGGCGCCAACGTCTACCTGATCGCCCAGATGTACGGCACCGGCGTCGCCCGTGCGACCAATGCCGTGGTGATCTCGACTGCCGCCAGCGTCTTCACGCTGTCCGCGGCCTTGTTGTTGCTCGGGGTGCAGGCGCGGTAGGCTCGGGCATGGAGGTTGACCCATGACATACGAGACGGTTCAGGTGCGCGAACTCGAGGGTGGCTGCGGCGCCGAAGTGCTGGGGCTCGATCTCAAGTCGATGAGCAACCGCCAGTGGGACGAGGTGCAGCGCGCCTTCGTCGAGCATGGCGTGATCTTCTTCCGCGACCAGAGGCTGACGCCCGAGCAGCATATCGAATTCGCGCGGCGCTGGGGCCCGATCGACATCAACCGCTACTTCACGCCGGTCGCCGGTTATCCCGAGATCGCCGAGGTTCGCAAGGAGCCGCAGCAGCAGAAGAACATTGGCGAGCGCTGGCACACCGATCACACCTACGACCAGATCCCCGCCATGGGCTCGATCCTGGTGGCGCGCGAGCTGCCGTCGAAGGGCGGCGACACGCTGTTCTCGAACGTCTATCGCGCCTTCGAGACGCTGTCGGAAGGCCTCAAGCAGACGCTGCGCGGGCTGAACGCCGTGCACTCCTCGGCGCACCGGTTCGGCGCCGCGGCGCGCAAGGCGAGCGGCAGCGACCACGTGTTCCACAATGCCGACCAGGTCGGCGACGTGCTGCATCCGGTGGTGATCCGTCATCCGCTGAGCGGCCGCGAGGCGCTCTACGTCAATCCGGACTTCACGCTGCATTTCGAGGGCTGGAGCGTCGAGGACAGCAATCCGCTGCTCGAATATCTCTACGCGCACGTGACGCGGGGCGACTTCACCAGCCGCTTCCAGTGGCGCGACGGCTCGATCGCCTTCTGGGACAACCGCGCGACCTGGCACAGCGCCCAGAACGACTATCAGGGCGAGCGGCGTCTGATGCACCGCATCACCGTCGCCGGATGCGCGCTGCAGGCGGCGACGGGAGCGGCGGCTTGAGCCGAGGCTACTGCTTCAGCCGGATCGTCATGGCGGCAACGCCGGTCGCCAGGTTGTAGCCGGCGTCCTTCACGACGCCCGAGGCCAGCATGCCGATCTCGGCGTTCGGGCCGCCATAGATCCAGTTGCCGCCGGCCTGGTTGCCGGCCGCGACCGTGCCCTGCTCGCCGACATAGGTGCCGCCGATCTGCGTCGGACCGCGATCCGAGCCCAGCGAGTAGACGCGCCAGATCGTGTGCACGGCCTTGGTGTAGCCGATATCGATGCCGACCTTGTCGATCGTGCCGGTGTACTGCGCCGACGACACGCCATCCTTGCCGAGGAACACGCAGTCGAGCGGCTTGGCCGAGCCCAGGATGTAGCCCGTGCTGCCGCCGACATTGCAGGTCAGCGAGCCGATGTAGATGCGGGAATTGGCGTTGGTGGTGTTGAGCTGCTGCGCGCTCGATTGCTGCAGGCTGCACGCGCCGGTCGAGAGGGCGAGAGCGGCCATCGCGGCGGCCGTGACGACGTTCTTCATTGATGCTCCTGTAAGCGAATGGCAGCCCGAACGGGCGCCAATCGGAACAGCCATTACGACGTCGCGCGGTCGGTGGAAAGGGTGACGGCTTGATTCGCCCCGTGGCCCATGGGGAATGCAAGTAGGTCGCTCGAGACGACGGGAAACTAGGCTCCCGTCATCACGGCTTCCTGGTCCTCGGGCGCGTAGAAGAAATCGCCAGGGCGGAAATCGTGACCGAGGTCGCCCAGCAGGCGGCGCTGGCGCGGGGTGCAGCGGTCGAGGATCGCCGCGTATGGCCCGCTGAAATCGTAGGCCCGCATGAACATCTGGCAGTAGTTGTAGAGCAGGGTCTTGCGCGCCTTACCGGAATGGTTGGGCGAGGGGCCGTGCCACAGCGCGTGCGGGAAGACGTAGGCATCGCCCGCCTTGCCGAGCAGCGGCACCGCGCCCGGCATGCCCGGCGACGGAATGCGCTCGGCGCGCTCGGGGAACGGGCGGAGATGGCTGCCGGGGAACACCGTGAAGTTGCCGCTGTCGGCCGCGGTCACGTCGGTCAGCAGGTACATCACCTTCACCGCCAGCGGCCGGCTGGTCTCGCTGACGCGGATCGCCTTCTGCGCCTGACCGCCGTCGGTGTGGATGTAGCCCGGGAACATGTCCGTCGACGCACGCACGATCGCCTGGCTCATCGAGAACTGGATGTAAGGACCCATCAGGTCGAGGATCAGGTCGAAGATCCCCGGCCGGTCGATCAGGTCGATGAAGGCCTGGTGGTAGGGCAGCAGGTCGCGCCGGTCCATGAACGCGTCTTTGTTGGGATCGGGCAGCTTCCACGCATAGTGGCCGCGCGGCAGTGTGCCCGGGGCGGGCTCGTAGCCCGGCGCGGTGCGCACGGTGTCGTCGAGCAATCCGGAAAAGAAATCGACCTCGGCGGAGGACAGCGCGTCTTCGATCTGCAGGTAGCCGTCGACGGCCCACTGCTCGCGTTGTGCCTCGGTGAGCGTGCGCGTGGTGTTGGCCAGCATGCGGTCCTCCCTTGGAAGCGCCGCCATCCTAGCGCCGCGCGACGCCCCTGTCGGCGTCGCCCTCTCGCATCGCGGCCGGGAGCGGCCTCAGCGCGAATCGCGCTTGGCCTGGGCCTTCGCCCCCTGGCTGCGCACGCTGCCGCGCACCGATCCCGGCACGTGGTTCTTCACGGCGACGCGCGTCTTGCCGCGAGCGGGCTGGGCGGGGCCGCGCGGCTTGGCCGGCGCCTTGGTGCCCTTGGCGGGTTTCGTCTTCTGCTTGAGCGACAGCGCCTTCTTGGCGCTTGCGACCAGTGCAGCCTTGGCCTTCACCGTGCCGCGGCGCGCGGTCTCGGCGTCGAGACGGGCGAGGGCGGCCGTCAGGATGGCGAGCTTGAGCTGCGATCCGTCGTCGGCCTTCACCGGCGCCGCGCCGCGCGCGCGGGACTTGCCGCGCAGCTCGCGACGCTGGCGCTCAGCCAGCGTGCGGGCGCGGTCGCGCTTGGTGCGGGTCCGCTTCACCAGGCTGGAAAGCTGGGCATCGGTCAGCGCCTTCACGACGCGCGCGCCCGACATGTCGATCAGCTCGCGCTCGTCGGCGCTGAGCGCCCGCAGTTCCTGCTTCGTCGTGATCGCCATGGTTCTCTCCTTCTTGGGGGGCGATCATCCTTGCCGAAGGAGAAGGCGTCCGTCTACCGCAAGGCCTGCCAAAGCAGAGCGACGCCCGATACCGCCATCACGATGTCGAGCAGGTACTGGAAGGCCGCCACGCTCAATCGCTCGACGATCAGCCGCGCGAGATAGGTGCCGGCCATCACCGAGGAACCGGTGATGAGTCCCTTCACGACGATGTCGGTCGGCAGCGCGCCGAACGCCTGGAAGGTGATGGCCTTGCTGATGTACAGCGCGAGCGAGCCGGCGGCCTCGGTCGCGATGAAGGCGCCCTTCACCAGCCCGTGCGCGGCGAAGGCCGGCACGCTGAGCGGTCCCGTCGAGACCACGATGCCGGTCAGGAAGCCGATCACGATGCCGGCCACGACCATGCCGCCATAGCCCAGCACGATGTTGCGCGCCGCCAGCCAGCGCCGGCCCGGGATCATCGCAAGGAAGAAGACGCCCAGCGCCGTCTCGACCGTGTTCTCGGGCAGTGCGAGCAGCGTGCGGGCGCCGAGCGCTGCCGCCGGGATGCCGCCCAGCGCATAGGCCGCCGACGCGCGCCAGTCGATGTGGCGCCACCAGGCGGTGATCTTGGCGAAGTTCGACATCAGCGCGACGACGGCCATGATCGGCACCGCCTCGCGCGGCCCGAACACGATCACCAGCACCGGCAGCAGGATGACGGTCGCGCCGGTGCCCACGACGCCGCTCACCGTGCCGGCGACGAGGCCGACGAGCAGGACGAGGGCATAGCTCAGCATCGTGTCTCCCCACCTCGTCCGCACCGGGAAAGAGGTGCGTGCTCATAGCGGTCGCTGCGCCCAGGAGTCACCAACCGATTCCACCGCCATGCGCGCCTGAAGCGCCCTCTGGCACGGCGGAAGCGGATACCCTAACGTGCCGGCAGATTCCGACGGACACGCGCCGGCGACCACCGCTGAAGCGCGGCGTGCGCTGCCGATCCTGCCCAGGCGATCAGGGGATGCAATGTCGAACGACCATGACCACGATCATGAGCACGGCTCCGAGCTCTCGGAAATGCAGCTGCGGGTCCGTGCCCTCGAAACCATCCTGACCGAAAAGGGCTATGTCGATCCGGCCGCACTCGATTCGATCATCGAGACCTACGAGACGAAGATCGGACCGCATATCGGCGCGCAGGTCGTGGCCAAGGCATGGGCCGACCCGGAATTCCGCGCGGCGCTGCTCGCCGACGCCAGCAAGGCGATTGCCCAGCTCGGCCTGCAGCAGAAGGTCGGGGATCATCTGATTGCCGTGGAGAACACGCCCGCCACGCACAACATGATCGTCTGCACCCTGTGCTCCTGCTACCCGTGGGATCTGCTGGGCCTGCCGCCGGCCTGGTACAAATCCACGCCCTATCGCGCGCGCACCGTCAAGGAACCGCGCAAGGTGCTGGCCGATTTCGGCGTGACCCTTCCCGACGACATGAAGGTCCGGGTGTGGGACTCCACGGCGGAGACGCGGTTCATCGTCCTGCCGATGCGGCCGCCCGCCACGGAAGGCTGGTCCGAAGCCAGGCTCGCGGCCCTGGTCACGCGCGATTCGATGATCGGTACCGGGTTCCCGAAGGCCGCGCACGAGGTGGCGGCATGAACGGCGTCCACGACATGGGCGGGATGGACGGCTTCGGCAAGGTCGCTCCCGACGCACACGAAGTGCCCTTCCCTGCAGAGTGGCAGGCGCGCTCCTTTGCCCTCAATCGCGTCATGGGCTCGGCGGGCGAATGGAACATCGATGTCGGCCGGTACTGGATCGAGACCTTGCCGCCGGCGGTCTATCTCTCCTCGTCCTACTACAGGAAGTGGTTTCTGCGTCTCGAACGCCTCTGCCTGCATCTGAACCTCGTCTCCGAGCGCGAGTTGGCGAGCGGCCATTCGAGCGGGCCGGGCCGGCCCTTGAAGCGCCAGCCCCTGTCGGGCCCGCACGCCGGCGCCTCCGTGAGCCGGCCCAACCACGATCAACCGCCGCGCGCGCCCGCCGCCTTCGCGGTCGGCGAGAAGGTTCGTGCCCGCAACATTCATCCCCGCTCGCACACGCGCCTGCCGCGCTTCGCCCGCGGCCATGTCGGCGTGATCGAGCGGATCCAGGGATGCCACACCTATCCCGATGCGATGGTGGAGAAGGGCGTCAAGCAGGGCGAATGGCTCTACACCGTGGTGTTCGACGGCAGGGAGCTCTGGGGGCCCGATGCGGAAGAGGGCGCCACCGTCTCCATCGAGGCTTTCGAGCCGTATCTGGAACGACCGTAATGTCGGCGAATCTAGAGTCCGTCCGCTCGGCGCTGCAAACGGTCCCGGGTATCCCTTGCGAAGGCGAGGCGCCCATCTTCGCCGAACCGTGGCAGGCCCAGGCTTTCGCCATGGCGCTCGAGCTGCAGCAACGCGGTGTTTTTTCCTGGAACGAGTGGGCCACCGAACTCGGCGCGCAGATCAAGGCTGCGATCGCCGACGGCGATCCCGACGATGGGACGACGTATTACCGTCATTGGCTCGCGACTCTCGAACGGCTCGTGTCCAGGAAGGGCATCGCGTCGACCGAGACCCTCGATCGCTACTATCAGGCCTGGGATCACGCCGCCGATCGTACGCCGCACGGTCAGACGATCGAGCTCACGGCGGAAGACTTTCCCTAGAGTCCGCGCACCACGTTTGTCGCCGATCCTTCGAGACGCCGTGCTTCGCACGGCGTCTCGAAGGATGAGGGGAGTGGGTCAATCTGAGACGGAAGGATTCTAGAGGCTTGCCGGCGGGAGCGGGGATCGCGTTCCCCGCCCGGCAAGCCTCGAGAGTGCGCGGGAGACTTCGCCGTTTTCAGTACCCGATGTTCGGGCGCAGCCAGCGTTCGGCCTGTTCGATCGAGACGTCGCGACGCCTGGCGTAGTCCTCGACCTGGTCCTTGCCGATGCGGGCGACGCCGAAATACTGCGCGTCGGGATGGGCGAAGTAATAACCCGAGACGGCCGAGGTCGGGATCATCGCGAAGCTCTCGGTGAGCTGAATGCCGGCGTTCTGGCCGGCGTTCAGCAGCCGGAACAGTTCGGGTTTCTGGCTGTGGTCGGGGCAGGCGGGATAACCCGGCGCCGGGCGGATGCCGCGATACTTCTCGCGCGTCAGCTCGTCGTTGGAGAGCGCCTCCTCGGGGGCGTAGCCCCAAAGGGTCTTGCGTACGCGCTCGTGCAGGCGCTCGGCGAAGGCCTCGGCCAGACGGTCGGCCAGCGCCTTCAGCAGGATGTCCGAATAGTCGTCATGGTCGGCCTTGAAGCGCGCGAGATGCTCCTCGATGCCATGGCCGGCGGTGACGGCGAAGCCGCCGATCCAGTCGGCCTCGGGCGAGATGAAGTCGGCCAGGCACATGTTGGCGCGCGGCGCGCGCTTCTCGATCTGCTGGCGCAGGAAATAGAGTCGCGAAATCTCCCTGGTGCGCGTCTCGTCGCTGTAGAGCACCACGTCGTCGCCCTCGCGGCGGCACGGCCAGAAGGTGACCACGCCCTTCGCCGTCAGCCACTTCTCGCGCACGATATGGTCGAGCATCTTGCGCGCGTCGGCATAGAGCTTCTTCGCGCTGTCGCCGACCACGGGATCCTCGAGGATCGCCGGATAGTTGCCGGCCAGCTCCCAGGCGCGGAAGAACGGCGTCCAGTCGATGCGCTCGACCAGCTCGTGCAGCGGATACTCCGCGAACACGCGCGTGCCTGTGATCGCGGGCTTGGGCGGTGTGTAGGCGGACCAGTCGATCTTGAAGTCGTTGGCGCGCGCGGCTTCGAGCGCGATCACCTTTTCCTTGGTGCCGCCCGCGCGCTCGACCCGGATCGCCTCGTATTCGGCGGCGACCTTGATGGCGAAATCCTCGGCCTGCGAGCCCGATTCCGAGACCAGCGCCGAGCAGACGCCAACGGCGCGCGAGGCGTCGAGCACATGAATGGTCGGGCCGGCGTAGCGCGGCGCGATGCGCAGGGCCGTGTGGACCTTCGAGGTCGTGGCGCCGCCGATCAGCAGCGGCATCGTCATTCCCTGGCGCGCCATCTCCTCGGCCACCGTTACCATCTCGTCGAGCGACGGGGTGATCAGGCCGCTGAGGCCGATGATGTCGGCCTTGTTGTCGTTGGCGCTCTTCAGGATGTCCTGGAACGGCACCATGACTCCGAGGTCGATGACCTCGAAGTTGTTGCACTGGAGCACCACGCCCACGATGTTCTTGCCGATGTCGTGGACGTCGCCCTTGACCGTCGCCATGACGATCTTGCCCTTGGGCCGCGATCCCTCGGTCTTCTGCGCCTCGATGAAGGGCAGCAAATGCGCCACCGCCTTCTTCATCACGCGGGCGCTCTTCACGACCTGCGGCAGGAACATCTTGCCGGCACCGAACAGGTCGCCGACGACGTTCATGCCGGCCATCAGCGGGCCTTCGATCACTTCGATCGGCCGCGCGATCTGCAGGCGCGCCTCCTCGGTGTCGGCGACGACGAACTGGTCCATGCCCTTGACCAGCGCGTGCTCCAGCCGCTTCTCGACCGGCCAGCTCCGCCACTCCGCGTCCTGCGTTTCGGCGACCTCGCCGGTGCCCTTGTACTTGGGCGCCAGCTCGAGCAGCCGGTCGGTGGCGTCGGGGCGGCGGTTCAGGATCACGTCCTCGCAGGCGTCGCGAAGTTCCTGCGGGATCTGGTCGTAGACCTCGAGCTGACCGGCATTGACGATGCCCATGTCCATGCCGGCCTGGATGGCATAGTAGAGGAACACCGAGTGCATCGCCTTGCGCACCGGCTCGTTGCCGCGGAAGGCGAAGGACAGGTTGGAGACGCCGCCGGAAATCTTGGCGGCAGGGCAGCGCGCCTTGATCTCGCGCGTCGCCTCGATGAAGTCGACGCCGTAATTGTTGTGCTCCTCGATGCCGGTCGCCACCGCGAAGACGTTGGGGTCGAAGATGATGTCCTCGGCCGGGAAGCCCACCTGGTTCACCAGTATGTCGTAGGCGCGGGCGCAGATCTCGACCTTGCGCTCCTTGGTGTCGGCCTGGCCCTTTTCGTCGAAGGCCATGACGACGACCGCAGCGCCGTAGCGGCGCACCTTGCGGGCCTGCGCGATGAAGGGCTCGATGCCCTCCTTCATGGAGATCGAGTTCACGATCGGCTTGCCGGCGACGCACTTCAAGCCAGCCTCGATCACGCTCCACTTCGAGCTGTCGATCATGATCGGCACGCGGGCGATGTCGGGCTCGGCGGCGATCAGCTTCAGGAACGTGTCCATCGCCAGCTCGGCGTCGAGCAGGCCCTCGTCCATGTTGATGTCGATGATCTGCGCGCCGCTCTCGACCTGCTGGCGCGCAACCTCGACGGCGGCGGTGTAGTCGCCTTCGAGGATCAGCTTCTTGAAGCGGGCCGAACCGGTGACGTTGGTGCGCTCGCCGATGTTGATGAAGGTCGCGCGGCTCTCGGTCCGGTTCTCGCCGGCCGTGTTCTCGTCAATGCTCATCAGAAAAAACTCGCCGGTTCCATGCCACTGAGACGCAATGCGGGAGGCAGGACATGCCACGTGCGTGGCTTGATGCCCTTGACCGCCTCGGCGATCGCCTTGATGTGGCCGGGCGTCGTGCCGCAGCAGCCGCCGACCACGTTGATCCAGCCGTTCTTCGCCCAGCCCTGGACCAGCTTGCCGGTCATCTCCGGCGGCTCGTCGTAGGCGCCCAGCTCGTTGGGCAGGCCGGCATTGGGATAGACGCACAGCATGCTGTCGACCTGCGGGTTCAGCGCCTGCACGTAGGGGTGAAGCTCGGTCGCGCCGAAGCTGCAGTTGAGGCCCATGGTGATCGGCTTGGCATGCCGAACCGAATGCCAGAAGGCCTCGACCGTCTGGCCCGAGAGGTTGCGGCCCGCCAGATCGGTCAGCGTCATCGAGACCATGACCGGGAGCACCTCGCCGCGCGCCTCGCCTGCCTCGTCGGCCGCGACGAGGGCTGCCTTGGCGTTCAGCGTGTCGAACACCGTCTCGACCAGGATGAAGTCGACACCGCCGTCGAGCAGACCGTCGATCTGCTCGCGATACATGTCCTTCACCTCGTCGAACGTCACGGCGCGGAAGCCGGGATCGCTGACCTTGGGCGACACCGAGAGCGTCTTGTTGGTCGGCCCCAGCGCACCCGCGACGAAGCGCGGCTTGGCGGGATCGCGCGCCGTGGCGGCATCGGCGCAGGCGCGCGTGAGCTTCGCCGCGGCGATGTTGATCTCGCGTGCCATGCCGGTGATGCCGTAGTCGGACAGGCTGATCGAGTTCGAGTTGAAGGTGTTGGTCGCCACGATGTCGGCGCCGGCGTCGAGATAGGCGTTGCAGATCTCGCCCACCACGTCGGGACGCGTCAGGTTCAGAAGGTCGTTGTTGCCCTTCTGATCGTGATTGAAGGTGCGGCCGCCGCGGAAGCCTTCCTCGTCGAGCTTGTAGCTCTGGATCATCGAGCCGTAAGGCCCGTCCTTGATCAGGATGCGTTCCGAGCCGATTTCGCGTAGCTGTTCGGCCTTCTCCTGGCGGGTCATTGCGGGCGGACTCCCAGCAGGTGGCAGATCGCAAAGGTGAGATCGGCGCGGTTCAGCGTGTAGAAATGGAACTGCTCGACGCCCTCGCCCTGCAGGCGGCGGCAGAGATCGCCCGCCACGGTGGCGGCGATCATGCGCCGCGTCTCGAGATCGTCGTCGAGCCCCTCGAACATGTTGGCGAACCACGGCGGCACCTTCGAGCCGCACAGGCCCGCGATGCGATTGACCGCCGCGAAGTTCGACACCGGCATGATGCCCGGCACGACCGGCACGTGGACGCCCGCCGCCGCCGCGCGGTCGCGGAAGCGCAGGAAGTCCTCGGCCTCGAAGAAGAACTGGGTGATGCAGCGGTCGGCGCCGGCATCGACCTTGGCCTTCAGGTTGTCGAGGTCGGCCTTCTCGTCGGCCGAGGCCGGATGCTTCTCGGGATAGCCCGCGACGCTGATCTGGAAGTCGCCGATCTTCTTCAGGCCGGCCACCAGCGCGGCGGCGTTGGCATAGCCGCCGGGATGCGGCGTGTACGCGCCGCCCATGCCGCCCGGCGGATCGCCGCGCAGGGCCACGATGTGGCGGATGCCGGCGTCCCAGTAGGCGCGCGCGATGTCGTCGATCTCGCCCTGGGTGGCGGCCACGCAGGTGAGGTGCGCGGCGGCGTCGATGCCTGTCTCGCTCTTGAGGCGCGCCACCGTGTCGTGGGTGCGCTGGCGCGTCGAGCCGCCAGCGCCGTAGGTCACGGAGAAGAAGGACGGCTGCAGCGGCGTGAGGCGCTTGACCGTTTCCCACAGCGTCTTCTCCGCGGCGTCGGTTCGCGGCGGCGAGAACTCGAACGAGACGGACAGGCGCTGCGGCGCGCGGGCGGGGAATTCGGTCGGGCTCCCCGCGGAGCTGAGGGGATTGCCGATCGGACCGGTATCGGGACTCATCGTGAAACTCCTTGGACGGAAACGTCGGCCGTGGGCCGTGCGGTCGCGAGCGATGGCAGCTCGCGTTCGCCGCGCCAGATGCCCGTCATCAGGCGGCGGCCGGGAAAATGGAGGGGCTCCAGCGGGTTGAGGCCGGCGCTGCGCAGCCAGCCCTGGACCTGGTTGTCGGCGAAGCCCAGATGGACGTGCGCGTGCTCGCGCTTCAATTCGACCAGGTCGTGTGGCGAGAAGTCCACCACCAGCACCGAGCCGCCGGGCTTCACCACGCGCGCCGCCTCGGCCAGCGCCGCGGCCGGATCGTCGGCGTAGTGCAGTACGTGATGGATGGTGACGACGTCGAAACTGTCGGACTCGAAGGGCAGGGCATACATGTCGCCCTGGCGGATGTCGGCATTCTCGATGCCGGCGCGCGCGAGGTTGGCGCGGGCCAGGGCCAGCATCTCGCGACTCTGGTCGACACCCACCGCCTGCTCGACCTTGGGGGCCAGCACTTCCAGCAGCCGGCCGGTGCCGGTGCCGACGTCGAGCAGCCGGCGGGCGCCGAATGGCAGGTGATGGGCCAGCGCCCGTTCGATCTCGCGGTCAGCTACGTGCAGGGCCCGCAATTCGTCCCAGCGCTGGGCATTGTCGCGGAAGAAGCGGGCGGCGGCGGTCTGGCGGCGCTGCTGAACGGCGTCCAGCCGGGACCGGTCGGTCGCGATGCGCGGGTGCTTGGGGTCGAGCCGGCGCACGAACTCACGCACCAGGGCGGCGTCCTCGCCGCTGTTGGTCAGGCGGAAACGGGTGAACTGGGCCTCGCGGAACCGCTCCAGCAGACCCGCTTCGACCAGCAATTTCAGGTGTCGCGATACCCGCGGCTGGCTCTGGCCCAGCACGGTCACATAGTCGCTGACCGTCAGGTCCTCACGCGCCGCCAAGGCCAGGATCCTGAGTCTCGTATCCTCGGCGGCGGCCCGAAGCAGGGCGAGAAGGTGTTCCATGTGAACAATGATATAAGCATATCTTTATGTATGCAACGGCTATATCTGGGGAAGTTTGTGGCTTAGCAAACACAAGCGCGTGGTGATTCTTCAGCCGCCCTTCAAACCGCGGCGCCGGTATGCAACACTCCGGATAATGCGGCGGCCAACGCCGCGGCACGCTTTTTGGCCCGGCGTCCGTGGGCCAGCGGGACGGATTCTGGGGTAGGCGTTGATGACCGGTCTGACGAGAGCCATTGCTGCACGCTTCCGCCGATCGGTTGTCGCGGTCGCCCTTGCCGGGACCGTGGTCGGAGGGTGCGCCACCGGCGACACCGGTGCCGCCGAGGTTTGGGACCCGCTCGAGACCCCCAACCGCTTCATCTTTTCGATCAACCGCGCCGTCGACATCATCGCGCTCCGGCCGCTGGCGGTCATGTACCGCGACCTGGTGCCCGACCGGGCCCAGACCGGCGTGCGCAACGCGCTGGACAATCTCGGCGAGCCTGTCACGGCCATCAACGAGATCTTCCAGGGCGAGCCGCATCGCGCCGCCACGACCATGGCGCGCTTCCTCGTGAATTCGACGATCGGCGTAGCCGGCCTGTTCGACGTGGCGACCAGCTTCGGCCTGGAGCGGACCAAGGAGGATTTCGGCAAGACGATCGGCCTGTGGGCCGGCGCCGAGCCGGAAAATGGCGGCTTCTACCTGATGCTGCCGGCCATCGGCCCCTCCAACGCCCGCGACGGCACCGGCCTGATGATGGATTACCTGGTCGATCCGTTCCGGATTCTGACGTTCAACCTGTCGATCAACTGGGACGTCTACCAGCTTGGCCGCTACGGCATGAATGCCGTCGATTACCGCTCGCGCACCATCTTCGCGCTCGACGATCTCGAGAAGAACAGCGTCGACTACTACGCGGCGCTGCGCTCTGCCTACACCCAGAACCGCGCCGACCAGATCCGCCAGAAGCGCGAGAAGACCGACACGCGCAGCGAACTGGAGCGTCGCGACAACCTGGCGCTCGTCCGCTAGGGCAACGCGCCCGGGACGGGGTGCGTTGAACCTGCGTCCGGGCTAGAAGCCTTTCCCCTCATCAGTCGTTCACAGGAGTGCACGGTGCCGATGCTCGCCTCTCGTCGTGTCGTGTTGCAGCTTGTCGCCGCGTCCACGATCCTCTCGACCCTTCCGGCCATCGCCCCGGCGATCGCCGCTGATCCCGCGCAGCTCGTGCAAAGCACGGCGCAGCAGGTCATCGACATCGTCAAGACCAAGACAGGCGCCGCCCGCCAGGCCGCGATCCTGGGCGTCCTGCAGAGCAGCTTCGACATGGCGGCCATGGGCCGGTCGGCGCTGGGCACGCACTGGAACCAGGCGACCGAGGCGGAGCGCACACGCTTCCTCAAGGCAGTCGCCACGGCCGAGGCCAAGGCCTACAGCGAGCGCTTCGGCCAGTATGGCGGCCAGACCCTGACCGTGGGCAAGGTGACGCCGCGCGCCAACGGCGTGATGATCGTCGACAGCCGCCTGAACCAGACGAGCGGCCAGCCGATCAAGCTCGAGTGGGAGGTCCGCAACGACCGCATCACCGACGTGAAGGTCGAGGGCGTCAGCATGGTCATGACTAGACGTTCCGATTTCAATTCCTACATCCAGAACAATGGCGGCAAGGTCGAGCCGCTGGTTCGGGAACTGGAAACCCGGGCCGCCCAGTAGGCCTGTATCCGCCCGAATTGCGAACAACGGGCGCACGGCGTAGTCTCCCGGCAGGGAGGCGTGTCGAGCGTTTCGCGGGCGTCGCAGGGGACGGAAGCGGAGCGGAGGAGAGCGCCATGGACAGCGCAGTATTCAAGAACCCGGCAGATCTGCGGTCGGCAGACCTGCGTTCCGTGGACCCGGTATGGGACCGGATTCGCGAAGCCGCCCAGGCGGCCGCCGCGGCCGAGCCCGTCCTCGCGGGCACGCTGCATGCGACGATCCTCAGCCAGCCGCGCTTCGAGAGCGCTCTCAGCTATCACCTGGCGCGGCTCGTCGGCACCACCGAGGTGCCCGCCGCCCTGATCCGTCAGACCTTCGACGAAGCACTGGCTGCCGATCCCGGCATCGGCCTCGCCGCCCGCGCCGACCTCATGGCGGTCGTCGACCGTGACCCCGCCTGCACCTCCCATCTCGACCCGCTGCTCTGGTTCAAGGGTTATCACGCGCTGCAGACCTATCGCGCCGCGCACTGGCTCTGGCTGCAAGGCCGCCTGACGCTCGCGCACTTCCTGCAGAGCCGCGCCAGTTCGCTGTTCGCCCTCGACATCCATCCGGGCGCGACGATCGGCAAGGGCATCTTCATCGACCACGGCACCGGCGTGGTGATCGGCGAAACCGCTGTCGTCGAGGACGGCGTCTCCATGCTGCATGGCGTGACGCTGGGCGGCACCGGCAAGGAACGCGGCGACCGGCACCCGAAAGTGCGGCGCGGCGTGCTGCTGGGTGCGGGCGCCAAGGTGCTGGGCAACATCGAGATCGGCGCCTGCGCCAAGATCGCGGCCGGCAGCGTGGTGCTGGACCCTGTCCCGGCCGGCTGCACCGCCGCCGGCGTACCGGCGCGAATCATCGGCTGCGTCGACGTGCCCGAACCGGCGCTCGACATGGATCACCGAATCTAATCTTCACGGTCTGGACGCTGGCCGGCGCCCGGCCGCTCGGGGGAAGCCGGATGCAACACAAGTTCCGCGGTCTGGCACTTCATCTCTGGACCGTCGATACAACTCCTTTCGAAGCGGCGCTGGCGGCGGCGAAAGAGGGCGGCTTCGATTCGGTCGAATTGCGCCGGGTTGATTTCGGGCGGGCGCAGGAGAGCGGGCTCTCCAACACCGCGGTGCTCGGCAAGGTGCGCGCGAACGGCCTGCCGGTCAGCGCCGTCGGCTGCGAGTACGGCTGGACCTTCGCGGCACCCGAGGATCGCGAACGCCTGTTCGCGTCGCTGGAGGAAGCCTGCGAGCGCGCGGTCACGCTCGACTGCGCGACGGTGATGAGCGGCATCGGTCCCGGCAGTGCGTCGCTCGACGACGCGGTGTCGAACATCCGTCGTGCCGGCGAGATCGTGGCGCGCCACGGGCTCAGGCTCGCGCTTGAGTATCAGTTCCAGCATCCGATCGTGAGCCGTCTCGAAATCCTGCGCGAGCTGATCGCCAAGGCGGGGCAGAAGAGCGTCGGCCTGCTGCTCGACGCCTATCACCTGCAGCGCGGCGGCCGCCCCGGCCGCGGCTTCGAGGAAGTGCCGGCCGCCGAGATCTTCTACGTCCAGTACAGCGACGTGCCGAATGCGCCGCCCAACGCCGCGCCGCCGGTCGATCGCCTGCCGCCGGGACAGGGCGTGGTGCGCTGGAACGAGCTGTTCCAGCTTCTCGCCGCCAAGGGCTACGAGGGTTGGGTAAGTTACGAAGCGCCCAATCCCGCGCATTGGGCGAAGCCCGCCGTCGAGGTCGCGCGCGAAGGTGCCAAGGCAACGCGCCGCACGCTGGAGATCGCCTTCGCGGGCTGAGCCTGCGACCAGCCGCGGGATGGATGATCCGGACGGGATGCGTTAAGCCTGAAGGCGATGGCGCAGAAGAAGAAGCCTACCAGCAAGCCGCGCAAGAGCGCTTCTTCCGGTGCGAAGCCTCCTTCCTCCGGTGCGAAGCCGAGAGCCCGCAAGCCGGCGTCCCGCCTCACGGGACCGAAGCCACTGCCGCCGCCGGCCACGACGCTCCAGCAGGAACTGCGCATGATGGCGCACAGCGGCGCGCAGTCGCTGCAGAGCCTGATCGTGTTCCTGGCCGTGCTGGTCGTGATCGCGGGCGTCGGGATCGGCGCCTGGTCGATGCGGCCGGTGCCCAGTTACGCCTCGGTGGAACAGAAGGCGGGCTCGCCGTTCGACGCGACGTTCACGGCGGAGAACACGAGCCCGTGGTTCCCGATGAAGGGCCTGAAGCTCAACTGCGTGCTCGATCACGTCCGCGCCTCGGGCCGTGAGCCGACGCTGATCGAGGCGACCGACGTGCGCTTTCCCGCCGCCGCCGTCGACGAACTGAAACCTGGCGAGATAGCGACCTTCCGATGCCCCTTCCGCGCCTTGTTCGGCCTGCCGCCGCTCGCTGAAGACTACAGCACCGCCCATCGCGCCCAGATCTACTTCCGTGCAACTTACGAGCTGCCATTCATCGGTACGATCCGCCTCAGCGACAACAGCGTGCCGTATTTCCTCAACACGCGCCTGCTGCCACCGCGCTGGACGAGCAAGCCGGAAGGCTAACGCAATCCCGAGAAAGGCCGCAGTCTGCCCGGCGCGAAGTGCCTGAGGTCGACATGTTGTGACGCGCCATCGAGAATCAGCTCGGCCATCGCCTCGCCGGTCGCGGGCGCGTTGAGCATGCCCCACACGCTGTGCCCGGTCGCGACCCATGCATTGCCGATGCCGGGTATCGCGCCGATCAGCGGCAGCCCGTCCTCGGTCACGGGGCGGAAGCAGGCCTGATGCGCCACGATGGGTGCCGTCGCCAGAGCGGGCGAGACGGCGCGGCACAGCGCCTCCAGCCGATCGTGCGCGCTCTCGTCGCCGGCAATGTCGGCGGGGTCGACCGGCAGCGCCGCGGTGCTGGAGACGGCGCAGGCCCAGACCGTGCCGTCGGCGCGGGCGAAGATCTCGGGCGTGAGCGCCTCGCCGCCGGCCTCCTCGTATTCGAGGAACAGCGCCTCGGCCGGCACCGCGTCGCCGGTGCGGAAGACGAGACTGTGGCCCTTGAAACCGTAGACGGCGGGGAGCGGCAGCCAGCGTGACGCGAGGATCGACCACGGGCCCATCGCGATCACGACACCGTCGCCCTCGATCGTCTCACCGCTTTCGAGCGTGACGCCGGCGACGGCGCCGCTCACGTGTCGCCGCAGCCCCGTGACGGTGCCGTAGGTCAGTTCGGCGCCCAGGGCTTGCGCGGCCTTCATCAGCCCGGTCGTGAAGGCATGCGGTTCGACCAGCGCGGTCGTCTGCGGCGATCCGATCTGGCCGGTCAGCGTGACGTCTGGCGACAGCCATGGCCGCCCGGCCCGGGCATTGCCGTGCGCGCGCCGGCCTTCGGCGGCGCTGCCGGCATAAGTCGTGAGCGTGCGGTAGCCCCATGGGTTGCCCAGCTCTGTCGCGAGGCTCGCATGCAGCGCGAAGCTGCGGCGCGCCAGCCGGTCGAGCGCGCTGCCGCGGCACCAGTCGAGAGCGAGGAACCCGCCCGACTTGCCCGAGGCCGCGCCGCCGACCTCGTGGCGCTCGACCACGACCGGCGCCGCGCCGCGCCGGCTCAGGAAATAGGCGATGGCCGCGCCGATCGCGCCGCCGCCGCAGATGATGATGCGTCTGGCAGGGCTCATGTCGGCACGACACTAGCGCCCCCGTCGGCAAATGCTAAGCGATGTTGGAAATCGCGAATTCGGCGCAGTATCGTCCCAAAGGGAGAATGCGGATGAGTTGGAAGTCATGGGCTCTGGCCATCGTGGCAGTGATTGCGTGCGGCCTGTCGCTCGCGGTCGGCGCCTCGGCACAGGCGCCGGTGGGGCAGAAGCAGATCAAGGTGGCTGCCGTGGATTTCGTCCCTGCCTGGGGCGATCTCGACGGCAACGTCGCGCGGCTCGCCAAGGCTGCCGAGGAGGTGGCCCGGCAGGGAGTCGAGTACGCCGTGTTCCCCGAGACGGCGGTCAGCGGTTATCTGTTCAGCGGACCGAAGCAGCTCGCGCCTTTCCTCGACACCATTCCCGGCAAGACGACGGCCGCGCTCCTGCCCGTACTCCAGCGCACCGGCCTGTACATGAGCGTGGGCATCGCCGAGCGCGATGCCGCGACCGGCCTCGCCTACAACACGGCCGTGCTGATGGGCCCGAACGGCATCGTCGGCAAATACCGCAAGAACGGGCTGAACCCGCAGGACCAGAAGGTCTTCGCGCCCGGCACCACCGGCGTCGAGGTGTTCGAGACGCCGATCGGGCGCATCGCGCTGCTTATCTGCTACGACGATACCTATTGGCAGTATGCGCGTCTGGCGGCGCTGCGTGGCGCCCAGATCATCGCCTGGCATTCGGTGTCGGATCGCGTCATGCCCGGCACGCCGCCTGCCGAGGCGACGGGCAATCATTCGACGGTTTCCAATGTCCAGTACATGAGCGCGCAGAACGGCGTCTGGGTCGTCGGCGCCACGCGCAGCGGCGTCGAGACCAATCCGATCACCGGCGGCAAGCTCTACTACAATGGCGGTTCGAGCATCTGGTCGCCGAAGGGCGAGAAGCTGGTGCAGGCGCCGGTGGTGCCGCCCGAGACCCTGCCGCCCGGCCTCGCCGGCGTATTCGCGACCAGCATCGTCCCGGCCGAAGCCGATGCCGAGCGCACCGCCCAGCTCGCGCGGCGCCGTCCGGACCTCTACGTGCCGCTGATGGCACTGCACCGCAGCCCGACCGACGGCAACGCCACGACGTCGGTGCGCTCCGTCGCGCTGTCGGCGGCGCAATGGCCCGACGGATCGTCGCTGCTTTCCTCGGCGCGGCCGGAAGCGGGCGAGCTGCTGGTCCTGCCGGAACTCTCGGCTCTTCCCTCGGGCCTGTCCGCAGCCGACATCAAGGCGAAGGCCGAGGCGCGTGGCGGCGCCTTCGAGCAGGCCCTGTCGGCGTCGGCCAAGGCCGGCAGCGGCTACCTGGTGGGCTCCTATCCCGAACGCGACGGCGACAGGACCTATCACACGGTCGTTCTGGCCGGTCCTGCCGGATCGGTGCTCGGCCGCTATCGCGCCACGCACCTGTCGGCCGCGACGGCTGCCTGGGCGAGCCCGGGTGACGAGCCCGTCGTGATCGACACGCCGCTCGGCCGCCTCGCACTGGCGACCGGCGAGGAGTTGCGCGTGCCCGAACTCGGCGGCCTCTACGGCGCGCTGCGGGCCGACATCCTGGCCGCGCCGGCGGGACGGCCCGAGCCGCTGAAGGTGCAGATCGACGCGAAGCTGTTCGCCGTCAACGATCCGCCGACCGGGCGTGCGGATTTCTTTCCCTATGCCTCGGCCAAGCAGGCGCAGCTCTGGCTGGTGAGCGGCGGGCGCCGCGTCGGTAACGCTACTGCGGCCGGCATCTACGGGCCGGAGCCGGTCGTCGACACGCCGACCCTGACGGCCGCGGCCGGCGAGACCGTCGTGCGCTACCGTACGCGCGTGCCGGCGCCGGGCACGTGGATCAACCAGCAGCAGCTGATCGGCGGGCAGCAGTCGCTGCTGTTCGTGCCACTGGTGATGAAGGACGACAGCGACTGCCTGAAGCAGTGGCGGACGCAAGGGACCGGCGCGCCGCCCTGCCGGTGAGCCCTTCACGACACGGAGAACGGCCGGGCTTGCCGCCGGCCCTTTCCCGACGGCACCATGCCCCCGGATCGCAGCGGGGGCATGGACCATGGACGACTATTACGATCTCGGCGCCTACAAGCGCAGCGTCACGACCACTTCGCCGCAGACGCAGCTCTGGTTCGATCGCGGACTGAACTGGCTCTACGGTTTCAACCATGCCGAAGCGATCAAGTGTTTCGAGAAGGCGCTCGAGACCGATCCCGGCTGCGCCATGGCGCACTGGGGCATCTCCTACGCCGCCGGCCCGAACTACAACCTGCCCTGGCACCGCTACGATCCGGCCGGCAAGAAGCGCGCGCTCGAAGCCTCCTACGACGCCATGCAGCGCGCGCTGGCCGCCGCGCCCAACGCCTCGCCGGTCGAGCAGGCGCTGATCCGCGCGCTGCCGGCGCGCTACCCGCAGCGCGAGGTGATCGAGGACCAGACGACCTGGGACAAGGCCTTCACCGTCGAGATGCGCAAGCTGTTCCGCGCCCATCCGCACGATCTCGACCTGCGCTCGGTCTATGCCGAGGCGATCATGAACGAGACGCCCTGGCAGATGTGGGACCTCAAGACCGGCCAGCCGACGCCGGGCGCCGGCACGGAGGAGGCGGTCGAGGTGCTGGAGAGCGCCTTCCGCGACATCCCGGCGAGCTGGGATCATCCCGGCCTGCTGCACCTCTACGTCCATCTGATGGAGATGTCGCCGTTCCCGCAGCGTGCGCTGCGCGCCGGCGACCGGCTGCGCGACCTCGTGCCCGATTCGGGCCATCTCGTGCACATGCCGACCCATATCGACGTGCTGTGCGGCAACTATCGCGACGTCGTCGTCTACAACCAGAAGGCCGTGGTGGTCGACCGCAAGTACCTGGCGCGCGAGGGCGCCCTCAACGTCTATTCTATGTACCGCAGCCACGACCATCACTTCATCGTCTACGGCGCCATGTTCCTCGGCCAGTACACGCCGGCCATCACCGCGGCGCAGGAACTGATCGACACCACGCCCGAGGAACTGCTGCGCATCCCGTCGCCGCCGATGGCCGATTTCGTCGAGGGCTATCTCTCGATGAAGCAGCATGTGCTGGTGCGCTTCGGCAAATGGCGCGAGATCATCGCGCAGGAGCTGCCGAAGGATCCAGACCTCTATTGCTCGACCACGGCGATGACGCTCTACGCAAAGGGCGTGGCGCATTCGGTGCTGGGCGAGATCGAGCAGGCCGAGCAGGCGCGCGCCGCCTTCCGCGCCGCCAGGGCGCGCGTGCCCGAGAGCCGGCGCCTGCACAACAACACCATGGTCGACCTGCTGGCCATCGCCGACGAGATGCTGACCGGCGAGCTGGAATATCGTCGCGGCAACTTCGACCTCGCCTTCGCTCATCTGCGCCGCGCCGTCGTACTCGACGATTCACTGCCCTACGACGAGCCCTGGGGCTGGATGCAGCCGACGCGCCATGCGCTGGGCGCGCTGCTGCTGGAGCAGGGCCATCTCGCCGAGGCCGAAGCCGTCTATCGCGCCGACCTCGGCTTCGACGGCAAAACCAACCGCGCCTGCTGGCATCCCGAAAACGTGTGGAGCCTGCACGGCCTGCACGAATGCCTGACGCGCCGCGGCGAAACGGTCGAGGCCCCGCTGATCAAGGCGCGGCTCGATCTGGCGTCTGCCCGTACCGAGATGCCGGTGCGGGCGTCGTGCTTGTGTCGGAGGGAAGCGGCCTGAAGCGAAAGGTTCGTCACCGCTTCGCCGGTGGCAGCACTCTCTGGATCATCGCGAACAGGAACGCCGTCGTCAGGCCGAACAGCAGCACGCCGTTCACCGCTTCCAGCCCGCCCAGCATCTTCCACTGGTGGGCGAGGTGGATGCTGGTGTCGCCGTAGGTGGTCAGCGCGCCCAGCGAATAGAGCATGGCGGAGCGGTTGTCGGGGATGGCGTCCAGGTAGCGGAAGGCCAGTGCCCAGATGCCGCCTTCGAGGATGTGCAGGGTCGTCACCAGAGTCACCGCCATCGCCATCACCAGGGAGAAGGTGAGGGTGACGTGGCGGCCGCGGTCCCGCATCGTGTCGAGCACCCGGTCGACCCGGGCGGTGAAGACCGCCAGGCACAGGATATGGATCACGCAGGTCAGCGCGATCAGCGGCACACCCCACGCCCAGTCGTGTCCCCACTGCACTTCGTCGAGCGGGTTCATGCCATGCCGCCGTTCCCGTGCCCGCCGGTCTAGCGGACCAGCGGCTTGTACTTGATGCGGTGCGGCTGGTCGGCGTCGGTGCCGAGGCGGCGATGCCGGTCGAGTTCGTAATCCTGGTAGTTGCCCTCGAACCACTCGACATGGCTATCGCCCTCGAAGGCCAGCATGTGGGTGGCGGTGCGGTCGAGGAACCAGCGATCATGCGAGATCACGACGGCGCAGCCGGCGAACTCGACCAGCGCCTCTTCGAGCGCGCGCAGCGTGTCGACGTCGAGATCGTTGGTCGGCTCGTCGAGCAGCAGCACGTTGGCGCCGCTCTTCAGCATCTTGGCGAGGTTCACGCGGTTGCGCTCGCCGCCCGAGAGCTGGCCCACCTTCTTCTGCTGGTCCGCGCCCTTGAAGTTGAACGAGCCGCAATAGGCGCGGCTGGAGATTTCCTTGCTGCCGAGCTTGATGATGTCGAGGCCGCCCGAGAGCTCCTCCCACACGCTCTTGTTGGGATCGAGTGTCTCGCGGCTCTGGTCGACGTAGCCCAGCTTCACCGACGGGCCGACCGAGAAGGTGCCGGTGTCGGGCTTGTCGAGGCCGGTGATCATCTTGAACAGCGTGGTCTTGCCGGCGCCGTTGGGGCCGATGACGCCGACGATGCCGCCCGGCGGCAGGTTGAAGGTGAGGTTGTCGATCAGCAGCCGGTCGCCGAAGCCCTTGGAGATGCCCTCGGCGCGGATGACGTGGTCGCCGAGGCGCGGGCCCGCGGGGATGACGATCTGCGCGCGGTCGAGCGTCTCCTGCTTGTTCTCCTCGACCATCTGCTCGTAGGCCGCGATTCGCGCCTTGCTCTTGGAGCGGCGGGCCGAGGGGCTGGTGCCCATCCATTCGAGCTCGCGCTGCATGGTGCGTCGGCGGGCGTCGGCGGTCTTCTCTTCCAGCTCGAGGCGCTTGTCCTTCTGCTTCAGCCAGGACGAGTAGTTGCCTTCCCACGGGATGCCGGCGCCGCGGTCGAGTTCGAGGATCCAGCCGGCGACATTGTCGAGGAAGTAGCGATCGTGGGTGACGGCCACGACGGTGCCGGGGAACTCCGCGAGATGGCGCTCCAGCCAGGCCACCGACTCGGCGTCGAGATGGTTGGTCGGCTCGTCGAGCAGCAGCATGTCGGGCTTGCTGAGCAGCAGGCGGCACAGCGCCACGCGGCGCTTCTCGCCGCCCGAGAGATTCTCGACGCTGGCGTCGGACGGTGGGCAGCGCAGCGCGTCCATGGCGATCTCGACGGTGCGGCCCAGGTCCCAGCCGTTGCCGGCGTCGATCTTCTCCTGCAGCTCGCCCTGCTCCTCGATGAGCTTGTCCATGTCGGCATCGGGATCGGAGAAGGCGTTGGAGACCTCCTCGAAGCGCGCCAGCATCTTCGCCATCTCGCCGGCGCCGTCCATGACGTTGCCCAGCACGTCCTTGGACGGGTCGAGGCCCGGCTCCTGCTCCAGCAGGCCGACCTTCACGCCCTCGGCCGCCCAGGCCTCGCCGGTGAAATTGTCGTCGCGGCCGGCCATGACCTTGAGCAGGGTGGACTTGCCCGAGCCGTTGAGGCCGAGCACGCCGATCTTGGCGCCGGGCAGGAACGACAGCCAGATGTCCTTCAGGACCTGCTTGCCGCCGGGAAAGGTCTTGTTCAGACCCTTCATCACGTAGATGTACTGGTAGGATGCCATTCTAACTAAATCCTTGTGTCGCGGAGCTTGTAGCGGCCCCGCCCAGACGGTTCAATGACGCCGGGGAGAAACGCGCACGCATGCTGGTGGAACCGGCTGTCCTGGCCTTGTCGCTGGCCTATCTGGGGCTGCTCTTCGCCGTGGCCTATTTCGGCGACCGCTACGCGCGCGACTGGTCGCGGAACTCGGTGGCCCCGGTCGTCTACGGTCTGTCGCTGGCCATCTACTGTACCTCCTGGACCTTCTACGGCGCGGTCGGCCGCGCGGCGACCTCGGGCATCGACTTCATCCTGATCTACACCGGCCCGGTCCTGGTCGTGACCCTGGGCTACCCGATGCTGCGGAAAATGGTGCGGGTGGCCAAGCAGCACAACGTGACGTCGATCGCCGATTTCCTGGCGTCGCGCTACGGCAAGAGCCGCGCCGTCGGCGTCACCGCCACGCTGTTCGCCACGGTGGGTGTGCTGCCCTACATCGCGCTGCAGCTGCAGGCCGTGTCGGCGTCGTTCCGCACCATCGCCGCACCCTCGCCGTGGGTCGGAGGCGCGCCGGGTGTCGTGCATGCCGATACCTCGCTGATCGTGGCGGCGCTGATGGCGCTGTTCACCATCCTGTTCGGCGTGCGCAACGTGCAGGCCTCAGAGCAGCATCGCGGCATGATGCTGGCCATCGCCTTCGAGTCGGTGGTCAAGCTGCTGGCGCTGCTGGCGGTCGGCCCCTTCGTGGTGTGGTTCCTGTTCGACGGCCCGTCCGACATGGTGGCGCGGCTCGCCGAGGCGCCGGCCGTGGCCGAGCGGCTGACGCGCGAGGCCTCGCCGCTCACCTGGGTGGTGATGTCGCTGCTCTCGGGCATGGCCTTCCTCTGCCTGCCGCGCCAGTTCCATGTCGCCGTCGTCGAGCACGACCATCCGGCGAGCCTGAAGACGGCGCGCTGGCTGTTCCCGGCCTATCTCGTGCTGATCAACCTGTTCGTGATCCCGATCGCGGCGGCGGGCCTGCTGCTGCTGGGGCCGAACGTCAGCCCCGACCTCTACGTGCTGCAGCTGCCGCTGGTCGGCGGCGAGAGCTGGCTGTCGGCCTTCGTGTTCATCGGCGGCCTGTCGGCGGCGACCTCGATGGTCATCGTGGCCTGCATGGCGCTGTCGGGCATGATCGGCAACGAGCTGCTGATGCCCTACCTGCTGAAGCGGCAGGCCGGCGTCGCACGGGACATGGGGCCGCTGGTGGTGCTGGTGCGCCGCGCCGCCGTCGTGCTGATCCTGATGGCGGGCTATGCCTACGAGCGCATCATCTCGGGCTACCTGCCGCTCGCCTCGATCGGGCTGATCTCCTTCTGCGCCGTCGCCAACTTCGCGCCCGGCCTCGTGCTCGGCCTCTACTGGCAGCGCGCCCACAGGTACGGCGTCGTGGCGGGCCTGACCGGCGGCTTCGTCGTGTGGCTCTACGCGCTGCTGCTGCCGACCCTGCGCCAGGGTGGCGGCAGCGGCGCGGGAGCGGGCGCGGGGCCGGTGGCGCCGTTCAGCCCCTACCTGCCCGAGCCGCTGGCCGCGCTCGATCCGGTGTTGCAGGGCTTCCTGGTCTGCGTCGCGGTGAACACGGCACTGCTGGTCGGGGTCTCGCTGCTGGTGCGGCCGGTGGGCCGGGACCGCGAACAGGCCGACGCCTTCGTGCTGGGCGCCGAGCCGCGGCCGCTGCCGCGCCGCGCGCCGGCCGACGCTGCCCGCATCGAGGAGCTGCGCCAGCTCCTCGCGCGCTTCGTCGGTGTCGAGCGCGCGGCCCGCACCCTCACGGGCGAACTGTCGCTGGAAACGGCGGTGGTCCGCACCGAGCGCATGCTGTCGGGCACGCTGGGCGCGGCCTCGGCGCGCGTCATCGTGGCGGCCTCGGCCCGGCGCGGCCGGCTGCTGCCGCGCAGCGCGCGCGCCATCATCGACGAGGCCTCCGAGGCGATCCGCTACAACTACGAGATCCTGCGCAACACGCTCGACCATGTCGGCATGGGCATCGCCTCGTTCGACCGCGAGGGCCGGCTCGAGATCTTCAACGACCGCTTCACCGACCTGCTGGCACTGGACGACGACGCGGTGGCCGTCGGCGCCGCGCCGCGCGAGTTCGGCGCGACGCCCGAGGTCGTGGCGCTGCTGCGCCGGCCCGAGACGCCGCAGACGCACGAGATCACCACGCGCGACGGCCGCGTGATCGAACTGCGGCTCGATCCGCTGCCGGGGGACGGGTTCGTGGCCACCTGCAACGACGTCACGGCGCGGGTGCGCATCGCCCAGGCGCTGCGCGACAGCGACGGCCAGCTCCGCCGCGCGGCCGAGACGCTGGAGCAGCGCGTGGTCGAGCGCACCGCCGAACTCGAGGCCAGCCGCGCCGAGGCGGAGGCCGCCAATCTCGGCAAGACGCGCTTCATCGCGGCGGCGAGCCATGATCTCCTGCAGCCGCTGCATGCCGCGCGGCTGTTCACGGCGGCGATGATCGACCGCGACCCGCGCAACGATCTCGGCGGCAAGATCGATGCGAGCCTCGGCGCCGTCGAATCGCTGCTCGACGCGCTGCTCGACATCTCCAAGCTCGATGCCGGCGCCTTCAAGCCCGAGCGGCGGCCCTTCGCGCTGCAGCCGCTCTTCGAGTCGCTGGCGACGGCCTTCGCGCCGATGGCGGCACGGCGCGGAATCGCGTTGGCGGTGGCGCCGACGCGCGCCTTCGTCGACACCGATCCGGCCTTCCTGCGCCGCATCCTGCAGAACCTTCTCTCGAACGCGCTGCGCTACGGGCAGGTCGAGGGACGGCCGGCGCGGGTGCTGCTGGGTTGCCGGCGGGTCGGCGATTCGCTGCGCATCGAGGTGAGGGACAACGGACCGGGCATCGCGCCCGACAAGCAGGCCGTGATCTTCGACGAGTTCGTGCGGCTGCAGCCCGAGGACGAGGGGCCGCGCGAGGAGCGGGGGCTGGGGCTCGGCCTCGCCATCGTCGACCGCATCGCGCGCATGCTCGACCTGCCGGTCGCGCTTGCCTCGGCACCGGGCCGCGGCTCGACCTTCTCCATCACCGTGCCCCGCGTGGCGGCCGTCGTGACAGCGCCCGTGGCGCAGCCGGTGCAACAGTCGCTGCCGTCGATCGAGGCCGAGAGCTTCGTGCTCTGCCTCGACAACGAGGCGCGGGTGCGCGAGGCGATGGCGGCGCTGCTGGGCGGGTGGGGCTGCAACGTCGCGACGGCTGCGTCGCAGGCCGAGGCGCTGGACGCGGTGGCGCGCGCCGGGCGCCTGCCGGACCTGGTGCTGGCCGACCTGCATCTCGACGAGGGCGCCGACGGTCTCGACGCCGTGGTCGCGATGCGCGCCGCCTGGGGTCGCGCCGTGCCCGCCGCGCTCGTCACGGCCGACCGCGATCCGACATTGCGGCTGCGCGCGCGCGCGCTGCAGGTGGAACTGCTGCACAAGCCGGTGAAGCCGGCATCGCTGCGCGCACTGCTAAGGCTGCGGAGTTCGGCCGTGGGGCGGCTTACGGCCTGATCGTCTCCGTCGACGGCAACGCCAGTCCGCGCGCCTCGATCACGGCCTGGGTGCGCGAGCGGACGCCGAGCTTGCGCAGGATCACCGTCACGTGCGCCTTCACGGTGGCTTCACCGACGCCGAGCTTGTGCGCGATCTGCTTGTTCTGGTCGCCCTGCACCATCAGCGACAGCACGCGCCATTGCTGCGGCGTGAGCTGGGCGGCGCGCTGGGCGAAGGTCTCGCCGGTGCTGGCTTCGGGCGGCGCGAAGATCTCGCCGTCGAGGACGGCGCGCACGATCGCGGCGATCTCGTCGAGTGGCGCGGACTTGTCGATATAGGCCGAGGCGCCGAACTCGTAGGCGCGGCGCACCACCGAGGCCTCGCGCGCCGCCGACACGACGACGATGGGCACGGTGGGATGCTCGGCGCGCAGGCGGGCGAGGCCGGTGAGCCCGTCCATGCCCGGCATGTCCAGGTCGAGCAGCACCGCATCGGTTTCGGGCTCGCGGTCGAGCGCGGCTTTCGCCTGGTCGAGGGAACCGGCCATGTTGAATTGCGCGCCGGTGAACGCCTGACCGAGCGCCGACGCCAGCGCGTCGCGAACCATCGGGTGGTCGTCGGCTACCAGGAAGCGCTCGATGTCGGCCATGGGATGAGCGTGACCACCGGGGCCGGGAGAATCAAGACGCAAGGCGGAGATTGGCCAGCAACGCGTTGCGATCGAGGCGTTTGGGCAGGCGATCGTTGAACGAGATCAGGCCGAACGTCACGGCCGCGGCCAGCACCTGGCGTTCCTCCTCGGCGTTCTTCGACCGGGCCGGCACGAATTCGTGGATCAGCGCACCCGTCCTGTGTCCCATGACCTTGAGGTCGGGGCGATGATCGGAGGAGACACCGGCGAAGCGGCTGAGCAGGGCCGCATGGCGATCGCTCCAGCCTTCGGGCCGATGAACCGGCGCCGGATATTCGCCCAGCGCGTCGGCGTACGTTCGTACCAGGGCGGGGTCCAACTCGGGGCCGCCGTCGAGAAAGGACCGCACGACGAAAGCCATGTCGGCGGCGATGGCCGCGAAGGCTTCCCAGCGGCAGACCGCAAAGGCGTCGTTGAAGGCGGGATCGCCGAAGGCCGACTGGCCGAACCACGCCAGCGTATTGCGGGAGAATTCGTAGGTCGACCGTTGGGCCACGTAGGACGCCTCGCCGCTGACGAAACGCGTGAGCTGCGCGCGTGAGCGGATGCGCGTGGGGAAAAGGTAGCTCTTGAGCCCTGCAAGCATGCTGCTCTCTCGTCGACTGCACGGCCTGTGAATGGATATTCGACTAAAGTAGGGGTACAGCCGCACTGACAGTGAATCACACCTGCTGTATATTCACGCAGTCTGATTGAATGAAAATGAAGAAACAAGGCGCCCGAGCAAACCGGGCGATGGGGAGTTCAGCGTACCATCGGGCAATCCCGAACTCATCGCGGCGGTGGTTGTGCATCGGCGCCTCCAATTGTCTTTGGAGGAGCAAGAGCATGGCGGAAAGCAGACTGACGGCCTCGCAGCAGGCCGCCTATTGGGAAAAAACGAAGCGGCTGATGCTGGTCATCCTCGCCGCATGGTTCTTCTTCAGCTTCGTGATCCACTTCTGGGCGCCGCAGCTCAACCAGATCCGGATCATCGGATTTCCGCTGGGCTACTACATGGCGGCCCAAGGCTCGCTGATCGCCTTCGTCCTGATGTGCGTCTGGAACGCCAAGTCCCAGGACAAGATCGATCACGAATTCGGCGTCCAGGACGAGTGACGGGGGAACGACCATGGCAGCCATCCAAGGCGGGTTTCTCGCCAATCTCGGGCGCATCTATGCGCTCTACACCGGAACCTTCATCGGGTTCACGATCTTCATCGGCCTCCTCGAGTTTATGGGCGTGCCGAACCGCATACTCGGCTACCTCTTCATCTTCCTGACCCTCGGCGTCTACGCGCTGATCGGCTGGCTGGCGAGGACCGCCGAGGTCAACGAATACTATGTCGCCGGCCGCGCCGTTCCCGCCTTCTACAACGGCATGGCGACGGGCGCGGACTGGATGAGCGCCGCCTCGTTCATCGGCATGGCGGGCTCGCTCTACTTCGGCGGCTATGGCGGCCTGGCGTTCGTACTGGGCTGGACCGGCGGCTATGTGCTTGTCTCGATCCTGATGGCGCCGTACCTGCGCAAGTTCGGCCAGTTCACCGTGCCGGACTTCTTCAGCGCCCGTTACGGCGGCAACGTGGCCCGCGCCCTGGCGGTCGTCGTCCTGATCACCGCGTCGTTCACCTATGTCGTCGCGCAGATCGTCGGTGTCGGCATCATCACCGCACGCTTCCTCGACATCCCGTTCCAGCTGGCCTGCTTCGTCGGTCTGCTCGGCATCCTGCTCTGCTCGATGCTGGGTGGCATGAAGGCGGTCACGTGGACGCAGGTGGCTCAGTACATCATCCTGATCATTGCCTACCTGATCCCGGTCGTCGTGCTGTCGGCCAAGGTCACGGGCATCCCGATCCCGCAGATCATGTACGGCCAGGCTCTTGAGAAGATCGAGGCGCTGGAGAAAACCTTCGGCATCGCACAGCCCTACGCTTCGGCCTTCACCGATGCCAAGGGCGCCTACAGCCCGACGGCGATGTGGAACTTCTTCGCGCTGATCCTCTGCCTGATGGTCGGCACGGCGTCGCTCCCGCACATCCTGATGCGCTACTTCACCACGCCGTCGGTCAAGCAGGCCCGCGACTCGGTGGCGTGGTCGCTGTTCTTCATCTTCCTGCTCTACTTCACGGCGCCGGCCTACGCGGCCTTCGCCAAGCTGGAAGTGTACCAGCACGTGATCGGGCAGCCGATCGCCAGCCTGCCGGCGTGGGTCTCCTCGTGGGGCAGCATCGGCCTCGTCGGCGCCTGCGACGCCGCCAACGCCGCCCAGACCTTCGCGCTGTGCAAGGGCGTCACCGGCAACGGCGACGGCATCCTGCAACTCTCGGAGTTCCGCCTGCACACCGACGCGGTCGTGCTGGCGACGCCGGAAATCGCCGGCCTGCCCTACGTGATCTCCGGCCTGGTTGCGGCCGGTGGTCTCGCCGCCGCGCTCTCGACCGCGGACGGACTGCTGCTCGCGATCGCCAACGCGCTCAGCCACGACATCTACTACAAGATGATCGACCCCAACGCCGACACCAAGCGCCGCCTCGTCATCAGCCGGGTTCTTCTCGGCCTGGTGGCCCTGGTCGCCGCCTACGTGGCGGGCACGTTGGGGGCGGACATCCTGTTCCTGGTGTCGTGGGCCTTCTCGATGGCGGCGGCCGGCCTGTTCGCGGGCCTGGTCCTCGGCATCTGGTGGAAGAGGGCAGGCGATGCGGCCGGCGTCTGGGGCATCATCGTCGGCTTCGGCCTGTGCATGTTCTTCCTGATCGCGACCGAGTTCTACGGGCCGTGGGTCAAGCAGAGCCTGAGCTGGATGGGCGACATCAACATCGTGAAGATCCGCGGTCGCGACGTTGCGTACATCTGGGGCATCAACAACATCTCGGTGGGCATCTTCGGTATTCCGGCGGCCTTCATCGCCATGCTGATCGCCGGCTGGGTGAGCAAGCCGGCATCGGCCGAGATGCAGGACTTCATCGATTCGATCCGGGTACCCGCCGGATCGGTGCGCAACGCCGAGGCGGCACATTGATTGCCGCCGCGACTTGAGGAAGGGTAGGGCGGGGCGCAAGCCCCGCCCTTTCCACTTGGACCGATGAACCAACCCGACTTCTTCTGGGGCTACCTGCCCTTCTGGATCGTGAACTACGGGCTGTCGCTCGTGGCCTGGGCCTGCATCGGGCGCTGGGCGCTGTCGTTCTTCGTGCCGGCGCTGCAGCCGCAGAACTACATCTGGCGATCCTTCGTCTGGCTTACCGAATGGGCCATCGCCGCGGTGGGCTTCGTCACGCCGGTATCGCTTTCGCGGCGCTGGCTGCCGCTGATCACGGCGTTCTGGCTATTCTGGCTGCGTACCGGCTTCTACTTCGCCATGGCGTCGGCCGGCCTCACGCCGCGTCTTGCGGGTGGAGGCTGACGATGCTCCGCCACCAGGTCTTCGCCCTCGTGCTGGGGCTGGCCGTGTTCAACGGCATCTTCTCCCCGCTGGTGCATCTCGTCGCCGCCTACAGTCTCATCTGGGCACCCCCCTGGCTGCCCAACGATCCCAGCGTCATGTTCTATTTCTCCAGTCTGATCGTGGCGACGACGACGCTGCTGGTCTCGGGGGTGCCGGCCGCCCTGATCGAGCGTGCCGTCCCCGCCTCGCGCGAGGCGCCCGGTCCGAACTGGGTCTGGGCCGCGGTCGCGCTGGTTCTGTGCTTCCCCGCCCTGGTCCGTGTCTTGCTCATGTCAGGTGCTGTGCAATAGGCTGCACCCGGAGGGCCGATGGATCGGATCGAGTATCTCGCGGACTTCATCGTGCGTCGCGGCTGCGGCTTCGCGCTGCTGGCGATCTGCATGGTCATGCTCGGCCTTTCCTACGACCTGCTGCTCTGCCTGAAGTCGGGAGCGATCCTGGAGGCGCTGCACGGATCGGTGCTCGGCCTGTTCGCGTACAACGCGCCGAAATGGAACCACAAGTCGACGGAGCTCTGGGTGCTCCTGAACAAGGGTGCGGACCTGCCGCCCAACTACCCGCCCGAACTGCTACTCGAAGTGCTGCGCAAGACCTACCTCCGCTACGCGGAGATGGCGGGTGTCGTGACGTTGGCGCTCTGCATCGGTGCCGCGATCGTATGGGTCTTCCGCGGGTGACGTCGCACGGCTTCTGAAATTCCGCAGACGGCATTCGACTTTGGTCTTGCGTGACCTTGGTCCAATTGCACGGACCCCGCATGTCCAACTAAAGGCGATCTCTAAGCAATCGAGTCCAATTCGATTGTCATAAGGGAGAAACGCCTATGGCCGTAGCCGGCACCGCAGACGACCACTCGCGTCCAATGACGCGCGAAGAGAGGAAGGTGATCATCGCCTCCTCCGTCGGCACCGTCTTCGAATGGTACGACTTCTATCTCGCGGGCTCGCTGGCCGCGAATATCGCCGCCAACTTCTTCACCGGCGTCAATCCGACGGCGGCCTTCATCTTCACGCTGCTGGGCTTTGCCGCCGGCTTCGCGGTCCGTCCGTTCGGCGCGCTGTTCTTCGGCAGCCTGGGCGACCTGATCGGCCGCAAGTACACCTTCCTCGTCACCATGACCCTGATGGGCATTGCGACCTTCGTCGTCGGCCTGCTGCCCGGATATGCCTCGATCGGCATCGCGGCGCCGATCCTGTTCATCGCCTGCCGACTGCTCCAGGGCCTGGCGCTGGGAGGCGAGTATGGCGGCGCGGCAACCTACGTGGCCGAGCATGCGCCGCAGGGCCGGCGTGGCTTCTACACCTCGTGGATCCAGACGACGGCGACCGTCGGCCTGTTCCTCTCGCTGCTGGTCATCCTCGCGCTGCGCCTGTCGCTGACGCCCGAGCAGTTCGCGGACTGGGGCTGGCGCGTGCCGTTCCTGGTTTCGATCCTGCTGCTGGCCGTCTCGATCTGGATCCGCCTGCAGCTCCAGGAATCGCCCGCGTTCCAGCGCATGAAGGCCGAGGGCAAGGGTTCGAAGACCCCGCTGCGCGAGGCGTTCGGCGTGTGGAAGAACGCCAAGATCGCGCTCATCGCCCTGTTCGGCGGCACCGCCGGTCAGGCCGCGGTCTGGTACACGGGCCAGTTCTACGCCCTGTTCTTCCTGACCCAGACGCTGAAGCTCGACGGCACGACCTCGAACATCGTGATCGCCGTGGCCCTGGCCATCGGCACGCCGTTCTTCATCTTCTTCGGCTGGCTGTCGGACAAGATCGGCCGCAAGCCGATCATCCTCGCGGGCTGCGCGCTCGCCATGGTGACCTACTTCCCGCTGTTCCATGCCCTCACCAACGCGGTGAACCCGGCGCTCAATGCCGCGATCGAGAAGTCTCCGGTCGTGGTGATCGCCGATCCCAACGAGTGCTCGTTCCAGTTCAACCCGACGGGCACCGCCTCGTTCACCAGCTCGTGCGACATCGCCAAGTCGTTCCTCGCGCGCAACTCGGTGAACTACTCGAACCAGTCCGCCCCGGCCGGCACCCCGGCGCAGATCAAGATCGGCGACAAGCTGGTGACCTCCTTCGACAAGGCGAAGGCGGGAGCCGAGGGCGCGGCCAAGGAGCGGGCTTTCAACGCCGAAGCGACCGCCGGCATCCGCGCTGCCGGCTATCCGGCCGCGGCCGACCCCAAGCAGGTCAACATGACGATGGTCATCGTCATCCTGACCATCCTCGTCATCTACGTGACGATGGTCTACGGACCGATCGCGGCCCTGCTGGTCGAGCTGTTCCCGACCCGCATCCGCTACTCGGGCATGTCGCTGCCGTACCATATCGGCAATGGCTGGTTCGGCGGCTTCCTGCCGCCCACCGCCTTCGCCATCGTGGCGGCGACCGGCAACATCTACTCGGGCCTCTGGTACCCCATCGCGGTGGCCGGCATGACCCTGGTGATCGGCCTCCTGTTCATGCCCGAGACCAAGGACCGCGACATCTACGCCGACGACTGACACACCGTCTGCGAGAAGATAAGGACCGGCGGCCCCGCAAGGGCCGCCGGTTTCTTTTTGAGCTTTTCGGCGGCTTCGTTCAGGATCGCGCCATGAACCTCGACGCCATTGCCATCGGCAAGAATCCGCCCGAAGACGTGAACACCATCATCGAAGTGCCGATCGGCGGAGAGCCGATCAAGTACGAGATGGACAAGGAAGCCGGTACCCTGGTGGTCGACCGCTTCCTCTACACGCCCATGCGCTACCCCGGGAATTACGGCTTCGTGCCGCATACCCTGTCCGACGACGGCGACCCGATCGACGTGCTGGTGGCCAATACCCGCCCGATCATCGCCGGCGCCGTGATCAACGTGCGCCCGATCGGCGTGCTGCGCATGGAGGACGACGGCGGCGGCGACGAGAAGATCATCGCCGTGCCGTCGCCCAAGCTGACCCAGCGCTACGTCCATGTGAAGAACTACACCGACCTGCCGGAGATCACGCGCCACCAGATCGAGCACTTCTTCATCCACTACAAGGATCTCGAACCGGGCAAGTGGGTGAAGCTGCTGGGCTGGGGCGACGTCGACGAGGCCCGCCGCCTCATCACCGAAGCGATCGAGCGGGCGAAGACGAAGGGCTGACGCAAGCGGCGCCGCCGGGTTTGGGGATTGGGGGATCTGGAGGAGTTGCGGGTGAAGAATTGTGGCTGGTCGGCGACGCTCGTCGCCAGTTTGTCGATGGCGATCGCGGGGCCGGCGGCGGCCCAGTCGTGGAACTATTACCCGACGACGACGAGTTCGACCTTCTACGTTCCCTTTGCCGGTGGCCAGATGGGTGACGGCACGATGGGGAGTGTCAGCCTGTCGATGCCCTTCACGATCCCGGGCGAAGCTCCCGGGTTGAAATCCACCAACTTCGTAATGGACACCGGGTCGACCGGTATCCTCGTCTCTTCGGATCGGTTCACGCCTGCACCGGGCACGTCGAAGGGCTCGGGCAGCATCACCTACACCAGCAGCGGCATCATCAACGAAGGAACCGTCTACACCGCCGACATCCTCATTAATGGGCCAGTCGTCAACGGCCAGCAGACCTCCGCGATGGCCACGGTGCCGGTCCTTCTCGTGACCAACATAACCTGCGAGCCCGGCAAGCAAGCCACGGGCCAGTGCCAGCCCAATTCCAGTCCTACCGGGATCGGGATGATGGGAGTGGGTTTCAACCGCGGGTCCGCCAACGCCGCCGCCGGCGCCGCGACGGCTTTGTCTCCCAGCGGCAACCCGTTTCTCAACCTGACCGGATTCGCGAACCTATCCGACCTGTCGGTCGCCAACATGCGCGCGGGCTTCGTCATCACCAACAACCAGGCGCAGCCCGGCGTGATGCTGGGCCTCGACAGCGCGTTCCTGAACGACTTCGCCTACGTGAAACTGATGGCGATTCCGAATCCGAATCCGAATACGAATCCGTACGCGAACACGGTGCCGCGATGCTCTGTGCCTACGAATAACTGCTTACTCTACGGCAACTTCCAGCCGACCACGATGAGCGTGAAGACCAATGGCGTCCCCATGAACGGGACCGTGCTCCAGGACAGCGGCATTGAGTATATGTTCCTGTCACCGCCGCCGCCGGGCAGCGGTCTCGTCGCGGGCGAACAGACCTATGCGCCTAACGGCACGACTATTGCGATTTCACTTCCGGGACAGCTGGGTACCGTCGCAAGCTACTCTTTTACGGTTGGAACGCCTGACCGCGTGGCGCCAACCAACGTTCAGGTGGTCGATGGTCCACCCTATGTGAACACCGGCCACAATTTCTTTCGCGGCTTCGACTATCTCTACGATCCCTATGGCGGTTTCGTCGGCTATCGCTGGAGCGGATCGAACCATGATCCAAGCGGCTCGGTCACGCCGATGCTCGCCCTGCAGGGCACGCTCGCCTTCGACAACAACTTCTCGTCGAACTTCCCGACCTACCTGATGGCCGCGACGACCTTTCAGCAGACCGGTACCGGTACCATCAGCGGCGATATCGTGGGGACGGGCAGCCTGGCGCTCGGCAGCGGCACGATGAACCTGTCGGGCGCCAACGGTTACACCGGCGGCACCATCGTCAATGGCGGCATTCTGAATATCGCTTCGGCGGGAGCCTTGCCGACGGGCGGTTCGCTGACCATCAACGCAGGGCAGCTCAATCTCAACGGCAACAGCCCGACCATCGGCAACCTGTCCGGCTCCGGCGGCGTGCTCGACCTTGGCGCCGGCCGGCTGAGCATCAATGCCAGCGGCGCCAGTTCGCTCGCCACTTCCGTCACCGGCGCTGGCGGGTTGAGTCTGTTCGGCAAAGGTCAGCTCTCGCTGACCGGCAACAACACCTATACCGGTGAAACCCGGATCTTCGGCGGCCTGCTCGCGGTCAACGGAAGCATCACCAGCGATGTGGCGGTGGGTGGCAGCGGCAGCCTGGGCGGCAGCGGCACGATCGTCGGCAACGTGACGAACGCCGGCGTCGTCGCGCCCGGAAACTCGATCGGCACGCTGAACGTCACAGGCAACTATACGCAGGCCGGCGGGACCTTCCAGGCCGAGGTCAACGCCTCGCGCCAGGGCGACCGGCTCAATGCGACGGGCACGGCCACCATCGGAGCGGGCAGCACCGTATTCGTCCTGCCACAGGCCGGCAGCTACGCGCCGCGTACGACCTACACGCTGCTCAACGCGACCGGTGGGGTGACCGGTGCCTACGCCTCGGTCAGCAGCGCCCTGCCATTCCTGCAGCCGAGCCTCAGCTACGACGCCAACAACGTCTATCTCAGCCTGCAGATCGGCGGTTTCTCGCAGGCGGCCACAACGCCGAACCAGGCCGCCATCGCCGCGGTTCTCGACGCCACGGCGCTCGGTGCCACGGGCGACTATGCCACGGTCATCGGCGCTCTCTCCACGCTCTCCCTGCAGCAGGGCCAGGCGGTGATGAACTCGATCAGCGGCCAGAACTACTCGGGCTTCTCGAGCACGATGGTGCAGGGGATCCAGATGTTCCTGAGCAACTTCGCGGGACAGGCGGGTGGCGGCGGCAGTCTGGGCGGTTCGACCCGCGTGGCGCTGGCCGAGGCCTGCGATGTCGCCTGCGACAGCACGGTGCCGGCGCTGTGGAGTGCCTGGGGCGGCGCGCTGGGCGGGCTCGGCACGATGACCAGCAGCAGCGCCAATGCCGGCACGCTGACCTACAGCGCGGGCGGCTTCGCCGGCGGCCTCGACCGTCTGGTGGCGCCGGGCCTGCGGGTCGGCGTGACGGCGGGCTATCAGAACGCCAACCAGTGGGCCTCGGGCTTCAGCGGCCTCGGTAACTCCAACAGCTTCCAGGCCGGGCTCTACGCCAACTACAGCCAGGACAATGTCTACGCCGACGCAATCGCGGGCTATGCCTACAGCGCCAACCAGATGTGGCGCAGCATCGCGATCCCGGGCCTCGCGCCGCGCACCGCGATCGGCAACACCGGCGCCAACCAGTTCTACGGCCAGGTCGAGACCGGCTATCGCTTCGACCTCGGTGGTCTGGCCGACGCCTTCGTCACGCCGTTCGTGCGGCTGCAGGCCTATACCGGCACCCAGAACGCCTTCACCGAGACGGGGGCGGGCTCGCTGAACCTCTCGGTGGCGCAGCAGACGACGAACTCGCTGCGCACGGTGCTGGGCGCGCAGCTGGGCGGTTCGATGGATCTGGGCTGGCGCGACCGGCTGGCGCTGAAGGTACGACTGGGCTGGAGCCACGAGTATGCCGAGACGGCGCGTCCCGTGACGGCCTCGTTCGCCGGCGCACCCGTTGCGCCGTTCACGACCTACGGCGTTGCGCCGCAGCGCGACGGCGTCGTGATGGGCCTCGCGGCCAATACCGCCATCGCCGATGCGACGTCGATCTACCTGCGCTACGAGGGCGAGGTCTCCGGCCAGGACAACGCCCACGCCTTCACCGCCGGCTTCCGCATAACCTGGTAGAGGAAGGTTCCATCGGGCGGTGAGCGCCGCGCAGGATCGGCGCGGCGAAGGGCATCTTCCTCGGCATCCACGGGGTGGGCGACTGTCGCAAGGCGCGGACAGGCGGCGGAGACCGTTGGTTGGGTCGCCTGTCTGGCGAGCCGGGAGGCGGGCTACAGGATGGGCGCCGGCCTCACCCTCGACGGGGGTACGTGCTCTGATTCGCCGGCCCCTACCCTCGCCGGCGTACAGGGACCAGCTTTTTCTTTTTGAGCTTCGGCGGAGCTTCATTCAGGATTGGGCATGAAGCGGCCAGAGCGTCGCAAAGGGTGGGTGCTGGGGAGTAGAGGCGTGAACCGTGAAGGTGTCTGGCGGGCAACGCTCGTCCTGTCGGCGTGTTCGTTGTTTTCCGGTCCGGTCGTGGCGCAATCGGCGCTACCCTGGAACATGTACGGCGGCGGCGGCACGTTTTTCGTTCCGCTCACCACCGAGCCGAACTCCGCTGGCGGGCCCAACCAGGTACTCGTCTCGCTGACGCTCAACGGCCACAAAAACCCCCATAATTTCATTTTGGATACCGGCTCCCTCGGGCTTGTGGCGGGCCCAAAGTATTACACGCCCGGCAACGATCCGGTCCTCGCGCCCCATGCGACCATCGATTACTCCACCAAGGGCGACAAGCCGGTGGGCTCCCTCTACCTAACGAACGTGCAGATCAATGGCGCAAACGGCCAGTCGGTGACCGCGCGGGTTCCGATCCTCGCGGCCACCAAAGGCGACTTCCATCAAATGGGCGTCGGCTTCGATCGCGGCGGCGTCATGGTCGAGCCGCACCTTAACGCACGTAAAGACTTGCAGCAGGCGGCCAACAACTCATGGAACATGAATCCGCTGCTCTCGCTGGTGAGCGGCCCTGGCGTCAGCAACATGCAGCCGGGCTACATCATCGGCATGAGCGGATTTCCGAGCCTCGGCCTCGGCAACACCCCGGGTATCCTGCTTGGGCTCAACAGCCAGAACACCAGCGGCTTCGCCTTCCAGAACCTGCCTTCGAACGGCACCAACCAGTCCTGGTACAGCATCGGTGGCACCGCCTACCCCGTGCAATGGGGCTCCCAGAATGGGTCGGTCTCGATCACGGTCGACGGACAGCCACCCTACGATCTCGGGACCCTGAACCAGCTACCCGATAGCGGCATCTCCTTCATGATCGTCACGGCGCCGACCGCCGGCCAGGTCCCGGTCGGCACGGGGCAGTGCAGCGCTAGGACACAGGCGGAGACCAACTGCCTGCAGCCCGGCAGTACAGTGGATGTCTTTCTGCCGGGGCAAACGACGGCCGCCTACAGTTTCATCCTGGGTGACAGCAGTTCCATCCTGCCCTACGGCGTGCAGGTCACGGACGGGGCGGGCTTCACCAACCTCGGCCGCACCTTCTTCGAAAACCTCAATTACCTCTACGATCCGGTGAACGGCTTCGTAGGCTACAGCGTCCCCGTCAGTCACGACTATCGGGGCAATGGAAGCATCATCCAGATGCTGGCCCTGCAGGGCATGCTGAACCTGCCGGACACTTTCCAGGCGAGTTTCACGACGTACCTGATGGACAATGTGACGGTGCAGGTTCAGCAGAACGGCTCGGCCGGTCTGACCGGCCCAATCTGGGGGCCTGGCGGCCTGACGCTGGGAAGCGGCAACCTCACCCTGGGCGGCGCCGGCACCTATGCGGGCGGAACGACCGTGAACGGCGGCCTTCTCACGATTGCCAACACCGGTTCGATCCTGGGCGACGTCACCGTCAACAATGGTGGCGGCCTGGTCAACAACGGCACGATCGGCGGCAATGGTCAGCTCACCGTCAATGCCGGCGGCAGCTTCGTCAACAACGGCACGGTCGACACGTCGCTCCAGTGGCAGCTGAATCGGGGCAGCTTCACCAACAACGGCGCCTTCAACGGCAGCCTCGCCAACCTTGGGCTGGCGGCCAATGGGGGGACGCTGACGGGCTCGGTGTTCAACGGCAGCCTGGGCCAGTTCAGCAACACCGGCACGATCACCGGCAACGTCACCAACATGGGCGTGCTCTCGGGTACCGGCACGATCGTCGGCGACCTGACCAGCACCGGCGTCGTTGCACCCGGCAACTCGATCGGCACGCTGAACGTCGGCGGGAACTACAGCCAGAACGGCGGCGCGTATCAGTCCGAGGTCAATGCCGCGCGCCAGAGCGACCGCATCAATGTCACGGGCACCGCCACGATCGGTGCGGGCAGCTCGCTGCTCGTCGTGCCGCAGGCCGGCATCTACGCGGCGCGCACGAACTACACGCTGCTCAACGCCACGGGCGGCGTGAACGGAACCTACGCCTCGGTCAGCAGCGCCCTGCCATTCCTGCAGCCGAGCCTCAGCTACGACGCCAACAACGTCTATCTCAGCCTGCAGATCGGCGGCTTCGCGCAGGCGGCCACAACGCCGAACCAGGCCGCCATCGCCGCGGTTCTCGACGCCACGGCGCTCGGTGCGACGGGCGACTATGCCACGGTCATCGGCGCTCTCTCCACGCTCTCCCTGCAACAGGGCCAGGCTGTGATGAACTCGATCAGCGGCCAGAACTACTCGGGCTTCTCGAGCACGATGGTGCAGGGGATCCAGATGTTCCTGAGCAACTTCGCGGGACAGGCGGGTGGCGGCGTCAGTCTGGGCGGTTCGACCCGCGTGGCGCTGGCCGAGGCCTGCGATGTGGCGTGCGACAGCACGGTGCCGGCGCTGTGGAGCGCCTGGGGCGGCGCGCTGGGCGGATTGGGCACGATGACCAGCAGCGGCGCCAATGCCGGCACGCTGACCTACAGCGCGGGCGGCTTCGCCGGCGGCCTCGACCGTCTGGTGGCGCCGGGCCTGCGGGTCGGCGTGACGGCGGGCTACCAGAACGCCAACCAGTGGGTCTCGGGCTTCAGCGGGCTGGGCAACTCCAACAGCTTCCAGGCCGGGCTCTATGCCAACTACAGCCAGGACAAGGTCTATGCCGACGCAATCGCGGGCTATGCCTACAGCGCCAACCAGATGTGGCGCAGCATCGCGATCCCGGGCCTCGCGCCGCGCACGGCGATCGGCAACACCGGCGCCAACCAGTTCTACGGCCAGGTCGAGACCGGCTATCGCTTCGACCTCGGCGGTCTTGCCGACGCCTTCGTCACGCCGTTCGTGCGGCTGCAGGCCTATACCGGCACCCAGAACGCCTTCACCGAGACGGGGGCGGGCTCGCTGAACCTCTCGGTGGCGCAGCAGACGACGAACTCGCTGCGCACGGTGCTGGGCGCGCAGCTGGGCGGTTCGATGGACTTGGGCTGGCGCGACCGGCTGGCGCTGAAGGTCCGCCTGGGCTGGAGCCACGAGTATGCCGACACGGCGCGTCCCGTGACCGCCTCGTTCGCCGGCGCACCCGTTGCGCCGTTCACGACCTACGGCGTGGCGCCGCAGCGCGACGGCGTCGTGATGGGCCTCGCGGCCAATACCGCCATCGCCGACGCGACCTCGATCTACCTGCGCTACGAGGGCGAGGTCTCCGGCCAGGACAACGCCCACGCCTTCACGGCGGGCTTCCGCATGACGTGGTGAGCGCTGCGCCTTTCCAGGGACGCACGATCGGCGAGCCGGGCTGAAGACCAGATCAACGACGAGGAGTTTGGTGAGAGAATTGGAGTCATCGCGTGTCACGCAAGCGCGTCGCATCATGGTCGCCGTATTCGTGGGTGCGGCGGGTCTCGGCGCCCTGACGAGGCCGGCGCAGGCACAGCTCGGATTCAAGACCTACCAGTACGGCACGAGCGCCATCACGACGGTCACTGGCATCCGCGGCGACAACATGACCGGAAACTACTCCTACGCGGGCGGCACGGGCGGACTGCTATTCGGCCTGTCGGGAGATTCGATCTCGCCGTTCCCGTCGGCGGCGGTAGGCGCCTCCAACTATCCTGGCGCTACCAGCAGCACGCCCTATGGGCCGAGCTTCGGTTCCGCGTCGGGGATCCTGCGGGTGGTCGGCAGCTACATCACTGCCGCGTCCAACCCCTACGATCTCGGCTATCTGTACGATGCGGCCAAGGCGCCCGGATCGCAGCTCAGCACGTTGATCTATCCCGGCGGCGACACGCTCTACACCATCGCCCACAGCAACTTCGGGAACCAGGTCGTCGGCAACTACGACACCAGGTTCGCCACTGGCAACGCCTTCGTCTACGACATTCCCACTGGCACCTTCACGACCAACAACAAGCCCGGTGCGGTCAGCACCACGGCCTATGGCGTGTACGGCAACAGGATTGCCGGTGGCTTCGCCGATCCGACGTTGCACGGTTACATCTACAATCAATCGACGCGCGGTTTCACGACCTACGACGCACCGGGCGGCGTGGTCACGCATTTCGAGGGCATCACCTCCGGCGGCCGCGCCAACACCTACAATCTCGTCGCCGACTCCGTCGACATAAACGGCAATCCGCATGCCTGGGCGGTGCATGTCGACGCGGCGGGTATCGCCACCTGGACGGAGATCGCTGTGCCGGGCGCTTCGGTGACGTCGGCTAACTCGACCTATGGCGGCTACGTGATCGGCGTCTATGTCGAGAACGGCGTCACCAGGGCCTACACGGTGAACGTGCCGGGCCTCTACAACCCGGTAACCAATTCGGCCAACGTCATCTCCGGGGTCGCCGGCGCGGTGGCGATTGATGGGGCCGGCGACGATGTCGTCAATAGCGGCTCGATCCAGATGTCGGGCGCCAACGCCATCGGCATCGGCAACGGAACCTACGGAGTCGTGACCAACTACGGTACGATCGGCGTCACCGGTGGGGGTGGTACAGCCGTTCAGATGAGGGGCGAGTTCGGCTCGCTGCTGAATGCGGGCACGATCAGCGCCACCCCGGGCGGCTACGCGATCCGCGCCGATGGCACGGCGGTTGGCTCGCTCGTCGTCAACAACGGCACCATAGACGGCCTGGTCTCGATCGCCGCTGGACCCGATGCCCGTTTCGAGAACAGCGGCTGGCTCGGCATCGCGGGCGCCGGTGCCGGCGCGACGCATCAGACCAGCGGCACCTTCGTTCAGACGTCGGCCGGCACCATGGGGCTGCGTGTTTCCCCGACGGCCGCGGACAAACTCGTCGTGAATGGCACCGCGCGGCTGGCGGGCGGCCTGCAAGTCCTCGCGCAGGGCGGCACCTTCGGACCGCGCTCCACCTACACGCTGGTGACGGCGACCGGCGGCCTGAGCGGCGCTTTCCAGACAGTGGCGAGCACCTCGCCCTTCCTGATCCCGACGCTGAGCTACGACGCCAACAACGCCTATCTCGACCTGCAGGTCGGCGGCTTCGCGCAGGCGGCGCTGACGCCCAACCAGGCGGCGGTGGGTGCGGTGCTCGACGCCACGGCGCCCACTGCGACCGGCGACTACGCCACCGTCGTAAGTGCGCTCGCAGGCCTCTCCGCGCAGCAGGGCCAGGCGGTGATGAACTCGATCAGTGGCCAGAACTATTCGGGCTTCTCGAACTCGATGGTGCAGGGGATCCAGCTTTTCCTCGGCAATTTCGCGGGACAGGCAGGCGGCAGCGGCAGCTCTGGCGGGTCGAGCCGGGTGGCACTGGCCGAAGCCTGCGATGTTGCCTGCGACAGCACCGTGCCCGCGTTGTGGAGTGCCTGGGGTGGCGCGCTGGGCGGGCTCGGCACGATCAGCAACGGCGGTGCGAATGCCGGCGCCCTGACCTACAGCGTCGGCGGTTTCGCAGCCGGCCTCGACCGTCTCGTGGCGGCCAACCTCCGGGTCGGCGCCACGATCGGCTACCAGAACGCCAGCCAATGGGTCGCGGGCTTCAGCGGCAATGGCAGCTCGAACACCTTTCAGGTCGGGCTCTATGCCAACTACAGCCAGGACAAGGTCTACGCCGACGTGATCGCCGGCTATGCCTACAGCGCCAACCAGATGTGGCGCAGCATCGCGATCCCGGGCCTCGCGCCGCGCACCGCGATCGGCAACACCGGCGCCAACCAGTTCTACGGCCAGGTCGAGACCGGTTATCGCTTCGACCTCGGCGGTCTGGCCGACGCCTTCGTCACGCCGTTCGTGCGGCTGCAGGCCTATACCGGCACCCAGAACGCCTTCACCGAGACGGGGGCAGGCTCGCTGAACCTCTCGGTGGCGCAGCAGACGACGAACTCGCTGCGCACGGTGCTGGGCGCGCAGCTGGGCGGTTCGATGGACTTGGGCTGGCGCGACCGGCTGGCGCTGAAGGTACGACTGGGCTGGAGCCACGAGTATGCCGACACGGCGCGTCCCGTGACGGCCTCGTTCGCCGGCGCGCCGGTGGCGCCGTTCACGACCTACGGCGTGGCGCCGCAGCGCGACGGCGTCGTGATGGGCCTCGCGGCCAATACTGCCATCGCCGATGCGACCTCGATCTACCTGCGCTACGAGGGCGAGGTCTCCGGCCAGGACAACGCCCACGCCTTCACCGCCGGATTCCGCATGACGTGGTAGACGTGGGCTCCATCGTGCGGTGAATTCCGCGCAGGATCGGCGCGGCGCTCGAAATCCGGCCGGTCTGGTTTTTTGCCATCTTCTGTCGGCAAGGGTTGTGCAGGCCAAACTGGGAAACGATCGATCCGGCGCGATGGGTAGCTTGCGTATTGTCCTGCTTCTGGTGGCGACCCTCATGGGCTGTGCGCCCGTGGTCGTTCCGGCGGGCGCCCCGGTGCGTCCGGCCACACTGGAAAGCGACTGGTACGTGGCCGCCGACGGCACCGTCCTGAAACTCGCGGTGTGGCCCGCTTCCGGCGGCGCGCCGAAAGCGATCATCCTCGGCATCCACGGGTTCGGCGACTATCGCAAGGCATGGGAGGAGCCGGCGGAGATCTGGGCCGCTGACGGCATCACGACCATCGCCTATGACCAGCGCGGCTTCGGCTCCAGCGCCACGCGCGGCCGCTGGGCCGGGACGGCCACCATGATCGACGACATCCGGACGGTCGCCTCGCTCGTCCGGCAGAAATATCCCGGCGTGCCGCTCTATCTCGCCGGAGAAAGCATGGGCGGCGCGCTCGTCATGGCCGCGGCCGACAAGCCCCTCGACGTCGACGGCCTGATCCTGGTCGCGGCCGCGCTGCGCTCGCGCGATACGCTCGGGCCCTTCCTGAGCGGTGGGCTCGCCTTCTTCGCCCACACGGTGCCGTGGCTGCCGTCCGGGCCGACCTCCATCGATTTCCAGCCGACGGACAATCCGAAAACGATGGAGAAGATGCGCAACGACGCCATGATCCTGCGCAACCCGCGCGTGGATCTGGGCTACGGGCTGGTCGAGGCGATGGATGCCGGCAAGGCTGCGGCGCCGAACATCAACAAGCCGTACCTGATGCTGCATGGCATCGGCGACCGCCTGGTGCCGATCGAACCCGTGCGCTCGGCCATCGAGGTGATGCCCAGGCGTCCCGATTCGCATCTCGCCTTCTATCGCAACGGCTACCACATGCTGCTGCGCGACAAGCAGGGCGCGCTGGTGGCCCAGGATGTGGCCGCCTGGATCCGGGACAAGGACCAGCCGCTGCCGTCCGGCGCCGACGTCCAGGTGTCGCGGCCGGAACTGGCCAGGCTGTGGGGCAGCAAGCGGGGCGACTGACGCCGGTCTCCGCGTCCCGCGGCGCTTGCCGTTCACGGCCAGTGCCCTATATCGACCGCCGGAAACGAGTCCAGCGCGAGGGATAGAAGCAATGAACGGCGACGGTTCGACCGCCCAGGGCAGCCCGGAGAAGCACCAGTTTCAGGCCGAGGTGGCCGAGCTCCTCAACCTAATGATCCACTCGGTCTATTCCGAGACCGACGTGTTCCTGCGGGAACTGGTGTCGAACGCCTCCGACGCCTGCGACAAGGTCCGCTACGAGGCCATCGCCCGGCCCGATCTGCTGGCTGGTGACGAGCGGCTGGCGATCCGGATCAAGCCGGACGCAGAAGGCAAGACGCTCACCATCGCCGACAACGGCATCGGCATGGACCGGCAGGAGCTTGTAGACAATCTCGGCACCCTGGCGCGGTCCGGCACCAAGGCCTTCCTGAAGGGGCTGAAGGACGCGAAGGAGGGGCTGGGCCTGATCGGCCAGTTCGGCGTCGGCTTCTACGCCGCCTTCATGGTCGCTGACCGCATCGAGGTGACGAGCCGCCGCGCCGGTTCGGCCGAGGCCTGGACCTGGACCTCCGCCAGTGGCGCGGGCTTCGAGGTAGCGCCCGCCACCGACGAGCAGTCGGCGAGGGTCGCGCGCGGCACCGAGATCGTGCTGCATCTCAAGGAAGACGCCGTGCGCTACCTACAGCCCTACGAGCTGGAGCGCATCGTCCGCACCTATTCCGACCACGTGCTGTTCCCGATCGAGCTGATCGACGACAAGGGCGAGGCGCGCCAGGTCAATGCCGCGAGCGCGCTGTGGCAGCGCTCGAAATCCGAAGTGACGCCCGAGGACTACACGCAGGCCTACCGCTCCATCGCCATGGCCTTCGACGAGCCGGCGCTCACGCTGCACTACAAGGTCGAGGGGCGGCAGTCCTATGCGGTGCTGCTGTTCGTGCCGAGCACGCCGCCGTTCGATCTCACCGATCCGGCCCGCAAGGGGCGGGTGAAGCTCTATGTCCGCCGCGTCTACATCACCGACGATGCCGAGCTGCTGCCGTCCTACCTTCGCTTCGTGCGCGGCGTCGTCGACAGCGAGGACCTGCCGCTCAACCTGTCGCGCGAGATGCTGCAGAACAATCCGCAGGTGCGCCAGATCCGCAACGGCCTGGTCGGCCGCGTTCTGTCCGAGCTGGAAAGCACGGCGACTAAGGATGCCGAAGCCTTCGGCAAGATTTGGGAGACGTTCGGTTCGATCCTGAAGGAAGGCCTCTACGAAGACGGCGAGCGCCGCGCGCAGATCCTCGGTCTGGCGCGCTTCTCCTCGACCGCCGGCGACACGCCGCGTTCGATCAAGGAGTATGTCGCCAACCTCAAGCCGAACCAGACCGAGATCTACTATCTCGTGGGCGACAGTCTCGACCGGCTGAAGTCCAACCCGAAGCTGGAGGCGGCGAAGGCGCGCGGCGTCGAGGTGTTGCTGCTGACCGATCCGGTCGACGCCTTCTGGACGACCCTGCCGCAGGAATTCGAGGGCAAGCCGCTCAAGTCCCTGAGCCAGGGCGATGTCGACTTCGGCCTGATCCCCGTCGTCGACGCGGACAAGACGAAGGAGGCGGAAGCCGATGCCGGCGACGACGCGTCCGTCCTTGCGGCCGCGAAGGACGTGCTGGGCGACAAGGTCGCGGACGTGAAGGCCTCGACGCGACTGACCGACAGCGCCTCCTGCTTGGTGGCAAGCGCGCAGGGCCGGGACCGTGAACTTGAGCGTTTGCTCGAGCGCCAGAATCGCGGCAGCGGCGCCAAGCCGATCCTCGAACTGAACATGAAGCACGCGATGGTCCGCCTGCTGGCAACGGCGAAGAAGGAAGACCGCGCGCAGGATGTCGAGGATCTCGCCAACCTGCTGCTCGACCAGGCCCGCATCCTCGACGGCGAGATCCCGTCCGATCCGGCCGCCTTCGCGCGCCGCCTCAACGACTATGTCGTGCGAGCGCTGCGCGCGGTCGCCTAGCGACGCGGCGAGGGACATTCCGTTTCGGCGTGCAATCGAGCCTCTTCGATTGCACTTGTCGCCGTAAGCGCCGTACCCGCAGACTTTTCGGAACAGCCGAAGCGTTGCGAGTATCGGAGGAAACGAGATGTCCCACAGCCGTACCATCGGCCGCCGCACTTTGCTGGGCGCCACCGTCGGCGCGCTGGCCGCGCCCGCCATCGTGCAGGCGCAGGCTTGGCCCAACAAGCCGGTGCGCGTCGTCAATGCCTACAGCGCCGGCGGCACGGCGGACGTCGTCTGCCGCATCTACTGCCAGGCGCTGGGCGAGAGGCTCGGCCAGGCTTTCACCGTCGACAACAAGCCGGGCGCGGCGGGCACCATCGCCGCCCAGATCGTGGCGCGCGCGCCCAACGACGGTTACACGATTCTCTACGATGCCACCGCCCAGTCGGTGAACCCATCGCTGTTCGCGGGCAAGCTTCCCTACGACACGCAGCGCGAGCTCCTGCCGATCGCCCAGACGATGCAGACACCTGTCACGCTGGTGCGCAACGCGCAGTTCCCGGTCAAGACCGTGCCGGAGCTGATCGCGCTCGCGAAGAGCAAGCCGGGCTCGCTCGACTGTGCGTCGACGGGCATCGGCACGGTGCAGCATGTCTCGCTTGAGCTGCTGAACCAGAAGGCCGGGATCAAGATCAACCACGTGCCCTACAAGGAGATGGGGTCGGTCCGTAACGACCTGTTCGCCGGCCGTATCCCGCTGCTGTTCAGCAACGTCCCCGGAACGGTGGCGCTGCTGAGTTCGAAGGACGTGACCTGCATGGCGCATACCGGTCCCAGGCCGGTCGAGGTTCTGCCGGGCGTCCCCGCCATTTCGGAGGTCATTCCCGGTTTCGAGACCTGGGAGTGGAACGGCCTGTTCGCGCCGGCCGGCACCGATCCTGCCCTGATCTCGCGACTCAATGCCGAGGTCAACGCGGTCATGAAGATGGAGAGCGTGGCCAAGCGGCTCGCGGAGCTGGGCGCGCTGACGCAGGCCAATACGGTCGTCGAGTTCACGGCCTTTCGCGAAAAGCAGATCGCCTTCTTCGCCGAGATGGTGAAGAGCGCCAATATCCGCATCGAGTAGGGAGCAGACGATGGCCGAGAACGATCCGCTGCTCGGCCACGGCCGGCAGATCATCGTGCGCGAGGACTGGCTCCGCCTGACCGAGGAGCCGATCCTCGAGCCCGGACTGCCGATCGTCGATCCGCATCACCATCTCTGGGAGCGTGACGGCGGCCATTCCTACCTGCTGCCGCATCTCCTGGCCGACACGGCGAGCGGGCATGACATCCGCGCGACGATCTTCGTGCAATGCGGGGAGATGTATCGCGCCTCGGGACCGGCCGACGAGCAGTCGCTCGGCGAGACCGAGTTCGTGACCGGCATGGCTGCGATGAGCGCGAGTGGCCGGCACGGGCCGACGCGCGCCTGCGCCGGCATCATCGGCATGGTCGACCTGACCCTGGGCGACCGCGTCGAGCCGCTGCTGGAGACGCATCGCGCGGTGGCGGGCGGTCGCTTCTGCGGTATCCGCAACCGCACCGCCTGGCATCCCTCGCCGGACGTCACCTCCAACCTGGTGATGAAGCCGCCGGGGCCGCTCGAGCATCCGTCGTTCGCCGACGGCGCGCGGCGGCTGGCGCGGCAGGGCCTGCCGCTCGATGTCTGGGCCTATCACACGCAGCTGCCGCATGTGCTCTCGCTGGCGCGCGCGGTGCCCGAGCTCACGATCGTCGTCGACCATGTCGGCGGGCCGTTGGGCATCGGTCCGTTCCGAGGCAGGCAGGCCGAAGTGTTCCCCGAGTGGAAGCAGCGCATTCTCGATCTGGCGGCGCTGCCCAACGTACGGGTGAAGCTGGGCGGTCTCACCATGTTCGTGAACGGCTTCGACTTTCACAAGCCGGCCAGGCCGCCGGGCTCGGAAGAACTCGCGAAGACCTGGCGTCCCTATATCGAGACCTGCATCGAGGCGTTCGGCGTCGAGCGCTGCATGTTCGAGAGCAACTTCCCGGTCGACAAGGGACAGTGCAGCTACCCGGTCCTGTGGAACGCCTTCAAGCGGCTGACCGCAGGGGCGAGTGCCGGCGAGAAGACGGCGCTCTACAGCGGCACCGCCACGCGCACCTACGGTCTGGACCGGCTTCCCGCGGCGCTGGCGATCGATCTTCAACCGAGGTAGCGCCACGCCCCGTCAGCCTGAAGAGGAGCACGGTCCCCGGGCAGTCGCAGTGTGGTTGCTGCATTGCACACAAATCTCGGGGCAATTGTAGCGCGTTGAGCCGGCTGTAGCCGTACGTGCCCTGAAATCCCGCGTTTCCGCTTGCGTGCGTTTTCTGTGCGCCGCACAATTCTCATGTTGCACCGCAAAGCGGCTGCACGGGAAAGCGAGAGCGGCATGACCAGCACGGACCTGAAGAATACCAGGCGGGCACCGGCCGATTTCAAATGGCCGGGACTCACCCATCCTGCCGGCGAACCCATCCGCCTCAATCGAGGGGGGTTCGTCGCCGTCGATCGCGACCGGGAGGCGGCCTACGACGCGATCTATCGCCCGCAGGCGCTCTACAACGTCGCGACCCACGGACTGCGCGCCAACAACGATGCCTTCCTGTTGCAGGAGGTCGCAACGAACCTGCCGATCTATCGCCAGGACACCGGACCCACCGACTTCCACATGCATCTGCCACCGGGAGGCTTCCAGTTCGTCCTGGTGACGTCGGGCGTGTTCACCTTCGACTATGACGGCAAGATCCACTATGTCGGCCCCGGCGCCGTGATCATGCAGAGCGCGATCGTGCATCGTCAGCTCTTCTACACATGGTCGGGCCTGCCGACGGACGAGAACCTGAAGACGCCGCAGACGGCGGTACCTGATGCGCTCTCCATGGGCTACTCGGGCAAGTTCCTCGAGGCGTTCATCACCGAACCGGCGACGTTCCCCAACCCGACGGTCGTGGCGGCGGACCAGATCGTCGAAGCCGACACGTCGCGCACGGCCTGGGGGCATCCCGTGCATGACCGCCCGATCGACGCCGGGTTCTGGTATCAGGATCCGCTGGCGCTGGGCTCGCTCTACCGCAAACTCGTCGACGATCTGCCGGGTGGTCCGGTCAAGGCGCCGTCTGCGGTTCATGTGCGCGACCTCGAGATCGAGAGTCCCAGCGGACATCTCGCGGTGGGCCACATCATCGCCACCGATCCCGCGGGTCAGTCGCTCCTGCCCAAGAGCTCGACCGGCGTTGCCACCGTCTCGGATCTCGCGAAGGGCGAAGTCGCCGTCTATCGCGTCATCCGCGGAACCGCGTCGTTCAGGGATCGCGCCGGCAAACTGCTGGAACTGTCTGCCGGCGATACGGTGACGGCGGGCGGACAGTCGGTCGACCTGGTCGGCGTGGGCGAGAACACGCAGCTGCTGCGGCTTGGCCTGCTGAAGGGGATAGACAATCTGCGGAAGTGGTCGCCGACGCAGCGCGACGAGATCGACGGGCTGGCCGGGCAGATCATCACGGCGCAAGCGCTGCGCCCGCTGCGCACCGACGGACCGCCGGTCGGTTATCTCTACGAGTAGGCGACGCCTTCGCACGCTGCACGCCGCGAGTCGCGCCGCGCCGAATTGCGGCAGAATCTTGACGTTCTACAGACGCGAAGGGATAATGGAGACATTGCCGGTCCTCCCTAACAGGAGGCCAAGAGGGAACGCCGTGATGTCCGTCCGGACAAATCGGCGGCTGTACCCGCAGCTGTGAGCGGTTAGCGACTGTCCAACAAGCCACTGAACTTCGGTTCGGGAAGGCGGGCAGGCGCAGCGACCCGCGAGCCAGAAGACCTGCCGGCGATAGCGTCGCTCTTCCGATGGACGGGATGTTCCAACGGGACGGTCAACCGAGCGGTGACGCGCTGTTTGCGTGGCTGCTTTTGGGAGACCGTCTGATGACGCCGTTTCGTCGTATCGCCTTGTTCTTTTCGCTGCTGGCCCCGTCGGCTGCGCTCGCGCAGACCGAACCGGCGGGCATGATGCCCACCACGGTCGTGACGGCCGACCGCTTCCCGACCGATCCCGACAAGGTGACGTCGAGCTACACCGTCGTGATGCAGGAGGAGATGCAGCGCCGCCAGCTCCGCACGGCGGGGGAGGTGCTGAAGACTATCCCCGGCGTTTCCGTGCAGCAGTCGGGCGGCCCCGGCGGCCAGACCTCGGTCTTCGTGCGCGGCTCCAACTCGAACCAGGTGCTGGTACTGATCGACGGCATCACCGCCAACGATCCGTCGAGCGCCAACGGTGCGCCCGACTTTGCGCATCTGCTGACCGAGAACCTCGACCGCATCGAAGTCGTGCGCGGCCCGATGTCGACGATGTACGGCAGCCAGGCGATCGGCGGCGTCATCAACCTCGTCACCAAGGCCGGCCAGGGCAAGATGAACGGCGCGGCCTTCACGGAACTCGGCACACGCCTGCAGAGCAACAGTGGCGCCTACGTTCGCGGCAGCGAGGGCAAGTTCAACTACAACCTGACCTTCGCCGGCACGTTCAGCCCCAACGACACGCCAGTGCCGGCCCGCTTCACGCCCAACGGCGGCTTCGTCGACATCGATCCCTACCGCAACATCACCCTGGCGGCGCGGCTGGGTTACGAGATCAACGAGAATACGCAGTTCAACTTCTTCGCCCGCTACATCGACACCAAGCTGAACTACGACCAGGTCGGCCAGGAAGATCCGATGGCCAACGGCTACACCTCGCAGTTTTTCACGCGCGGCGAGATCGAGGGCAATTACTTCGACGGCCGCTGGAAGCCGGTCATCGGCATTAACTACAGCACCATCACGCGGCACGACCTCGACTATGCCAGCCCGCAGAATCTGCTGCCGTTCAACCTCGACAGCTGGTTCAACGGACGTCGCCTGCAGGCGGATTTCAAGAACCTGATCAAGGTCAGCGAGCAGGTCGAGGTCGTCGCCGGCGTCGATTACGACCGGCAATGGGCCTACAGCAACACGATCGGCTCGTTTACGCCGTTCACCGAGGCGTGGGGCACGATGGCCCAGACCGGCCTATACGGCCAGTTGCGCCTCAACCCGTTCGAGGGCTTCAACCTCAACGTCGGCGGCCGCGTCGATATGAACGACACCTTCGGCACCGTGGGTACGTGGCGCGCTGGCGCGTCCTACCTGTGGGCGCCGACCGACACCAAAATCAAGGCCTCCTACGGAACCGCCTTCAAGGCGCCGTCGCTGTTCGAACTCTACGGCCCCGGCCCGTTGTGCGGCGGCAACCGCAGCATCCAGCCGGAATACAGCCGCGGCTACGAAGTCGGCGTCGAGCAGGGCCTGTTCGACCGCAAGGTGAAGGCGGGCGTCACCTACTTCTTCAACACCTACTCGAACCTGATCCAGTGCCCGCCGCCGTTCCTGACGCTGCAGAACGTCGCCAACGCCCAGAGCGAGGGCTTCGAGGCCTTCGTGCAGATCAGCCCCGTGAAGTGGTTCGACCTGTATCTCGACTACACCCAGACCATCGCGCGCAACGTCGACGCCAACCTGCCGCTGGTGCGCCGTCCGGGCGACATCTTCAACATCCGTGCCCAGTTCCGGCCGTGGGAGAACACGCTGTTCGGCATCGGCGTGCTGCAGGTCAACAGCCGCTATGATTTCAACGCCACCACCGGCGCGCTGATGATCCCGTCGCCCTACACGCTGGTGCGCATCACCGCGCAGTACGACGTGGTCCCGTCGGTCCAGCTGTTCGCCCGCGCCGAGAACGTGCTGAACCAGGTGTACGAGGAGCCGGAAGGCTTCCAGGCGCCGTACTTCCAGGCCTTCTTTGGCGTGAAGGCGAGGTTCTGAGGCGTTGGCAGGCTGACCTCTCTCCCGATCGGGGGAGAGGGACACGATTGTCAGGCGTCCTTGCCTGTGGGGGGCAGTCCGTCGGCGCTATCCGCCAGCAGGGCGACCAGGGCTGAACTCGCGCACAGTGCCAGCGTCGGGAAGGTCCAGAGCCACCAGCCGTGCGTCAGGAACGTGAAGCCGGTAGCGATGAGGTGACCCCAGCTGGTGAGATACGGGTCGCCGAGGCCGACGAAAGCGAGCGCGGCTTCGGCCAGGATGGCGCCACCGAACACAATGCCCGCGGCCGACAGCGCCGCCGGCGCGGTGTGCGGCAGGATGTGACGGAGCGCGAGGGCGAGTGGGGGCGTGCCGACCGCGACGGCGGCCCGCACGAAGTCCGAGCCGCGCACCGTCAGCGTCTCGGCCCTCACTAGCCGGGCGATGACGGGCCAGCGCGTAAGGCCCAGGACCAGCGCGAGGTTCAGGGCCGAGCCACCGAACAGGGCGGCGACCAGGATGGCGAACAGGAGCGCCGGCAGGCTGAGCACGATGTCGGCGGTGCGCATCAGCAGCTCGTCGAGCCAGCGCGGTCCGAGGCCGGCGGCGGTCCCGACGACGCAGCCGATGCCGAGCGCGAGAATCGTCGTCAGCCCCGCGACCAGCAGCGAGGTCCGGCCGCCCTGCGCCAACTCTTCGAGCAGGTCGCGGCCGAGGTCGTCGGTCCCCAGCAGATGCTTGGGCGAGGGCGGCAGGAAAGGCTGCGACATCGGCAGCATGGCGAGCGTGCCCGGCGGCGCCAGCAGGAGGCACAGGAGATAGAGCAGACCGAGGACTGCGAGCAGCAGGATCCGGGATCGCGAGGGGACGAGCGAGGCGATCATCGATCGGCCTCGTCGAGGCGCGGATCGAGCCACCGCAGCAGCATGTCGACCGCCAGATTGGTAGCCACCACGACCGCCGTGGTGAACAGGACGATGCCGATCACCACCGGATGGTCGCGCGCGATCGCCGACGTAACGATGAGGCGGCCGAGGCCGGGCAGGGCGAACAGGGTCTCGACCACGACGGCGCCGGCGACGAAGCCGCCCAGCCGCGCACCGAACAGGGTGGCGATACCCGGCATCGCATTGGGCAGCGCATGGCGCCGGCGAACGCCGGCCTGTGTCAGGCCCTTGGCGGCGGCGGTCACGGTGTAGGGCCGCGCCAGCTCGCGGGCGACGCGCGCGCGCGTCAGCAGCGCCATGAAGGCGATGTGATGCAGCGCCAGGGTCAGCACCGGCAGCACCAGATGGCGCGCCATGTCGAGCAGGCGCGCCGCTCCGGTGGCGGCGCTGCGCGCATCGACCAACCCCTGGACGGGCAACAGGCCGAGGCCCAGCGCCAGCACGATCACCAGCGCCTGCCCCACGATGTAGCTCGGCAGCGCATGCAGCGCGGCCATCGCGGCGACGAAGCCATGTCCGGGCCGGTCTTGCGTCGGGATCCGCGCAAGACCCAGCGCAATGCCGGCCAGGGCCGAGAAGAGAATGGCCGGTGCCACCAGGGCCAGGGTCACCGGCAGCCGTTCGAGGATAAGGGTCAGCACCGGCTGCTGGCTGCGGTAGGAGTAGCCGAGGTTGCCGCGCAAAATGTTCAGCAGCCAGTCGGCGTAGATCTCGGGCAGCGGGCGGTCGAGCCCGTAGAGTTTCTGGACTTCCTCGAGATAGCCCGGCGCACCGGACTCCCCGCCCAGCGCGATGGCCGGCCCGCCCGGGGCGAGATGGACCAGCACGAAGGCAAGGGTCGCCGCTAGCCACACCGCGGCGGCCAGGAAAAGAGAGCGCCAGAGGAGGCGCATGGCTAGGTCAGCGCGCCGGCGCCGCGCGCTCGGCGAACTGGCCCCTCCAGGGCGCGAAGTCGACGAAGGCGCCGCGCCAGGCCGAGGTGAAATCCGTCTCGACCAGCCACCAGTAGGGCAGGTCGTGCGCGACGATCCGCTCCATCGCGCGATAAGCCTCGCCACGCTTCGCCGTGTCGATCGACGCGCCGGCCTCGTCGAACAGCCTGTCGACTTCGGCGTTGCGGTACGCGGCGGCGTTGGAAAAGGGAACGTTCCCGACGGCACTCGAATGATACATGCGGCGCACGCCGATCTCCGGGTCGACGCCGTTGCAGTAGGAGATCAGCGCGAGGTCGAAGTCGCGCTGGGCGAACACTGCCGTCGCAAAGGCGGCGGGATCGAGCGGCTTCAGGCGCAGGACGATGCCGACCTGCGCAAGCTGCTGGCGCATCAGTTCGGCGTAGCGCGCGAAGGCGGGAAACATGAGCAGGTCGAAGGTCGCGCGTTCGCCGCCGTTCGTGCGCGGCAGCTTCGCCTGGTCGAGAAGTCCATTGGCCTTGGCCGGATCGAGACCGTACGCCTGCAGCGCGCCGGGCAGGGTCGCCCAGCCGATGGCGGAATGGATCGGCGCCCCTGCGACCCGGCCCTGTCCGAACTGCACGACGTCGAGCATCTGGCGGCGGTCGAGCGCATGGGCAAAGGCCTGGCGCACCGGCAGCGCTGCCAGCGCGGGCCGCTGCAGGTTGAAGGCGAGCGTCATGATGCAGTTCGCCCCGCCCGGCCCGGCTGTCGTCTCGGCGAGCGTGGCCTTGCCCTTGAGGCGTGCCACGTCCGCCGGCGCCACGCGGCCGAGGTAGTCGACCTCGCCGTTGGCGAGGGCCGCGATCTGCGTGGCGTTCTCGGGGATGACGCGGAAGATCAGCCGGTCGAGTTTAGGGAGGCCCGGCTTGAAGTAGGACTCGTTGCGCACCAGCACGACGCTCTCGTCGCGCCGGTAGCTCTCGAAGCGGAAGGCGCCGGTGCCGACCGGCCGGGCGTTGGCCTCGTTGCGGTTGGGATCGGTGCCGGCATAGAGGTGGCGCGGCAGGATCGGCGCCTCGGTCACGTCGAGCTGCCGCAGCAGCGCGGGGTGGGGGCGCTTCAGCCTGAAGATGACGGTGTTCGCGTCGGGCGCTTCGATGGACTCCACGGCCGGCGCGAGGCCCGCGCGTGTGCGGGCATGGAAGCGGAACAGCACCTCCTCGAAGGTGAACTTCACATCCTGGGCGGTGAAGGGCTTGCCGTCGTGCCACGTCACGCCCGACGTCAGGGTGAAGCGGACCTCGCGCCCGTCCTCGGCGACCGACCAGCCGGTGGCGAGATCGGGCCGCACGGTGCCGTCGCGGTCGAGGGATACGAGGCCGTTGAACAGGGAATCGGCCACGGCATGAAGCGGACCCGCCGTGGAGATCGCGGGATTGAGATGGCCGGGATCGCCGCCCACCGCGACGATGGCGGTCCGACTGTCCTGGGCCTCGGCCGCACCGAGCGGGAGCGACAGAGATACGACGAGTACGAGGAGCATCCGTAAGCGGAAAGGCATTATTTCTCATACGATGCGGGCTGGTGCCGGACAAGGAGCGGGGGTGGTGTTCCTGGGCACCGGCCGGTGGAGGCGCGAGACGGTTTTCGTATCCGCCGCCTCCAAATGCGGCATACTTCCCGCCGCAGCGGCAAGAGGAGGTTGAGATGCAGCGTGTCACCCTGTCGGTTGACGACGATCTGCTGGCGACGCTGGATCGCCACATGAGGAAGCATCGCTATGCAAGCCGCTCGGAAGCGTTGCGCGACATCCTGCGCGAGGCGGCCGCGCGCGAATCGCTGGCCGAGGACAAATCCGGCAAGGAGGAGGGCTTCTGCATCGCCACGCTGGCCTATGTCTACGACCACGAGACGCGCGATCTCGGCCGCCGGCTCACCCAGGCGCAGCACAGGCATCACGACCTGCAGGTCGCGACGATGCATGTGCATCTCGACCACGATTCCTGTCTCGAAGTCTCGGTGCTGCGGGGACCCGTGAAGGAAGTGCGCGCGATGGCCGACGACACGGTGACCCAGCGCGGCGTCCGCCACGGCCAGCTCCATCTGGTACCCGCCGAGCGGAAGCTGGAGAAGCACCGGCATGGGCACGAGCATTTGCACGCCTGACCCGATTCGGCATCGGAGACGCTGGACGCGCCGCCGGCCGCCTCGAGGTAGAGCCCGGTGCGCCTCCGCCGCATCTCCAGCGACCACTACTCGGACCTTATATGTCTGCTGCGATCGCTTCGTTCACCAGATCGAGCTTTTTCCGCCGCCGCCAGCAGGTCAATCTGGCGCGCCCGATGCCGGCCGGTCCTGAGACCGCGGCTACCCATCATCGTCGCGTGAGGTCCCAGTCATGAAGAAGCCGTTCCATCTGGCGTGGTTCCTGTCCCAGGGGTATGGACCCAAGAGCTGGCGCAGCGAGTTTCCCGGCAGCGACGTCAATCGCTGGATGATGCCCGATATCTTCGTCGATCTCGCCAAAGGCATGGACCGCGCCTGCTTCGACTACATGATCATCGAGGATTCCTCGAACGTGCCCTATACCTATCAGGGCTCGCACAATTCCTACCTCCGGTACGCGGCGAGCGCCCCCAAGCTCGATCCGGCCGTGCTGGTGCCCTACCTTGCGATGGCGACCAAGACGGTCGGCATCGTGCCGACCCTGTCGATATCGGAGTATCCGCCCTACCTGCTGGCGCGCCTGGTGAACTCGCTCGACCATACGACCGAGGGCCGCATCGGCTGGAACTGCGTGACCGGCAGCAACGACGGAGCGGCGCAGAATTACGGCCACGACAAGCACCGGCCGCACGACGAACGCTACGACGTCGCCGACGAGTTCGCCGATGTGGTAACCCGACTGTGGGAGGCGTGGGAGCCCGACGCCGTCGTCCTCGACCGCGAGAAGCCGATGTTTGCCGACGGCTCCAAGGTTCATCCCATCAACCACGAGGGCAAGTACTTCAAGGTGCGCGGGCCGATCAACGCGCCGCGCTCGCCGCAGGGGCGGGTGCCGATCTGCCAGGCCGGCGGATCGCCGCGGGGCCAGCAGTTCGCCTCGCGCTGGGCCGACACCATCATCACCGAGGGCGGCGGCAGCATCGCGAGCATGAAGGCCTATCGCGACAAGGTTCGCAAGCAGGCCGTCGAGTACGGCCGCAATCCCGACGGTATCAAGGTGCTGTTCCTGGCCCATCCGATCATCGACGTCAGCATGGAGGCGGCCCGCGACCGCAGCCGGATGGAAGCGGCCGAGGCCGAGAAGCATCTCGACATGCATCTGTCAGGCATGTCGCGGCTGACCGGCATCGATTTCTCGAAGTTCGACCTCGACGAGCCGCTGCCCACGCATCTCACGACCAACGGGCACCAGTCGTCGCTCGCCAAATGGATCGGCAAGACGCCGCGCTCCATCCTCCAGAGCTATTCGCGCAAGGGCGGCATCGACTTCACCGGGACGCCCGACTATGTCGGCGGCCTGATGGAGGAGATCATGCAGGAAGTGGGCGGCGACGGATTCCTGATCTTCAACAGCTATTTCGACCGCCGCTACATCATGGAGGTCTGCGACGGGCTGGTGCCGGAACTGCAGCGCCGCGGCGTGACGCGCAAGCAGTACGCCCACAAGCACCTGCGGGATAACCTGCTGGAGTTCTAGAGCTTCAACGCGGAGGGGCAGCCGAGGCGCAGCGGGCGCGGCAGCCAACCGCCGCGTTCACTTGCGCGTACCGAGGCCGGCTCTTCTCAGCGCATCGGCCATCGCATTGCCCGGCGCGCTCGGCTTGGCGGACTGCACGCGGGCCTGATCGCGCTTCGAAGCGCCACCGGGTTCGGGGCGGCTGCCGCCGCGCGCCGGCTGCTTGCCGGCCTCATCGTCGAGACGCAGGGTGAGGGCGATGCGCTTGCGCGGCTTGTCGACCTCCAGCACCTTCACGCGGACGATATCGCCCGGCTTTACCAGGCTGCGCGGATCCTTCACGAAGGTCCTCGACATCGCCGACACATGGACGAGCCCGTCCTGGTGGACGCCGACATCGACGAAGGCACCGAACGCGGCGACGTTGGTGACGACGCCCTCGAGCACCATGCCCGGTTCGAGATCGTTGAGCGTCTCGACACCGGCCTTGAATTCCGCCGTCTTGAAGGCCGGGCGCGGATCGCGGCCGGGCTTCTCCAGTTCGCGCAGGATGTCGGTGACGGTGGGCAGGCCGAACCTGTCGTCGACGAATTCGTTGGGCGACAGCGCCCGCAACGCGGCGCTGTTGCCGATCAGCGCGTCGATCTTGCTCTTGGTCGCCGCGATGATCCGGTGAACGACCGGATAGGATTCGGGATGCACGGCCGAGGCATCGAGCGGATCGTCGCCGGCGGGGATGCGCAGGAAGCCCGCACACTGCTCGAACGCCTTGGGACCGAGCCGCGGCACGTCCTTCAGCGCCTTGCGCGAGCGGAAGGCGCCGTTCGTGTCACGATGGGAAACGATGCTCTGGGCGAGACCCTGGCCGATGCCCGAGACGCGGGCCAGCAGCGGCGCCGAGGCCGTGTTGAGGTCGACGCCGACACCGTTCACGCAATCCTCGACCACAGCGTCGAGCGACTTCGACAGCTTGAACTCGCTGAGATCGTGCTGGTACTGGCCGACGCCGATCGACTTGGGGTCGATCTTTACCAGTTCGGCCAGCGGGTCCTGCAGGCGCCGCGCGATCGATACGGCGCCGCGCAGGGTCACGTCGAGGCCCGGCAGTTCCTCCGACGCATAGGCCGAGGCGGAATAGACCGACGCGCCGGCTTCCGACACCACCACCTTCTGCAGCTTGAGGTCCGAGAGCCCCTTCAGCAGCTCGATGGCGAGCTTGTCGGTCTCGCGCGAGGCGGTGCCGTTGCCGATGGCGATCAGCTCGACCTTATGCTCCCGCACGAGCCGGGCCAGGATGGCGAGCGATTCGTCCCAGCGCCGCTGCGGCTCGTGCGGATAGATGGTGCTGGTCGCCACCACCTTGCCGGTGGCGTCGACCACCGCGACCTTCACGCCCGAGCGGAAGCCGGGATCGAGCCCGAGCGTGGCCCGCGTTCCCGCCGGAGCGGCGAGCAGCAGGTCGCGCAGGTTGGAGGCGAAGACCCGCACCGCTTCTTCCTCGGCCGCCGTCCACAGACGCAGGCGCAGGTCGATCGACAGCATGATCGTGATCTTGGTGCGCCAGGCCCAGCGCACCGTATCGGTCAGCCATTTGTCGCCCGGCCGCCCCTGGTCGGAGATGCCGTAGGTCCGCATGATGCGCAGCTCGTAGGCGCTGGGGATGGCCTGGGCGGCGGGCGGTCGCGTCGCGGGATCGTCCGGCTCGACATTGAGGCCCAGGATCTCCTCGCGCTCGCCGCGGCACAGGGCCAGCACGCGGTGCGAGGGCATCTTGGCCAGGGCCTCCGAGAAATCGAAATAGTCGCTGAACTTGGCGCCGGCTTCCTGCTTGCCCTCCCGCACCTTGGAAACGAGGCGGCCGTTGGTCCAGAATTCCTCTCGGAGGGCACCGATCAGGTCGGCATTCTCGGCGAAGCGCTCGACCAGGATGGCGCGCGCGCCCTCCAGCGCCGCCGTCGTGTCGGCGACGTTCTTGTCGGCGGAGACGAAGGGCGCCGCGCGCTCCGCGGGCAGGACCGTGGGATCGCGCAGGAGCAGGTCCGCGAGCGGCCCCAGCCCCGCTTCCTTGGCGATCTCGGCCTTGGTGCGGCGCTTGGGCTTGTAGGGGAGATAGATGTCCTCGAGACGGCTCTTGCTGTCGGCCGCCAGGATCGCCGCTTCGAGCTTGGTGTCGAGCTTTCCCTGGTCGCGCACGGACTCGAGGATGACCTTGCGGCGTGCTTCGAGCTCGCGCAGGTAGCCCAGCCGCTCCTCCAGCGTGCGGAGCTGCGCATCGTCCAGCGATCCGGTGATTTCCTTGCGGTAGCGCGCGATGAAGGGGACGGTCGCGCCGCCGTCGAGCAGCTCGACCGTGGCCTGGACCTGCTGTTCCTTGACGCCGAGTTCCTCGGCAATGCGCGCCTGGATGGAAACCACCAAGAAAACCCTCTTCGGCCGGAGCTGAGCGATACCGTCGCTCTCGTCGGTCCGCGGGTATGAACGGCGCGCCTGTGATACTTCAAGCGCATTGTTTTCTTGCTTCCGGCGCGGCTACGGTTCGTAGAACGTGGAGCCGTAGTCGAAGGTTATTTCCTCGCCCTTGCGGATTCCTTCGATCCCGGCCACGAGCCAGATTTTGCCATCGTCGCGAAGCACGAAGCAGTTGGGCTTGCGGCGGTCGTGGTTGGCATAACGCGCCTCGTTGCCGTGGACCGCGCCGTCGATGTTCGCGTTCTCGCCCAGCTCGAAGATGCAGTCCGATCCCTCGGCGATACGGGCCAGGGCGACTTCGTCGGTGATCACCTCGCCCTGGTATTCGATGATCTTCACTCCCCAGGGAATGTCTTCAGCGGCAAACAGGCCTTTGCCGTGTATCCGCGATTTCTTGACGATCAGTTTCATGCACTCGGACGTGACAGTGAAGTGAGCGCGGGAGCGACCGGCCACCGGTGCCCACACTATGCGTGCTTTTTCGCAGGCTACAAAGCCAGACCGGTTCGGTTCACCGACCCCGAACTCCGAGGAACCCGCTCGCAACGGCTCCGCTACGCCGGTATGGAGCCAGGTGAGCTGCGCCTATGCGCCTTCGTAGACGATCGTGTTCTCCCATGAGGTGAGCGCTGCTGCGATCGTCGAAGGCGAGATCGTCGCCGCTGTCGGATTTTGCCGACGCTGTTGCCGAGGATTGCGTCTCTTGCGTCGGACGTAGTGCGGTGAATGTTCCCGTGAAGGCCCGGCGCCTCCGGTTGCCTAACGAGTCCGGTACAACCGTTTCGGCGCTCTCTGAAAATGCGGCCCGGCCCGTCGCGCCCGGTGTGCGCGGTCTGGTGTCCTGGGATTTCCCCGTCACCCGCCGGAAAAGCCTTCGGTAGAAGGCACAGCGCATCTTTTCGACGTCTGGATTTCTCAGTTGCTCCTTCAGGGAAACAGCGATGCGCTGGCACAGCCCCGGCTCCTGAGAAGTGTAATCAATCTTATCGGGAAACGGGCTACCTACCGGCCGGCCCAGAATCCCGACCGTTCGTTCGGAGTCCGCGTCCGCTCGGGGGCCGAACCGTTGCGGAAGTTCTCTCCGGAATCGCGGACGTCCTGGCCCAGTGGGTGAAGGCCACGAAATGAGACGGGACAGGCGGTTGGTCGTGGGGCCAGTCGACCGCTAACCAGTCTCAGGTCAAATTCCCTGCTAACAGGGAAGATAACAGCGAATTTCCAGTCGGCCCGGCGGGCGAGGCGCAAAAAGTCCGGGCCCGGCAACGATTTCCAGCCTCGACTCGCTGCAACGTCGCCGATCGGAACAGGGAATTTAGGCGCGATAACAGGGAAATTTGGCGCCCTGAACAGGGAAGTAGTGCCAGACTATTTGTTGCGCCAGACGTGCCGCGCTCGTGGTGGATCGAGCACGATGAGGTATGTCCACCCTTCGACAGTCCCCGCAGCAAGGCATGCGGGCCAGCGGGATGCGGTGGAAGGAAATCTGCTGGAAGTTCGGCCTGGCACATGCCGCCGCGCATGATCACCGGCTATTGCACTGCGTCATTGCGCGGCAGCTGAACGGTTGGGGCGGGCTGAAGCATATCGGCAGGCAGCGGTTGATCGCGCGGGTCCGCTTTGGAGCAGTCAGCGGACCTCCTGCGTAGTGGGTTGGACTTCCGAAACGTGTCGCATGAGTTGAGTGCGTGACGAGCATGTTCAAGGTTACGCTACATTCACGGAAAATCTGGTAGTGGTTCCAGCGTCAGGACAGGAGACTTTGGCGCGGTCGTGCGCGACAGTCGCCGCCAGCATGGGCGAGAATAACAAGAACACGGCGAGTTCGTTCCGGCAGGTGCTGCGGACCAGTCCGATGGATTTCTGGCGCCTGTGGTACGTCGGCTTCGTCGTCACCACCGTGCGTTGGCTGGAAACGGTCGCCATGGGTCTCGTCGTCTATCAGCAGACCGGCTCCGCCCTGGTCGTCGCCATGATCACCATGCTCCGCCTGGTCCCGATGGGCCTGTTCGGCGCCTTCCTCGGAGCCTTCGCGGAACGGTTCGACCGCCGCCTGACCCTGGCCGGCATCGTTGGCCTCATGATGGTCACCTCCGCTTTGCTCTCCGTCGTCGCTTTCACGGGAGCCCTGGAAGTCTGGCACCTCGCCGTCGCCAGTTTCATCAACGGCTGCGGCTGGGCCACCGACAATCCGCTCCGGCGCGTGATGATGGGCGAAGTCATGGGCCGCGATCGCATGGCTATCGCCATGGCGCTCGATGTCGGCGCCGGCAATGTGAGCCGCATGGTAGGGCCCGCCGTCGGCGGCCTGCTACTGGCGGGCGTCGGCATCGAAGGCGCCTTCCTGCTGAGCGTGGCACTGTACGCGTCGGCCGTCGCCGCCACCTTGATGGTGCAAAGCCACATCCCGTCCTCGCCCGGTGCGGGGGCCGTGCTCGCCCGCACCTGGGAGGGCGTGGCGCTCATCTTTTCCGACCGCCGCCTCGGCGCGATCATGGCGGTCACCGTCATCTACAATGTCTTCGCCTGGCCCTTCACCAGCATGATCCCGGTGATCGGCACCGACCGGCTGCTGCTCGGCCCCGAAGGCGTCGGCCTGCTCACCAGCATCGACGGCGTCGGCGCCTTCGCCGGCTGCGTCCTGCTGGCGCTGTGGCTGACGCCGGGCTGGCATGCCCGCGCCTATGTCGGCGGCACGGCCGCCTACCTGGTCGGGCTGATCGGCTTTGCGGCGGCGCCCACGCCGCTGCTGGCGGGTGTGGCGCTGCTGGTGACCGGCCTCGCCGGCGCCACCTTCGCCACCCTGCAGGCCACGCTCGTCTATCTCGCGGCGCCGATAGAAATGCGCTCACGCATCCTGGGTGTGCTCTCGGTCTGCATCGGCACCGGCCCGATCGGCTTCGTCTGGCTGGGCTGGCTCGCCGATCTCATCGGAGCGCCCGAGGCCACGGCGATCACCGGCGTGACGGGCCTGCTGGCGCTCGCCGCGACCTGGCCGCTTTGGCGGAGGATTTGAGAAGGATTTTTCGTCAGATCGTGATGGCCACCTTGAGCACGCCGTCGCGCTGATGGGAAAACAGTTCGTAGGCCTCCTCGATCCGGTCGAGCGTGAAGCGATGCGTGACCTTGGGCGCAAGATCGACCCGGCCCGAGGCCACCACGTCTATCAAGCGGCGCATGCGTTCTAAGACCAGTCCGGGCTTTCCAAGGCTGTTGGCATTCGAGAGCGACTATCCGCGATAGGTCGATCGCGTCGATTTTTTCATGTCTGCCGATGTCCGGTTCGTGGTCAATCCCGGACCAATGACTGCCCGTTGCCTGTGCTCTGTCGTGTGCCGCTGGCGGTAGAAGGAGATTTGCTGGCAAGTCGGGTGGGCGCGCGCGGCTGCGCACGAGCACTGGCTCTACGCGCTCTGTGTCATCGCGTGGCGGCTGAGCGGTAGGGGCGGGCTGAAGCACTCCGGCAGGCGGCGGCTGATTGCGCGGGTTCGCTTTGGAGCCATGAGAGGCCCTCTTGGGTAGCAGGCCGGACTGACCCGATGTGCTAACAAGAGACTTCCGCTTCAAGCCGCCGCTGATCGCCCGTGCCGAACTCCCGGGCGTCAGTAGTAGGCTTTCTCCGACTTTGGCGGATCAATGGTGACAGAAGTCAAACGCTCTTCGCCGGGCCCACTACGGACGCGATTGCGTATATTGTGTTCCAGCACGGAAAGCTCCGATGCGGCGAAGAAATCGTCGCGATCCTCGCCGGTTTCGAAGTAGCGATCGAGATCGCATCGGCTGAAACTGCCAAGGAAGATTGCCGACATTTCCGAACCATGGTTCTTCAGAAACGTGAAAGGCCGGCCATCCTTGCGCAGAAGAAGACCGATCAGCCTGATTGCCTTGTAGATCAGCGAACTGTCATGAAACATGACTGCCGAATCCGTCTTCATCATCGGCAGGGCCCACAGGAAATCGCGGAAGCAGGCCTGGTCAGTATGCTCGCCGTCGATGAAAGCGAGATCAAACCGACGATCCGACGACGGCAGCGTGTCGATTGGCCCATCGTGAGTCGTCAGCTTCGTCGTTGCCAGTCCCGCCTCGTGCAGGCGGTCGAGCATCGACTGGGTGGTGATGCCGGCATAGTCGAACAGAGCGCCGCGTTCATCGGGCAGGGTCTTGCCGCGCTCGTCGATGGAAAGGATCGATGTGCAGGCCGGGTCCCTGAGAAAGGGCGCCAGGCTGCCGCCGAGAAACGAACCAATTTCCAGGTAGTCGTAGCAGGGCGCGAAGTCACCGATCAGCCGCTGCGCAGCAAGAAGGAACTCCTTGTCGCGGATGCTGCTCTGCGACTCGATGGGAAAGAGGAGAGCAATTTCGGAAGATTTCGGCATTGTGACGAACCGCCAGAGAAGCAACTGAGGAGCAGAGCGGTGACATGAGGGAAAACAATATGCAAAGCAAGGTTTGTCAAACGAAGTGCTGAGCAGGATGCCCGGGTTACGAGCGAGGATGCGGTGTTCACGCTTGAACAGTTCCGGATGCTGGTCGAGTGAGAGTACAGATCGCGGCTGCAGACACTTTTCGCGCAGACGGATTCGGCCGGACAAGGTAGATTTCTTGGTATGATCGCGAGGTGACCGCATAAGCGCTTCGATCGCGGCACGAGCCAAGCGAACTCGCAGATCATCGCATTGCTTTTTCTCGGAGCATCACGATCATGGGATTACAGGCGCTGCAGCCGCGCGTCGGCTTGGCGCCCGTCACGCCGAGGCCCCGAACGGGCCATTTCTTGGAGGCATTAGCGGACGGGAAATAATTCCCTGCCTGTGGTCTTGGGCCGGCAGAGAAAGTCTCTGCGTGAGCCCCATGCCGGCAGCACACCCCAAATGCCCCAAGGATCGGAGGCGCCCCGGGGGCGCCACGTTCTCTTCGCGCGTTCTCGCTGTTGCCCGGAACGCTAGCCAGCATGAATTCTGATGTACTCGCTTACTGGGCGGCTCGTCCAACGGGTCGATGCAGAAGAATGCGGCTTTGAATAAAGCGCTGGCGAACAAGTGACGACAGAGACCCGACGGCTGGGCTGGATCACTGCGCAGCCGATTCTGGGCGGACTTTTTCATCATCATTATTGAGGTGGAACGGCCCAGCTCCCCGACATCGAAGTGCCAAAGGTGTGGTCGTTGTGTTGAAGTAATGCCACAAACTAGTGAACGTCTGCACGAGTACCGTTTCTGCTGAGCTTTGTCATATTCGCCTTTCATTTTCTTTGTTGCGACGAGCAAGTCCGCACCCAAGGAGCTTTCGGGTTGGCTTCGTGGAGTATACGAGACTGAGTTGGTCGCAAGCCGTCGAACCGGAGCAGCGCATGATCATCGACCGCATCGAGCCCATCGCCCTGCGGATTCCGGCGCTAAAGCGGCCGGCCAACGTTCCGTCGCCGCTGGCGAGCGACGTAATGTGTCTCACCCTCTGTCGCGTGACGACGCGAGACGGCCTGATGGGCTACGGTGAATGCCTGTCTCTGCGCCCACCGATGCAGAATGCGCTGTTCGCGACGATACGCGACGCGATAGCGCCGCACTATCTCGGCAAGCCGGTCGACCAGAAGGAGGCGCTGAACCTTTCGGCGCGCAGGCGCTTCGCGAGTTTCGGCCGCGCGGGCACAGTGATGAACGCATTGGCTGCCGTCGATATCGCGCTGTGGGATATCGCCGGCAAGGCGTCGGGTCAGTCAGTCTCCGCGATGCTGGGCGGTGCCCGGCGTAAACAGGTGCCGGTGATGGCAAGCCTCGACAAGTACGATCACGCCGACCGGGTACGGCAGCGCGTTGAGCAGGCGCTGGCGACCGGCGTTGCGTCCGTGAAGGTGCACGAGGCTAGGCTTGAGGTGATTGAAGAAGCGCGGCGCGCGATTCCGGCTGCAACGCCCTATGTCGCCGACAGCAACAACGCCCACACCCTGGCGGATATCAGGCGCGACGCGAAGCGTTGGGCAGCGCTCGGTCTGCTATGGTTCGAGGATCCGTTCTGGCCGCCCGAGGACCTGCTCGAATGTCCGGCATTGCCGGGGATCGTGATTGGCATGGGTGCCGATTTCGGCTCTGCCGAGCAGATGGCGGTTTACAGCAAGACCCCGGCGATCGGCGTGCTGCAGCCCGATGTCTGCATGCTTGGGGGCCTCTCCGAAGCCAAGCGCACCCTGGCCATGCTCGCGGAGGCGAAGAAGACGGCGGCGCCACACACGCCGTTCGTCGGACCGGCGGCGCTCGCGTCGTTGCACATGCTGGCCGTCACCGAGGAGGAGGGCTACTTTGCTACAGTCGAAGCCGATGACTCGATGGATCTCTACGGCACTGGCCTCACCCGCTGGAAGAAGTCGCTCGACGTGCCGACCGGTCCCGGATTGGGCTTCGATCCGGATGCTGACTTCCTGCGCCATCACCTCTATGCCGCAGGAAGTTGATGCCTCCGGCGATTTTGGAGATTGGGGCCGGATCGGTGCCCCAAGCCGTGGTGTAGCTGACGGTTATTCAGTATCGAGGTCCCGAGTAGTGCCGGATCGCGCCGGGTCCGGTCGGCGCATAAGCGTCGAACGATCGCCGCACCAGCGGGTGGCGTACGTGCCGATATGAGGAGACGCGAACTAACGACCGCGCTCCTCAAATGCCGCCTTCTCAGTGATCATGGTATCGATTTCACTGTCGACGTAGCCCACCTCAGCCAGAATCTCGCGAGTATGCTGTCCCAGTCGTGGCGCAAATCGATCTTCGGGCGGGGGCGTTTCGGACCAGGTGCTGGGCTCGCGCATAAGCCGGATGCGGCCCTCGGAGGGATGTTCGCGAAGCTCGAAAAAGCCACGATCGTGCAGATGTGGATCTTCCATCAATGTCTCGAGTGTATGCGGCACCATGCAGGGGATATCCGCCTTGTGAAGAAGCTCGAGCCATTCCGAAGTCGGGCGGGTCTTGAGTTCGTCGCCAATCATGTCGTAGAGCGCGTCGATGTTCGCGGTGCGGGCGACGATGTCGGCAAAACGCGGATCCTCCGTGAACAGGTTACCCTTGCCGATGGCTTCGAAGAAGCGGCGCCATTGCCCGTCATTGTAGGGCAATACGGCCAGATGACCGTCCTGCGTGGCATAGGGCCGTCGCGAGCGCGACAGCGTCCGTGCATACCCGGGCGGGCCGGTCGGCGGATCGAAGGTGGCGCCTTGCATGTGCTCCGCGAGGACGAACTGCACCATCGTCTCGAACATCGGCACTTCGATCTTCTGACCGACGCCTGTCCGTGCCTTCGCCAGCAGGCCGGCCAGCAACATGTTGGCACCCGCGGTGCCGACGATGCGATCGATCGCAGCCATCGGGATGAAGCGCTGCTCGCCGGTCGAGCGCTGCAGCAGGGTGGAGATCGCCGATGCGGCCTGGATCAGGTCGTCGTAAGCCGGCTGTCCTGCGTAACGGCCGCCGGTACCGTACCCCACCATGCTGAGATAGACGATCGAGGGATTGGACCTGCGGACGGCTTCGTAGCCCAATCCCAGCCGGTCGAGGGGGCCCGGCCGGATGTTCGAGACGAAGGCGTCCGCTCCAGCCGTCAGTCTGAGGATCACGTCGCGTGCTGAAGGCTTCTTCAGATCCAGCACGAGCGACCTCTTGCGCCTGGCGGTGTGCTGGAAACCTCCTCCCATTCCGCGGTTGCGCGCATTCCCGCCGTAGCGACTGGAATCTCCTTCCGGCGCCTCGACCTTGATCACGTCCGCCCCAAGGTCTGCAACGATACGCGTACACCAAGGCCCCATCATGATAGTAGTGAGGTCGACAATCCGAAGGCCGGAGAGCGGTCCGGTCATCACCTATTCTCCCTTGTAGATGCCCGGCCGCTTCTCGCGAAAAGCGCTGACTGCTTCCTTGTGATCGGCGGTTGTCGCCATGATCGCGGCTTGTGAGGACGCCAGCTCCAGCGCAGTGATCATTTCGTTCTGAAAGCTCTCATAGGTGAGACGCTTGCACGTTTGCACGCCGAGAGGGGGAAGGGCGGCGATCTTCCGGGCGATGCCATAGGCCTTCTCCTCCAGCTCGTGATGAGGAACACAGTGGTTGACCAACCCGATGCGCTCGGCCTGCGGAGCAGCCACGAAATCGGCCGTCAGTAGCATCTCCAGTGCGCGCCCGAGTCCGATGAGCCGGGCGAGGAAGAAGGCGCCGCCGTCGCCAGGCACCAGGCCCAGACGAACATACGCCTGGGAGAATCTGGCCTTCTCGGAGGCCACGCGGATGTCGCACATCAACGCAATGTCCATTCCCCCACCGACGGCGTCGCCGTTGATCATCGCGATCACCGGCTTGTCCACGGTGGCGAGCATCTTCGGGACCGTTTGCATGCGTTTCCAGAGATCAGACTTGCGCTGGATGACCGAAGTGCTGCGTCCCATCTTCTTGACGTCGCCGCCGGAGCAGAACGACTCGCCGGCACCCGTCAGAACGATCACCCTGACGTCCGGATCATCGCGGAAGGCGGCCAGAATCTTCGAACACTCCTCGAGCATCTCCAGCGTGAAGGCATTACGGCTCTCGGGGCGATTGAAGATGATGGTTCCGATATGGTCGTTGACGAAAGACTTGATCTCGGTGTTCACGCTCTGTTTATCCCGTTGTTGGAATCAGCTGATGACGCCGCCAGCGCGTAGATCGGCCACGTCGGCAGAAGTGAGGCCCCATTCGCGAAGGACATCTTCTGTCGGCGGTTCTTCGGACCCGGCGGACCGACGGATCTCGGGTTTTGTGCGACTGAAGCGTGGTGCCGGGCCGGGCTGTACGACGCCGTCATGTTCGATGAATGTCGAGCGGGCTTTCATGTGAGGGTGCAGCGGCGCTTCAGCCATCGTCAGCACGGGTGCGAAGCAGATCTCGCATCCGGTCATGATCGAGCACCATTCGTCACGCGTCTTCTCGCGAAACTTCCGCGTGAAGTACGTTCGGATGGCCGACCACCCTCTGCGATCGTGCCGATCTACCGGGAGCGCGGACCGATCGGCCCCCAACCGATCGAGCAGCGCGTCGTAGAATTGCGGCTCGTTGCAACCCAGGGATATCCATTTGCCGTCGGACGTCTCATAGACATCGTACCAGGGGGTCCCCGAGTCGAGCCGGTTGGACCCGCGGTTGTCCGTCCACACGCCGGCAGCATGCATGCCGTACATCATCGTCATGAGGCTGGAGACGCCGTCGATCATGGCGGCGTCCACGACCTGTCCCTTTCCGGAAACCTTCGCCTCGTAGACCGCGCATACGATGCCGAAGGCCAGATAAAGTGCACCGCCGCCAAAGTCGCCAACCAGGTTGAGAGGTGGAACCGGCGGGCCGTCTTTCCTCCCGATCGCGTGCAAGGCGCCGGTCAATGCAATGTAGTTGATGTCGTGGCCAGGCTCGGCGGCCAGCGGGCCGTCCTGGCCCCATCCCGTGATGCGGCCATAGACGAGCCTCTGGTTGAGACGCAGGCATTCCTCGGGGCCAAGCCCGAGCCGCTCGGCGACCCCGGGCCGAAACCCCTCGATGAGTGCATCCGACTTGACGATCAGCTTCCTGACCAGCGCCACCGCGCTCGGCGTCTTGAGGTCCAGTGCGACGGACAGGCGGCCGCGGTTGAGCAATTGGTGGCGCTTTTCGTAACCATTCATGCTGCTGCCGGCCTTGTCGCGACGGCGGATGCGCAACACGTCGGCGCCCATCTCTGCGAACAGCATCGAGGCGAAGGGGGCGGGGCCGATCCCTCCGAGCTCTACAATTCTGACGCCGGCCAGCGGTCCCATTCGAAATCCCACCTTCCGTATTTCGGAAAATATTAGCACAAATATGTATACAGTCGCCTGATTGTCTCGCAAGCTGTTCCACATGTGCGCCGTTGTCGAATGCGGAGGTGACAGGGCTTCGATGGTCGTGACTGGACCTTTGTCTCGCTGGTCGCGTCAGCGTAATTTGCTGATGCCCTGGCTCAATACTGGGCCGGGAACAGTGCTCAGGGATAAGATGACAGTCAGAACCGCCGACCGGACGCTCGACATCTTCGAGAGTTTTGCGCGTCGACAACGACCCATCACTGTATCGGATCTTGCGCGCGAGCTGTCTCTGCCGACTTCGACCTGCTTTGCTCTCGTGCGGACCCTCGTGGATCGCGGCTTTCTGTACTACCTGAGGCCGCGCGGGGCCGTCTATCCGACCGGCCGACTGGGACGGGTCGCCGAATCGATCGGGCTTCATGACCCGATAGCGACGCACATCCGCCCGATCCTCGAGTCTCTCCGCGATGTCACGGGAGAGACGGTCATTCTCGGCAAGCTCCAGGGGCTTGCTGTCGTCTATCTGGAGATCGTCGAGTCGCGGCAGGCCGTGCGCTACTCGATGGCGGTCGGCACGGTTCGCGAGCTTCATGCCTCCTCGATCGGCAAGGCGATCGTCGCGGCGATGGACGATGCTTCGCGCGAAGCGGTGCTCGCGCAGCTGAAGTATCCGAAGCTCACCGACGATACGATCCGCAATCGCGCGCAGTACACGCGCGACCTGGAAGAAGGTCGCAGGCGCGGCTACTGGACAAACGTCGGTGAAAGCTCGCCGGATGTCATGGGCATCGCGCTTCCCGTCAAGATATTCGGCGACCTCTACGGCATCAATCTGGTCGGGCCGCAGTCGCGCTTCAATCGAAACAACAAGGCATATGCCGATGCGCTAAGGGCAACGGTCAGGAAGGTCGGTGCCATCCGGACCGCCTTGTATGACGACTAGCAGGCCGGATCGTCCTTTGATCTTTGCAGGAGAAGGGGAGCCACCAATGACAAGCGTATTCTCATCCATGCGTGCGGGTCTGAAGAGACTGTTCTGCCTCGGGCTCGCCTCGTTGATGGGAATGGCGGCGGGCCATGGCATTGCTTACGCGCAAAAGCCGGGAGGCACGCTCCGGGTGCAACTCATGGATACGCCCCCCAGCGCATCGCCGCTCGAGGAAATCACCGTCTCGGTGGTGGTTCCCTTCATGGGGGTGTTCAACAACCTCGTGATCTACGACCAGGCGGTGGCGCGCAACTCCTTCGACAGCATCCGGCCCGAGCTGGCGACCGGGTGGCAGGTCAGCGAAGACGGAAAGCAGGTGCGCTTCGATCTGCGACGTGAAGTCAAATGGCACGACGGCAAGCCATTCACTGCGGCCGACGTGCGCTGCACCTTCGACCTCCTGATGGAGAAGGGTGAAGCCAAGCTCCGCCGCAACCCGCGCGGTGTCTGGTACGAGAACGTCGAGCAGGTCACATCCGACAACGATTTCCAGGTGACCTTCCATCTCAAGCAACCGCAGCCGTCGCTGCTGGCGCTGCTGTCGGCCGGCTGGTCCGCGATCTATCCCTGTCACGTCGCGCCGGCGCAGATGCGGAGACACCCGATCGGAACCGGGCCCTTCAAGTTCGTGGAGATGAAGAGCAACGAGCGGGTGAAACTGGAGAAGAACAAGGAGTACTGGCGGCCCGGGCGACCCTATCTCGATGGTATCGAGTTCAACATCATCACGAACCGGGCAACACGCATGCTCGCCTTTACCGCCGACCGTTCCGACATGACGTTCCCGACCGATGTCACCATGCCGCTCTACAAGGACATCATGCAGCAGACGCCGACCGCGCAGTGCACCGTGCGACCGACGGGCGTCACCTATAATCTGATCTTCAATCGGGACGCGGCGCCGTTCAATGACGAGCGCGCGCGCGCGGCCCTCGCCCTTACGCTGGACCGCAAGACCCTGGTCGACATCATAAGTGAAGGGGCGGACGTCATCGGAGGCGCGATGTTGCCGCCGCCGGCGGGGGTGTGGGGCGTCGGTGCGGAGGCCCTGGCGGACCTCCCGGGCTATGGGCCGGATGTCGAGGCGTCGCGGGAGAAGGGCAGGGCGCTGATGCGCGAGGCGGGATACGGCCCGGACAAGCGGCTGAAGCTCAAGGTCACGACCAGAAACATCGCCAGCTATCGCGACCTGTCGGTTCTCATGATCGATCAGCTGCGCCACATCTACATCGATGGCGAAATGGAGCTTCTCGACAGCGCCGTCTACTTCAATCGCCTCTACCAGAAGAACTATCTTCTCGTCGTGAATGCGACCGGCAGCTCGCTGGACGATCCCGACCAGCACTTCGTGGAGAACTACGGCTGCAACTCACCGCGCAACTTCAACGGATACTGCGATCCGGAACTCACGAAGCTGATTGCCGCCCAGTCGCTCGAGCGCGACGTCGAAAAGCGCCGCAGCGTGGTGCGGGAAATCGAACGCAAGCTGGCGCGCGACATCGTGCGGCCGATCTTCTCGCACAATGTCACGGCCGCGTGCCGGCATGCACGGGTCCGCGACCTGACGATCATGGTCAACAGCAACTACAACGGGTGGCGCTTCGAAGACGTCTGGCTGGATCAGTAGCAAGGAGCCCCATCGCCCAGGGCCCCGTCGTGGTGTCGGTGACTTCCGCTGGGTTCGAATTGCACCAGCCATGAACACGGCTCCACGAGAAGGCAGTCCGCAGTACCTTCGCGGCGTAGTTCGCCATCCATCGCTGCTGCTTCTTCGCCACGGCGTCGCGAAGGCCGACCACGAAAGTCGGGGTGATTTCACTTGGAGGCCGGGCCCTGACCTTACGCAGTGCGCCTTTCTCGGGATCGATAACTCGCTCGCAAGAGGATCAGGTCTGTGGTTTGAGATTCTTCGCTTCTTCCGAATTTTTTAAGCATCGAAGAGTCCACCTAGCGTCTCGATCCTTACCGCTGACAACGCATCGCATTCAACAACGCCAAGCCAGTTGTATTCGCAATTAAGATTTGACTAGCGCCAGGCATCTTTGGCCTACGGCAGTGGTGCGCAGCCGTATGGAAATAGCACTTAACTGGGCAGCTTGGCTCGAGCCCGTCGATGCGAAGATCGTGTGGCTACGGGCCGGCGGGACGCGGTGGAAGGAAATCTGCTGGGAAATCGGCCTGGCACGCGTTGCGGCGCACGAGCACTGGCTCTACGCGCTCTGCGTCATCGCGTGGCGGCCGAATGGCAGGGAACGGGTAAAGAACATCGGCAGGCGGAGTCTGATTGCGCGAGGCCGGAGGCGAGGAGGACCCAGCGGTGCCTCTGTAGTAGGCATTGCAAGAAACAGAGAAGCGAGCCGCTCGGGATTGGCCCGCTCCGCTCAATCTTTGGGTTTCACGCTTTCGGCGAGAAAGACCGGGCCTCGGGACTGCGCCGCTCGTCCTTGCTCTCCTTGTGCAGCCACAGCCCGCTAATACCCGATCGCGGCGCCATCGCTGCGCGGATCCGAGCCGCCGACGCGCAGGCCGCTGACCGGGTCCACGGTGATGCCGTGGGCGTGGCCTGCGAGTTCGTTCCAGGCGCCCCAGCGATTGACCATGTGGCCGCGTCGTTCGAGCTCGGCAATGGTCTCGGCCGGAATGCGTCCCTCGACGTGCAGCGTGTCGCGTGGCTCACCGATAGCGAAGCGGCCGGACAGGAATCGCGGTGTCTCAAGCGCCTCCTGGATGTCCTGACCGTGGTCGATCAGGGCGAGATAGGTTTGCAGATGGATCTGGGGCTGGCCGTCGGCGCCCATGCAGCCCACCACAGCCCACAGCCTGTCGTCGCGGAACGCCATCGAGGCGATCAGCGTGTGCAATGGCGTCTTGCCGGGCTCGACCCGGTTGGGGCTCTTGGGATCGAGCGAGAAATAGGCCGAGCGATTCTGTAAGACAATTCCGGTGTGACCCGCGACGACCGCGGCGCCGAAACCGCCATAAAGGGAATGGATCATCGACACCGCATTGCCCTCGGCGTCGACGACGGCGATGTAGACCGTGTCACCGGCCAGGCTGCCGTAGGAGGGGATCTTGTCCCACGGCAAGGCTCGGGCCGGGTCCATCAGAGCGCGCCGCTCATCAGCATACTTCTTTGATATCAGGCGCTCCATCGGTACAGACGCGAAGCGTGGATCGGCGAGATGACGGTCGCGGTCGTGATAGGCAAGCTGCTTGGCCTGGACCATCAGATGCACATAGTCGGGGCCCAGAAAGGGCTTCCTGTGCATCTCCATTGGCTCAAGCAGGTTCAGCATCTCCAGCACAGCGAAGCCCTGCGTGGGTGCCGGCGTTTCGTAGATCGTGACGTCGCGGTAGCTGCCTTTCAGCGGTTCGCCCCAGCGCGCGTTCTGCGCTTTTAGGTCATCCAGAGTAAAGAAGCCGTCATTGGCTTTCGACCAACGCGCCAATTCGCCCGCTACTTCACCCTCATAGAAGCCGTGCCAGCCGTCACTGGCGATCGCCTCCAGGGTCCTTGCGAGATCGGGGTTGGTGAGGATCGCACCGTCCTTCAGGAAGATGGCCGCCGCTTCGGGGCTTTTCGCCAATTCCTCACGCGCCAGTTCGCGCCAGTAGGCAAGCCGCGCCGTCACCGGGAAGCCATTGCGGGCGTAGCCGATGGCGCTCTCCAGGCAGCGCTTCAAAGGCAAGCGACCATAGGCGGCGTGAGCCATGCCCCAGCTTGCGACCGCGCCTGGAACAGTGAGGGTGCCGGGCAGTACGCCGCGATAGGGTATCTCGGCTAGGCCGCGCCGGGCGAAGGCTTCGATCGTGCCGGCCGCGGTAGCACGTCCGCCGCCGTCGATGTAGCGTACGGCACCGGTCTTGGCTTCATGGACAAGCAAGAACGCGTCACCGCCCACGCCCGTCATATGCGGATAGAGCACCGAAAGCGCGGCGCTGGTGGCGATCGCGGCATCGACCGCCGATCCGCCTGCTCTCAACACATCGACGCCGGCCTGTGACGCCAGTGAATGGGGGGATGTAACCATACCGTTGGGCGCGAGGGTGGCCGGACGGCCGGTGCGAATATCAACCATGAAGATTTCTTAGCCGACTGGTCTGCTCTCCCGCAACGCGGCCCGGCATATCAGGCAGACGGAACATTTGCGGCGCAGAAACCGTAGACCGTGAGTCTGTGAAGCCACCGGGAGTCGGACACATAAAACTGCATGCGAGAAGTGCCCGCGGAGGCGGCCTCTTTGGGGGGCACCGGCTACGCCACGCCGCCGGTATTCGCGGCGGCGGGTGGTTGGTAGGCCCGGCAGGATTCGAACCTGCGACATAACCGTTATGAGCGGCTCGTTCTAACCGCTGAACTACGGGCCCCCGCAACCGTCCGGCCGCGCCCCGGGCGGGCCGGGGCCGGACCTTATAGCGCGGCTATTCGGCGGGCGGCACGAACATATAGCCGACCCCGCGCACCGTGCGGATCACCGTCGGCTTGTCGGGCGCCGGCTCGATCTTGCGGCGGATGCGCGTGATCCGGAGGTCGATCGCCCGGTCGAACGGGTCGCGGGCGCGGTGGCTGGTCGTCTCGAGCAGCCAGTCGCGCGACAGCGGCCGGTTGGGGTTCTCGGCGAAGGTCTTCAGGATGTCGAACTCGCCCGAAGTCAGCGGCACGTCGCCGTTCTCGGCGTCGACGAGCTGGCGCTTGGACAGGTCGAGCATGTGGCCCCCCATGCGCACGCGCTCCAGGCGGGAGGGGGTCGACTTGTTCACCGAACGGCGCAGCACGCTCTTGCAGCGGGCGAGCAGCTCGCGCGGCTCGTAGGGCTTGGCGACGTAGTCGTCGGCGCCGCTCTCCAGCCCCAGCACCTTGTCTACCGGGTCGGCCGACGCGGTCAGCATGATGATGCCGACGCGGGTGCTGGTCTCGCGCAGCCAGCGGGCCAGGGCGAAGCCGTCCTCCGGCCCGGGGAGCTGGACGTCCAGCAGGACGAGGTCCGGCATGGCTCGCGAGATCTGGCGGCGCATCTGGGCGCCGTTCTCGACGGCTGTGACCTTGAGGTCGTGTTGAGTGAGATAGGCCTCCGAGGCCTTGCGCTGGAACGCGTCGTCCTCGACCAGCAAAATCGACGGTTGCTGCATGATTTTACCAAAATGAATGAACTCTAATGCCATCAAAATAACACTATTTCTCAAGGAATTATATTGTTTTCTTAATATGTTTGATACGATTGGCGATCCTTGAGGAGCAGAGCCATGTCGATCGTCACCGCTGCCCCGCCTGTTGCCGGGGCGGACGCGTCGCCGGACGCGTCGCCGGGCGAGGCGCAGGCGGCGGCTCGGCAGGATCTGTTCGTCCGCGCGGAACTGGTGCGGCGGCTGTTCGAGGGCTCGGCGCCGTCCCGCTATTTCGCCTTCGTTCTGTGGCCGGTGATCGCCGCCATCTACTGGCGGCAGATGAATCCTGTCGAACTGGCCGGGCCCTTCGTGGCCTATCTCCTGGTCACCTTCGGCTTCGACCTGCTGCGCCACAATTTCGGGCGCGCCCGCCCGGATGACGCCCAGGCGTTGCGCTGGGGCTGGTGGTTCGCGGGCTTCTCGTTCCTCGGCGGCGCCTGCTGGGGCTGGGCGGGCTTCCTGCTGGCCTCCAAGGATTTCGAACTGCAGCGCATGCTGCTGGGGCTGGTCCTGCTCGCCACCGTCACCACGGCGGTGCCGATCCGCTCGGCGCATCCGCCGACCTTCTATGCCTTTGCCGCCGCGACCGCGGCGCCGCTGCTGCTGGTGCTGATCGCCTCGGGCGGGCCGTTCTACCAGCTCGTCGGCATCGCCGGCGCCGCCTATGTCGGTCACCTGATGGCCTATGTGCGCGACGTGCATCGCTGGCAGTACGACAATATCGCGCTGGCCTACGACAAGGAGGATCTCGCGCGCCGCCTGCAGGTCGCCTACGACGCCGCCCTGGCGGCGCAACGCGAAGCCGAGAAGGCCAACCAGGCCAAGTCGACCTTCCTGGCCACCATGAGCCACGAGATCCGCACGCCGATGAACGGCGTGCTGGGCATGATCGATGTCCTGGAGCGCACCCCGCTCACGCTGGAGCAGCGCGAATCGCTGGGCACGGTCCGCTATTCCGCCTCCGCGCTGTTGCGCATCATCGACGACATCCTGGACTTCTCGAAGATCGAGGCGGGGCATCTCGACCTCGAGCCGATCGACTTCTCCACGGTCGAGCTGATCGAGGGCGTGGCCGAGGCGATGGCGGCCCGGGCGGACGAGAAGGGACTGGTCCTGTCGGCCTTCGTGGCGCCCGACGTGCCGGCGCGCGCGATCGGCGATCCGCTGCGCCTGCAGCAGATCCTCTTCAACCTGCTGGGCAATGCCCTGAAGTTCACCGAGCACGGCTCGGTCCGCCTCGTGCTCGAACGTGCACCGGCCGCGCCGGGGCCATCGGGTGCGCCGGCCGGCCTCGCGCTCCGCATCAGGGTCGCCGACACCGGCATCGGCCTGACGGCGGCCCAGCGCGATCGGCTGTTCCAGCCCTTCGTGCAGGCCGACAGTTCGACGACGCGGCGCTTCGGTGGCACCGGGCTCGGCCTGTCGATCGTACGCCGCCTGGCCGAGGCGATGCGCGGAAGCGTGGCGATCGAGAGCGAGCCGGGCGTCGGGTCCACCTTCATCGTCGACGTGATGCTGGACAGTGCGCCGGACCGGGCGGCTCCTGTCGCTCTGCCTCTGGATGGTCTCGCGCTCGTGCTGTCGATGCCGGATCCCGAGGAGGGTGCTGCGCTCGCCCGCTACCTGCGCGATGCCGGCGCGGAAGTCGATGTCGTCGTGTCGAACCTCGCGGCGATGAGCGTCGAGGGATCCGGCGTGCGGATCCCCTTGGCTGACCTGAGGCGGCCCTGGCGCCGCGACGGGCTGGTGCGGGCAATTGCCCGGACCACCGGACGCGCTGCTTCATCCGCCGTCTCGTCCGCAGCACCTGCTCCGGCCGGGCGCCTGCAGGGCCGCGTCCTCGTGGTCGACGACAATTCGGTCAATCGCAGGATCCTGGCGCGGCAGCTCGAGCTTGCCGGCGCCTCGACGGACGTGGCGGCCGGCGGCGCGGAGGCGTTCGAAATGTTGCGCGCGCGTCGTTACGACCTCGTGCTGGCCGACCTTCAGATGCCCGACATGGACGGCTTCGAGATGGCACGACGGATCCGGGCTGGCGAAGCGGCGGACGGCCGGGCGCGCCTGCCGATCCTCGCCATCACCGCCAGCACGCTCGAGGACGAGGAGCAGCGCAGCCGCGCGGCCGGCATGGACGGCTTCATCACCAAGCCCGTCGGCATCGAGCAGTTGCGCGCCACGCTCGACGTATGGCTGCCGGAAGCGGCCCGCGAGCGTGCGGCATGAGCGGTGCCTACGATCGCGGCAGACTCGTCGAGCTGTTCGGCGATGACGCGTCCACCTTGGCCGAGATCGAACGCGAATTCCTCGATACGGCGCGGGAGGCGGCCGTCGAGATCCGGGGCACGGAAGATTTGGAGCGGATCGCGAAGGCGGCGCACCGCGTGAAGGGCGCGTCCGGCATGATCGGAGCGGATGCCTTGAGCCGGGTCGCGGCGGCCATCGAGCAGGCCGCCCGGGCGTGCGACCTGCCCGCTGTGCGCCGTCTCGACACGCGTTTCAGCGACGAGGTGACGAGGGTCGCGTCGCAGGTCGCCGCAGCCTGATCAGCGGCGCGGCCGCAGCATCACCGTCGCGGAGTAGGAGAGCAGGGCGCGACCGTCCTGTTCCAGCAGGCCGCGCAGGAAGGCGATCGACTTGCCCTGCTTGGGGACCTCGACACGGGTGACGAGGGGCGCGGAGATGTTGCCTGCGGCCAGGAACTCCGCCGCGAAGGAGACCGTGGCGGGCGCGAGGTCGCTCGTCAGGGCCGCCGCGCGCGTAATCGCGGTATCGGCGAAGCTCATCATGTAGCCGCCATGCAGGGCGCCGCCGGAATTGCACATGCGGGCGAGCGTCGGCTGGACCAGCGAGGCGCCGTCGGCCTCCTTGCGCACATAGGCCGGACCGATATGCGTGGAATAGGCGCTGGCCTTGTACGGCTCGAAGCCCTCCGGCACGACCTGCGGCGGCAGCGCGACCCGCGACGGGGCCTGTTCGTCCTTGCGCGCCATCGCCTTGGCGCGCGCCACGTGGCGGCACACGCCCGACCACAGCGCGACGGTGCGGCCTTCCTGGGTGATCGAGCCGCGCGCGAAGGCCAGGCGGCCCGTCACCTGCAGCGGCTCGCCGCGCGCTTCGAGCGGCGGCCCGATGCGGGCGCCGTTCAGGAACTCGACGGCGATGCTCACCGTCATGGCGAACGAAGTGTTGGTCCCGCCGTCGGCCGCGCGTCCCGCCACGATGCACAGCGCGTAGTCGGCCAGGGTGAGGATGCCGCCGCCATGCACGCCACCCATGTAGTTGCCGTGACGCGGCAGCGTCGGCAGCACGCAATGAACTGTGTCGGCCTTTCGCGCATCGCCCTGGAGCGCGAAGAAGAACGGCCCGACATGGTCCTCGAACGGATCGGGCGGCACGAAGACGGTGTAGCGGGAGAGGTCTATGCCCCAGGAGGCAAGGTCGGGAATGGTGTCGGGCATTGGCTCTTGTGAAGCATCGTTGGCGGGTTCTAATAGAAGATAATTACCCAATCACAAAGAGCCACGGAGCGAAACGTCATGGCCGAATCCGCCCACAAGATCGAGGTTCGTCGCGACAAGCGCGACGCCGGCGTGGTCGCCCATCTCGTGTTCGACAATGCGCGGCGTCTCAACGTCCTCAACCCGTCGGCCCTGCACGATCTCACCGCGACGTTCCATGCTCTGTCGGCCGAGGAGGACCTTCGTGTCGTCGTCTTCTCGGGCGCGGGTGGCCGCGCCTTCATCGGCGGCGCCGACATCAACCACATGGCGGGGATGCGCTCGTCCGAGGACGGTCGCGCCTTCATCACCATGGTCCACAAGCTCTGCCAGTCGATCCGCGACTGTCCCGTGCCGGTGATCTGCCGCCTCGAAGGCTACACGCTGGGCGCCGGCCTCGAAGTGGCGGCCGCCTGCGACCTGCGCATCGCCACCGACACGGCGCATTTCGGCATGCCCGAGGTCAAGGTCGGCATTCCCTCCGTGGTCGAGGCGGCGCTGCTGCCGCGCCTGATCGGCTGGGGTCGCACCTCGTGGCTGCTGCTCACCGGCGAGAACATCGACGCCCGCAAGGCCGAGGCCTGGGGCATGATCGAGGAGAGGGTCGAGACGGCGAAGATCGACGCCGCGATCGAGCGCTGCGTGCATTCGATCGTCGATGCGACGCCGCTCGCCGTGCGCGCGCAGAAGCGCCTGATGCGGCGTTGGGAGCGGTTGCCGCTCGACGAGGCGGTGCAGGCTGGCATCGATTCCTTCGCCCAGTCCGTCGCCGAGGGCGAGCACATCGAGCGCATGGGGGCGTTCGTCAATCGCAAGAAGAAGTAAGATCACGGAGGGCTGCGCCATGAGTGAGAAGACGGTCCGCATCGGCTGCCATTCGGGCTTCTGGGGCGACACCGAGACCGCCGCGGTGCAGCTCGTGCGGCATGGCAACGTCGACTATCTGGTGAGCGACTATCTCGCCGAAGTCACCATGTCGATCATGGCGGCGCAAAAGCTGCGCAACCCGCAGGCGGGCTATGCCGTCGACTTCGTGTCGGTCGTGATGGCGCCGCTGGCGCGCGAGATTGCCGAGAAGAAGATCAAGGTCGTGACCAATGCCGGCGGCGTCAATCCGCTGGCATGCCGCGACGCGGTGCTCAAGGCCTGCGAGGCGGCGGGCGTCACGCTCAAGGTCGCGGTGGTACTGGGCGACGACATCCTGCCGCGCGTCGACGAGTTTCGCGCCGCCGGCATCCGCGAGATGGATACCGGCGCGGAGCTTCCGGCGAAAATCGCCAGCATGAACGCCTATCTCGGCGGCTTCCCGATCGCGCGTGCGCTTTCCGAAGGCGCCGACGTCGTCATCACGGGACGCTGCGTCGATTCGGCCGTGACGCTGGGCGCGCTGATCCACGCCTTCTCGTGGACGCCGGAGGAGTTCGACCGGCTGGCCGCCGGCACGCTGTGTGGCCACATCATCGAGTGCGGCGCGCAGTGCAACGGCGGCAACTTCACCGATTGGCGGCTGGTGCCGGACTACGACAACATGGGTTTCCCGATTGCCGAAGTGTCGAGCGACGGCAGCTTCGTGCTCTCCAAGCCGGACGATACCGGCGGCCTGATCACCACCGCGACGGTCGCCGAGCAGATGCTCTACGAGATCGGCGATCCGCGCGCCTATATGGTGCCGGACGTGGTCTGCGACTTCACCCACGCCACCTACGAGCAGGTCGGCAAGGATCGCGTGCGCGTCAGCGGCGCGAAGGGCCGGCCGCCCACCGACACCTACAAGGTCTCGACCACCTGGCCCGACGGCTACAAGTTCAGTTCGATCTTCATGCTGGGTGGACGCGAGGCGGTGGCCAAGGGACGCCACAGCGCCGAGTCGATCATCAAGAAGACGCGCCGCATGTTCGCCGAGAAGGGCATGGCCGACTATCGCGACGTCAGCATCGAAGTGATCGGCAGCGAGGCGACCTATGGGCCGCACGGCCGTACACCCGACGCGCGCGAGGTGGTGGTGAAGATCGCCGCGAGGCACGACCAGAAGGAAGCGCTCGGGCTGCTCGGCCGCGAGATCTCGCCGATGTCGACCGGCGGCGTGGTCGGCATGACCGGCAGCTTCGGCGCGGGCCGCGTCTCGCCGTCGCCGGTCATCCGCATGTTCTCCTGCCTCGTGCCGAAGACGATGGTGCCGGTCACCGTCGACGTCGCCGGTCACCGGATCGCGTTGCAGGAGGGTGCCCGCAGTGGCGGCTTCACGGCGGCACAGTTGCCGGTCGAAGCGCCTGCGGCTTCGCCGTCGCGGGCCGGCGACACGACCACCGTACCGCTGATCGCGCTGGCCTACGGTCGCTCGGGCGACAAGGGCGACAATGCCAACATCGGCATCTTCGCGCGCCGGCCTGAGTACGAGCCGATCCTCGAGGCCGAGGTGACGGAGGAGGCCGTGGCGAAGTACTTCGCCCACCGCATCGAGGGGCCGGTCACGCGCTGGCGGCTGCCCGGCATCAAGGGCTTCAACTTCCTGCTGCGCCAGGCGCTGGGCGGCGGCGGCATGGCCTCGCTCAAGGCCGATCCCCTGGCCAAGGCCTTCGCGCAGATGCTCCTCGACATGCCGGTGCGTGTGCCGAAGTCGCTCGCGACGAAGCTCTCTTCCTGAACCCGGCTCGCCGCCCGGTTACGGCCTGAGAGGAAGACGCTCGGTCTGGCGATCGCCGGATTGAGAACCCGCGTCGCATCGATCCCGAAAACTCAGCGATTCCAGGCGCCTTCGGCGAGGGTCGACAATAGCGAATGCTTCTAATTTGCGCGATGCAAGATAATATCTATCGATTGACATAGTATATCGGACGATATTAAACCAGCTCAGCTTAACGCTGTTCAGGGAATTTATGATCGAGCCACAAACGACCGGCCGTGGTCGCCCAGCCACCCAGGCAAGAGGGGAAGATTCGCGGCGGCGCATTCTCGAAAGCGCGCTCGATCTCTTCGCCGCTCACGGATACGAGGGCGCGAGCACCCGGCAGATCGCCGAGGGTGCGGGCGTGAACCTGCCGGCCATCCAGTACTATTTCGGCAACAAGGAAGGCCTCTACCGGGCCATCATCGAAGACATCGTGGCCGACACCGAGCGGCACATGGCCGGATTGTCGCCCCGCGTGCGGGCCGCGCTCGACCGGGCCGATGTCACCCCGGCCGAACTGACCGAACTCCTGTGCGACATGCTGGAAACCTTCGTCACCCTGGTGACCAGCGGCGCGCAGGTCGAAAGCCGCCGTCTGTTCTTCGCCCGCGCCGAGGTCGAGGAGACGCCCGGTCTAGACCGGCTGCATGACAACGGCATGCGGCAGATCTTCAATCCCTGCCTCGCCCTGTTGGCGCGCCTTCACGGCAGGTCGGAGGCCGATCAGGAGATGACGATGCGGACGATGGCCCTGATCGGCCAGGTCGTCATCTTCTGCAGCAACAACAAGCGCCCCATCCTTGCGGCGGCCGGCCTCGACGGCGAGAGCGTCCGCCTGATCAAGCTGATCGTGCGCGAACACACGCTCGCCATCTGCCGCGCCGCCGTGTCGGCCCGATAGTGCTTCACGAGTACGCCCGCGAGTACGCCCACGAGTACGCCCACGAGTAAGCCCACGAGTAAGCCCATGTCCAAGCGTTCGCCTTTCCTCGCCACCTTCACGGCGCTCCTCCTCGCCGGCTGCACCTCCGGCCCGGATTTCGTGAAGCCGGACAAGCCGACATCGACCGCATACACACCCGAAGCCCTGGCGCCTCAGACGAGTTCAGCGGCGGGACCGGGCGGGGCGGCGCAGACCTTCGTGCCGGAGAAGGACATTCCCGGCGAATGGTGGACGCTGTTCCAGTCGCAGCAGCTCGACACGCTGGTCCGCGAAGCGATGCAGGCCAATCCCGACGTCGATGCCGCGCAGGCCGCGCTGCGTCAGGCGCGCGAGAATTTCTTCGCCCAGCAGGGCAGCCTGTTCCCGACGCTCAGCGCCAACGGCTCGGGCCAGCAGCAGCTCGCTTCGCCGGCGGCGCAGGGACAAGTGGGATCGGGCACCATCTTCGGCGTAACCGCCGCGTCGGTGAACATCTCCTATGCGCCCGACGTGTTCGGCGGCGTGCGGCGCCAGGTCGAATCGAAGGAAGCGCTGGCGGAAGTCCAGCGCTTCCAGCTCGAAGCGACCTACCTGACGCTCACCTCCAACGTCGTGGTGGCCGCGATCAACCTCGCCTCGCTGCAGGCGCAGATCGACGCGACCAAGGGCATCATCGCCATCCTCAACAACTCGCTGTCCGTGGTGCGACGCCAGTTCGACCTGGGCGGCGCCTCGCGCGCCGACGTGCTGGCGCAGGAAGCCGCGCTCACGCAGACGCAGGCAACCCTGCCGCCCCTGCAGAAGCAGCTCGCCCTGCAGCGCAACCAGTTGATGCGCCTGGTCGGCCGGACGCCTGACCAGGATCGCGGCGAGAGCTTCGATCTCGCCAAGCTGAAGCTGCCGCAGGAACTGCCGCTCAGCCTGCCTTCGACGCTGGTCGAGCAGCGGCCCGACGTGCGCGCCGCCGAGGCGCAACTCCGCTCCGCCAGCGCCGACATCGGCGTCGCCGTTTCCAACCAGATGCCGCAGTTCACGATCACGGGCCTGCTGGGATTCACCTCGGGCGGCATCGGTTCGCTGCTCGTGCCCGGCGCGGGCGTGTGGAGTATCGGCCTCGGCATTGCGCAGACCGTGTTCGACGGCGGCCGGCTCGACAGCCAGCGCAAGGCGGCGATCGCCGCCTACGAGCGTGCCGCCGCGCAGTATCGCGGCGTCGTGCTGTCGGCGTTCCAGGACGTCGCCAATGCCTTGCGCGCCCTGCAGGCCGACGCCGACACGCTGCGCGCGCAGGTCGCGGCCGAACAGACGGCCGCGGCGAGCCTCAGGCTGTCCGAACAGCAGTATCAGCTGGGCGCGGTGAATTACCTGATCCTGCTGAACGCCCAGCAGACCTATCAGACGGCGGTCATCAACCGGCTGCGCGCGCAAGCGGCGCGCTACTCCGACACGGCGGCGCTGTTCCAGGCGCTGGGAGGCGGCTGGTGGAACCGCAGCGACGTCGATCCGAAATCCATGGGCACGCCGTCGCGCTTCACGCTACCGCCCGTCCAGGACATCAGGCTCCCGCGCGCCGGTCACTGACCGGCCGCTTCATCGCAATCAGACCAGTCATCCAGATCAACTCAAGAGGCATACGATGATCAAGCGAATGCTCATCATGCTCATTCTCGTCGGCGCGGTGCTCGGCGGGTTGTTCGGCTTCAAGACCTTCGTCAACGGCAAGATCCAGGAAGCGATGGCCGGCATGGCCAACATGCCCCAGACCGTCTCCGCGACGAAGGCCGAGACGAGCGACTGGCAGCCGAAGATCGATGCGGTTGGCAGCCTGCGTGCCGTACGCGGCGCCGAGCTGTCGCTCGAGGTGCCAGGCGTGGTCGAGACCATCAGCTTCCAGTCGGGCGACGAAGTGAAGGCGGGCCAGGTGCTGCTGACCCTGCGCAAGGAGGACGAGGAGGCCCGGCTGCAATCGCTTGAGGCGACGGCATCGCTGGCGCAGATCACCTACGACCGCGATGTGAAGCAACTCAAGGCGCAGGCGATCAGCCAGGCCATCGTCGACAACGACGAAGCCAACCTGCGCAATGCCAGGGCGCAGGTCGCCGTCCAGAAAGCGATCCTCGACAAGAAGACGCTGCGCGCGCCGTTCGACGGCAAGCTCGGCCTCCGCCAGGTCGACCTCGGTCAGTTCCTCTCGGCCGGCACCGAGATCGCCACCCTACAGTCGCTCGATCCGACCTTCATCGACTTCCTGCTGCCGCAGCAGGCGGTGGCGCAGATCACGGTCGGTGAGAAGGTGCGGGCGAAGGTCGATGCCTTCCCCGGTCGCACCTTCGAAGGAAAGATCACCGCCATCAACCCGAAGATCGATACGGGCAGCCGCAACGTGCAGGTGCGGGCCACGGTGTCGAATGCCGACCAGAAGCTGCTGCCCGGCATGTTCGCCACGGTCGAACTCGATACCGGCACGGCGCAGCGGCTGGTGACGCTGCCGCAGACCGCGGTGAGCTACAATCCCTACGGCTCGCTGGTCTACATCGTCGATGAAAAGGGCCAAGGGCCCGACGGCAAGCCGCAGCTCGCCGCGCGCCAGGTCTTCGTCACGACGGGCGCCACGCGCGGCGACCAGGTCGCGATCGTGAAGGGCGTCTCGGAGGGCGACACGGTCGTGACCTCCGGCCAGATCAAGCTGCGCAACGGCGTGCCGGTGGTCGTGAACAACAGCGCCGTACCGACCAACGACGCCGCGCCGAAGATCGTCGACAAGTAATCCAGCCCGCAGGACATCGTCCCATGAAGTTCACCGACATCTTCATCCGCCGCCCGGTGCTGGCGTGCGTGGTGAGCCTGCTGATTCTCGTCGTCGGCCTGCGCGCCATCAGCGCCCTGCCGGTGCTACAGTATCCGCGCACTGAGAACGCCGTCGTCACGGTCACGACGACCTATTACGGTGCCGATCCCGACGTCATCGCGGGCTTCATCACCACGCCACTGGAGCAGGCGATCGCCCAGGCCAACGGCATCGACTACATGACGTCGACCAGCCAGAGCGGCGTCAGCACCATCACGGTCTACCTGCGGCTCAACTACGATTCGAGCAAGGCGCTGACCGAGATCAACACCAAGGTCAGTTCGGTGCTGAACCGGTTGCCCCCGGGCACGCAGCAGCCCGTGTTGACGGTGAAGATCGGCCAGACGATCGACGCGATGTATATCGGCTTCAACAGCACCGAACTCGCGCCCAACCAGATCACCGACTACCTCGTCCGCGTCGTGCAGCCCAAGCTGCAGGCGGTCGAGGGCGTGCAGACGGCCGAGCTGCTGGGCGCCAAGAACTTCGCGCTGCGCGCCTGGCTCGATCCGCAGAAGCTCGCGGCCTACGGGCTGACCGCCGCCGATGTCAGCCAGGCGCTGACGGCGAACGACTACATCGCAGGCCTCGGCACGACCAAGGGCCAGATGGTGCAGGTCACCCTCAAGGCCTCGACGGCGCTGAGTTCGCTCGAGGAATTCCGCAACCTGGTGCTGAAGCAGGACAAGGGCGCGATCGTCCGCCTGAGCGACGTCGCCAATGTGACCCTGGGCTCCGACGACTACGAATCCGAGGTGAGTTTCGACGGCCAGAAGGCGGTCTATATCGGCATCCAGGTCGCGCCGGCCGCCAACCTGCTCGACGTCATCGCCGGTGTCCGCAAGATCTTTCCCGAGATCCAGGCGCAGCTTCCGCAGGGGCTGAACGGGCAGATCATCTATGACTCTACGGAGTTCGTGAACTCCTCGATCGAGGAGGTGATCCGGACCCTGATCGAGGCGCTGGTAATCGTGACCCTCGTGGTCTTCGCGTTCCTGGGGTCGGTGCGATCGGTGATCATCCCGGTCATCGCCATCCCGCTGTCGCTGATCGGTACCTTCGCGATGATGGCGGCCTTCGGCTTCTCGATCAATCTGCTGACCCTGCTGGCGCTGGTGCTGGCGATCGGCCTGGTGGTCGACGATGCCATCATCGTGGTCGAGAACGTGAACAGGCATCTGGAGGAGGGGCAGAAGCCTTTCCCGGCCGCCATCCAGGCGGCGCGCGAGCTGGGTGGGCCGATCATCGCCATGACCGTGGTGCTGATCGCGGTCTATGTGCCGATCGGCTTCCAGCGCGGCCTGACCGGCGCGCTGTTCACCGAGTTCGCCTTCACGCTGGTCGGCGCGGTCACCATCTCGGCGATCGTGGCGCTGACGCTCTCGCCCATGATGTGCTCGCGCATGCTGAAGCCGCACACCGAGAACGATCGTGGCCTCGAGGCTCGCCTGATCCGCGGCATCGACCGCGTGTTCGACAGCCTGCGCCGCGGCTACTCGCGCTGGCTGACGGGCAGCCTCAACTATCTGCCGGTGACGGCGGTCTTCGCCGTGCTGGTGCTGGGCAGCATCGTCTTCCTCTATTCGGCGACCAGCAGCGAGCTGGCGCCGCAGGAGGACCAGGGCGTCATCATCGCCTTTGCGACCTCGGCGCCCAACTCGACCATCGACCAGCGCCAGATCTATTCCCGCGAGATCTACAAGATCGGCGCCGGCCATCCCGAGACCGATCACGTCTTCCAGCTCGACGTGCCCGGCCAGTCGATTGCGGGCTACGTGCTGAAGCCGTGGGACCAGCGCGCGATGACCTCCAATCAGCTCCAGCCGATCGTGCAGCAGCAGCTGGCGGGCATCGCCGGCGCGCAGGTCGTGGCCTTCCAGCCGCCGCCGCTGCCGGGCTCGACCGGGCTGCCGATCCAGTTCGTGATCAACACGACCGGCGGGTTCGACGCACTGAACGACGTGGCGCAGAAGTTCCTGCAGGAGGCGCTCGCCACCGGCCGGTTCATCTTCCTGAATACCGACCTCAAGATCGATGCGCCGCAGGCCACCGTGGTGATCGATCGCGAAAAGGCGGCCCAGCTCGGGCTGAAGATGAGCGACATCGGCGGCGCGCTGGGCTCGATGCTGGGCGGCGGCTACGTCAACTACTTCGCGCTCGACGGCCGGTCCTACAAGGTGATCCCGCAGGTCCAGCAGTCCTCGCGGCAGAACATCGACCAGATCCTCGACTATCACATCAAGGCGGCCGACGGTTCCTCGGTGCCGCTGTCGACGGTCGCGAAGATCGTCACCAAGGCGATCCCGCAGTCGCTCAACCACTTCCAGCAGCTCAACAGCGCCACTATCCAGGGCGTGGCCTTTCCCGGCGTGTCGCAGGCCGAGGCGCTGGAGACGTTGAAGGAGCTGGCGCAGCGCACGCTGCCGCAGGGCTATTCCATCGACTACGGCGGCGCGTCTCGGCAGTACATCCAGGAGACCGGCGGCTTCATCGTCACCTTCGGCTTCGCCCTGATCATCATCTACCTGTCGCTCGCGGCGCTGTTCGAGAGCTTCCGCGATCCGCTGATCATCCTGTTCTCGGTGCCGATGTCGATTGCCGGCGCACTCATCTTCCTGATGGCGCTCAGCACGATCGGCATGCCGGGCGCGACCCTGAACATCTACACCCAGGTCGGGCTCGTGACCCTGATGGGCCTGATCAGCAAGCACGGCATCCTGATCGTCGAGGTCGCGAACGAGTTGCAGGAAGCCGGCAAGTCGCGGCGCGAGGCCATCCTCGAGGCGGCTTCCATCCGTCTCCGCCCGATCCTGATGACGACCGCGGCGATGGTGCTGGGCGTGGTGCCGCTGATCGTGGCGACCGGCGCGGGCGCACTGTCGCGGTTCTCGATGGGCCTGGTGATCGCGAGCGGCTTGGCCGTCGGTACGCTGTTCACCCTGTTCGTGGTGCCGGCCGTCTATGTGATGCTGGCGGCCGACCATTCGAAGAAGCGCGGCGACGAGCCGCTCACCGGTGTTCCGGCGGCGGGCGATTGAGTTAGAGCTGCTTCAGGGCCTCGCGGGCGATTTCATCGCCCCATTCCTGAACGAAGTGGCCGCCATCGGTGATTTCCACCGGCGGCGGACAATTGCGGATGACGGAGTGAAGTTCGCGCATGATCGGTGGGCCCAGGACCGGATCCTTCATGCCGATCGCCATCAGGCTCTTACCGGCCCAGCGCTCGCGCCAGAAGGTCCGGGCCTCGCGGGAGAGGTCGGCACCGCCGGCGTCCGGCCGGTCAGGCACCAGATTGGGGAAGCGTCGGACGCCCGCCTTGTAGGAACCGTCCGGATAGGGCGCGCCATAGGCGGCCGCTTCGGCGTCGGAAAGGTGCGGGCAGGCGCGCTTCATCAGGGCGGCAATGTTCAGGTCGGGATTGCGGTTGGAGAAGTCGCGCCAGGCGAGGAACCCTGGGCCGAGCGGGCGATCGCCCGTGCCGAGGTCGGTGTTCATGACCAGCAGCCCCGTGTAGCGCTCGGGTGCCGCCATCGGCAGCGTCAGCCCGATCAGGCCGCCCCAGTCCTGCACGACCAGCACGATGTTGCGCAGGTCGAGCGCCTCGATCACGCCGAGCAGTGTGTCGCGATGGAACTCGAACGTGTAGACGGCCTCGTCTTTCGGCTTGTCCGACCGGCCGAAACCCAGGAAATCCGGCGCGACGGTCCGGTGCCCAGCGGCCGTGAAATGGGGGATCATGCGCCGGTAGAGATAGCTCCAGGTGGGCTGGCCGTGCAGGCAGAGGAAGGTTTTCCCCGAATTGCGGGGACCCTCGTCGACATAATGCAGGCGCAGCGCATCCGTCCGCGCGAGATAGTTCGGCCGGAAGGGCCAGTCCGGAAGATCGGCGAACCGCTCATCTGGCGTGCGCAGGGCCTCGATCAATGGTGTATCCTCCCCGCCATGACGGCCCCCTCCAAATCCCTTCCGCCGAAAGATGAACGCGCCGAACGGCTGGCTGCTGCTCTGCGTGAAAACCTGAAGCGGCGCAAGGCGCAGGCGCGCGCCAAGGGGGATGTCCCGAAGCCGGCGGACACCAGTGACAAGCCCGGCGGTTGAGCCGGCCCCCTCCCTCCTTTAGAAGCGCCTCCTGATGAGCATTCTTTCCGACCGCTGGATTCGCCGCATGGCGCAGGAGAAGGGCATGATCGAGCCCTTCGTCGACGCCCAGAAGCGGGAAGGGGTCATCTCCTACGGCCTGTCGTCCTACGGCTACGACGCCCGTGTCGGGAATGACTTCAAGATCTTCACCAACGTGAATTCCTCGATCGTCGATCCCAAGAACTTCGACCAGCAGAGCTTCGTCGACCGCAACACCGATGTCTGCGTCATCCCGCCCAATTCCTTCGCACTGGCGCGGACGGTCGAATATTTCCGCATCCCGCGTGACGTGCTGGTGATCTGCGTCGGCAAGTCGACCTATGCGCGCTGCGGGATCATCGTGAACGTGACGCCGCTGGAACCGGAGTGGGAGGGTCACGTGACCCTGGAATTCTCCAACACCACGCCGCTGCCCGCGAAGATCTACGCCAACGAGGGCGCGTGCCAGTTCCTCTTCCTCCAGGGCAACGAGCCCTGCGAGGTTTCCTACCGCGACAAGGCCGGGAAGTATCAAGGCCAGCGCGGCGTCACCCTGCCGAAAATCTGAGCGGAGGCGACCATGGACAAGATTCGCATCAGGGGCGGCCATCAGCTCAAGGGCCAGATCCGCATCTCCGGTGCCAAGAATGCGGCCCTGCCGCTGATGGTGGCGTCGCTGCTGACCGACAAGCCGCTGACGCTGCACAACGTGCCGCGCCTGGCCGACATCTCGACCATGATCCAGCTCCTGCAGCAGCATGGCGTGGAAGTCTCGGCGGCGGCCGGCGAGAACGGCCACAGCCACGGCACGACGCTGGTGCTGAAGGCGGCGAACATCACCTCGACCACCGCGCCCTACGACATCGTGCGCAAGATGCGCGCCTCGATGCTGGTGCTGGGCGTGCTGCTGGCGCGCGAGGGCCAGGCCAGGGTCTCGTTGCCGGGCGGCTGCGCCATCGGCGCGCGTCCCGTCGACCTGCACATCGCGGGTTTGAAGGCGATGGGCGCGGAGATCGACATCGACGGCGGCTACATGGTCGCCCGCGCGCCGAAGGGCCTGCGCGGCGGCCGCTACACCTTCCCCAAGGTGTCCGTGGGCGCGACCGAGGATCTGATGATCGCCGCCGCGCTGGCCAAGGGCACGACCGTGCTCGACAACGCCGCGCGCGAGCCCGAGATCACCAACCTCGCCGAGTGCCTGTCAGCGATGGGCGTGCCGATCGGCGGTATCGGCACCGAGACGCTCACCATCGAGGGCGTGACCTCGTTCAACGCCATCGAGCACGCGGTCATTCCCGATCGCATCGAGACCGGCACCTATGCCATGGCCGTCGCCATGACCGCGGGCGATGTCGAGCTGATCGGCGGCAAGGTCGACCTGATCGACACGGTGGCCTCCAGCCTGCGCGCCGCCGGCGTCACGCTGGAGGACACCGAGAAGGGCATGCGTGTCCACCGGACCAACGGCGCGCTGCGCGGCGTCGACGTGATGACCGAGCCGTTCCCCGGGTTCCCGACCGATCTCCAGGCGCAGATGATGGCGCTGATGACCCGCGCCGAGGGCGCGTCGATGATCACCGAGACGATCTTCGAGAGCCGCTTCATGCATGTGCCGGAACTGGCCCGCATGGGCGCCAACGTCACCATCCATCACCAGTCGGCGCTGGTGCGCGGCGTGCCGAAGCTGCGCGGCGCGGAGGTCATGGCGACCGACCTGCGCGCCTCGGTATCGCTGGCCATCGCCGGCCTGTCGGCGGAGGGCGACACGATGCTCCACCGCGTCTACCACCTCGACCGCGGTTTCGAGCGGCTGGAGGAGAAGCTCGGCGGCTGCGGCGCGGATATCGAGCGGCTGAAGGGCTGAGGCGCATGACGGGGAAGCTGAAACTGTCGGCGCTCGACGCCGACGACCTGGCCATCCTTTCGGCTGCCGTCCAGGACGCGCTGGTGGCGGTCCGCGACTGCGCCTACCTGAAGGACGAGAAGCGCTTCGTCCTGCTGCTGAACCGGTTCCGCTGGGAAGCCGACCCGGAGCAGGGGATCGGCCACTCCCGCACCCATTCCGCCCTCGTTTTCAACGAGGTGACGGCGGTGCGGCACCATGACATCCCGACCGGCGAGCCCGACCGGATGCTCGAAGTGCTGGCCGTGGTGCTGGAAAACGACCATTCAGTACTCGTGCGCTTCTCGGCCGGCCGGGCCATACGGCTGGAAATCGGCCGTCTCGCATGCCATTTGGGGGATGTCGGGGAGCCTTGGCCCACCCCGTGGAAGCCCGCCCACCCGGTCGAATAGCCTTTCCGGCTCCGGCGAGGGGCGGGCGTTCGTTACTGGAGATCAGTCGTGTCGAGCGAGGCTAACGAGAAGCTCATCCTGGCGCTGCCCAAGGGACGCATCCTCAAGGAGGCTGCCCCCGTCTTTGCGCGCGCCGGCATCGAACCGGAGGCGGCCTTCGCCGATCCGGACGCCCGCCAGCTCCGCTTCACGACCAACCATCCCGACCTCGACATCATTCGCGTCCGCTCCTTCGACGTCGCGACCTTCGTGGCCTTCGGGGCCGCGCATCTCGGCATCGCCGGCGCCGACGTGCTGATGGAGTTCGACTATCCCGAGATCTACGCACCGATCGATCTCGGCATCGGCAGGTGCCGGCTGGCCGTCGCCGAGCCGGTCGAGATGGCGGGCAGCGACGATCCGCGGCGCTGGAGCCACGTGCGCATCGCCACCAAGTATCCCGAGGTGACGCGCCGCCACTTCGCCGCGCGCGGCGTTCAGGCCGAGTGCGTGAAGCTGTCGGGCGCGATGGAACTGGCGCCCTCGCTCGGCCTCAGCCACCGCATCGTCGACCTCGTCGATTCCGGCCGCACGCTGAAGGACAACGGTCTGGTCGAGATCGAGCACATCGCCGACATCACCTCGCGCTTCATCGTGAACCGCGCCGCGCTCAAGACTCGGCCCGAGCGGGTCGGCCACTGGATCGACCGGTTCCGCGAAGTCGCCGCGGGAGTGGCCAGTGCCGCTTAGGCTCGACGCTTCGGCGCCGGGTTTCGAAAAGGAATTTTCGGCCTTCCTCGGGCGCAATCGGGACACCGACGAGAATGTGGACCGCGTCGTCGCCGGTATCGTGGCCGACGTGCGGGCGCGTGGCGACGCGGCGGTCGTCGATTACACCGCGAAGTTCGACTGGGCCGGCATCACCGTCGACAACATGCGCATCTCCGACGGCGAGCGTTCGGCTGCGGCGGAAAAAGTGCCGGCGGCGCAGCGCGAGGCGCTGACGTTCGCGGCCAGGCGCATCGAGGCTTTCCATCGCGCGCTCATGCCGAAGGACGTCGACTTCACCGACGCCACCGGCACGCGGCTCGGGGCGCGCTACCGTCCCGTCGATGCGGCCGGCGTCTACGTGCCGGGGGGCACGGCGGCCTATCCGTCGTCGGTGCTGATGAACATCGTGCCGGCCAAGGTCGCGGGCGTGGGGCGCATCGTGATGGTGGTGCCGACGCCCGGCGGCACGCTCAATCCGCTGGTCATGCTGGCCGCGGAGATCGCCGGGGCCGACGAAGTCTGGCGCATCGGTGGCGCGCAGGCCGTTGCCGCGCTCGCCTACGGCACGCAGTCGATCAAGCCGGTCGACAAGATCACGGGACCGGGCAATGCCTATGTCGCGGCCGCCAAGCGGCGTGTGTTCGGCCAGGTCGGCATCGACCTGATTGCCGGACCTTCGGAAATCCTGGTCGTCGCCGACCGGCACAACGACCCGCAGTGGATCGCGGCCGATCTCCTGTCGCAGGCCGAACACGATCCGTCCTCGCAGTCGGTGCTGATCGCCGACAATGCGGCTTTCGCGGACGCTGTCGTCCGCGCGGTCGAGGTCGAATTGGAGACCCTCGACCGTGCCGAGATTGCCGGCGCGAGCTGGCGCGACAATGGCGCGGTGATCCTGGTGCCGGACTTTGCCGCGGCACTGCCGATTGTCGACGCCATCGCCGCCGAGCACGTCGAACTGGCGATGGAAATGGCGGAGGCCGAAGCGCTGTCGGAGAAGATCCGTCACGCCGGCGCGATCTTCCTCGGTCGCCACACGCCCGAGGCGATCGGAGACTACGTTGCCGGCACGAACCATGTGCTGCCGACCTCGCGCGCCGCCCGCTTCTCGGGCGGGCTGGGCGTCGCCGACTTCCTGAAGCGTACCTCGCTGGTTGCCTGCACGCCGCAGTCGCTGGCCGCGCTCGGCCCGTCGGCGGTTGCGCTCGCCGACGCCGAAGGGCTTGGAGCACACGGCCGCTCGGTTTCGCTCCGGATGGGTCGCTAGCAATGCCGGCAGGGTCGACCCAAGACAAGGCGCGGCGAATCGTCGACGTCGTGCTGGATGAGGACTCGGTGGCCCGTCGCACACCCGAGGTCGAGCACGAGCGCGCCGTCGCGCTGTTCGACCTGATCGAGGAGAACGACTTCTCCCTTGTCGGCAGCCAGCCCGGTCCGTACCGCTTGCGCATCGGCATCTTCGAGCAGCGCCTCGTCTTCGACGTGCGCAACGAGACCGACGAGAAACTGCGCGACATCGTCCTGTCGCTGACGCCGTTCCGCAAGGTCGTGAAGGACTACTTCCTGATCTGCGAGAGCTACTACGCCGCCATCAAGAAGCTGGGACCGTCGCAGATCGAGGCACTCGACATGGGCCGGCGCGGCCTCCACAACGAGGGTTCCGAACTGCTGCGCGAGCGGCTCGACGGCAAGATCGAGGTCGATCACGACACGGCCCGCCGGCTGTTCACGCTGATCTGCGCGCTCCACATCAAATCGTGAGAGCTGCGGGGCGATGACCGGACTGCCCGCCAGCCTGCTCTTCGCCTGCAGCGAGAATTCGGTCCGGTCGCCAATGGCCGAGGCGCTGGCCAAGCGGCTTTACGGGCGGTCGCTCTATGTGGATTCGGTGGGGGTGCGCGCGAGCGAGGTCGATGGCTTCGCGGTGTCCGTCCTCGACGAACTCGACATCGACGTTCATCGCCACCATGCCAAGACGTTTGATGACGTCGATCCCGCCTCGTTCGACCTGATCGTCACCCTGTCGCCGGAAGCCCATCACAGCGCGCTCGAATTCACGCGTGGTACGGCGACCGAGGTGGAGTACTGGCCGACGCCCGACCCCAGTGCCGTGGAAGGGTCGCGGGAGATGCGACTCGATGCCTACCGTCACACCCGCGACCAGGTGCTGGCCCGACTGAAGGCGCGCTTCGGCGTCCCGATCACGCCTTCGGTCTAGAGCGTTTCACGTTTTGACGAGAGCATATCCGGCGCTGTGAATGTAGTTGCAGCATTCGGATTGTCGGATGGTCTTGAGAAGGTCTCCGATGTACCGCGAGAGGCCTTCGGGGGTGCGCTT
>NZ_JAHOPB010000005.1 GCF_019039055.1 Reyranella humidisoli
GCCGCCTCCGCCGAAGCCCATCAAGCTCGCTGCGACGGCGCCGCCGCCACCGCCACCGACTTCGGCTGACATCGCCAAGGCCACGCCGGCAGCGCCGCCTCCGCCGAAGCCCATCAAGCTCGCTGCGACGGCGCCGCCGCCACCGCCACCGACTTCGGCTGACATCGCCAAGGCCACGCCGGCAGCGCCGCCTCCGCCGAAGCCCATCAAGCTCGCCGCGACGGCGCCACCGCCACCGCCGCCTACGTCGGCCGACATCTCCAAAGCCACGCCAGCAGCGCCGCCTCCGCCGAAGCCCATCAAGCTCGCCGCGACGGCGCCACCGCCACCGCCGCCCACATCGGCCGATATCGCGAAGGCAAAACCGGCAGGACCACCGCCACCGAAGCCGATCCAGCTTGCTGCTGGCGCACCACCGCCTCCGCCGCCGACGTCGGCCGACATCAACAAAACGACGCCTCCGGATCCGAACGCATGGCCGGCGACGGCGGTCGAGCAGACGAAGAGCGTCCAGGCGCTGTTGCGCGAGTTCCGCTTCTACAAGCGCGCACCGGACGGCCACATGGGCCAGGGGACACGCGCAGCCATCCGCGAATACCAGCGCATCGCCGGCCTGCCGGTCACGGGTCAGCCCGACAAGGCACTGTTCGAATCGCTGAAGGAAATGCAGGAACTCACGAAGCCGAAGGCGGGCTCAAACTAGCCGGCCCGCGTGGCGCCACCAGGCGTCGGGAAGATGCGACGCGGCACGTTGCGCGGCGTCTGTCGATGCAAAGAGGCCAAAGCAGGTCGCACCACTACCGCTCATCGCAGCATGCGCAACGCCGTCAGTGCGCCGCAGACGGTCGAGCACGTCGGCCACTGCTGGCTGCAGGGAGATCGCCGCCGCCGTCAGGTCGTTGCCGCGGCGCGCGAGATCGGCGGCGAACGCCGCGAGGTCGGGCCAGCCCGATTCAATGGGAAGGCCCGGGGCAAAATCTCCGACGCGAGCGCGGAAGACGGCGGGCGTCGGCAACGCGACACCTGGATTGACCAGCAGGATTGCGCAGTCCGGCAACCGGGGTGCTGGGGCGAGGCGCTCGCCGATTCCCGTCGCCACGGCCGGCCGGCCAGCGAGACACATGGGAACATCGGCACCGAGCGACGCCGCGAGATCGAACAGCTCCTCCTCGGGCATGGCGATGCGCCACAGATCGACCAGCGCCCGGAGCGTCGCGGCAGCGTCGGCCGAGCCGCCGCCGAGGCCGGCCGCCACCGGAATGCGCTTCGTCAGGCGCAGGGCGGCCCTCGGCGCCACCCCAGCGCGACCGGCCAGCAGGCGCGCAGCCCTCAGAACGAGATTGTCGGCAACATCGTCGCCCTCGAGCGCCGCCGCCCCCGGCCCGACGATTTCCAGCGACAGATCAGACGCGGGCGCGACCTCGATCCCGTCGGCAAGATCCGTGAAGGCAACCAGCGAGTCGAGCAGGTGGAAGCCGTCGGCGCGGCGACCAACGACGTTCAGCCAGAGATTGACCTTGGCGCGGGCGAGCAGCACCCCCCGTGTCCTTCAATCAGCCGCCTTCGATCAGCCGCCCTGCTTGGTGTCGGCGGCCTTCTCGTAGACGGTCGGCTTGTCGTTCGAGGGATTAAGTCCGTTGGCGATCTTGTCCTCGATGATGGGCTGACGATCCTTGTCAGGCTTCTGGTGCAGCGCGCGTTCCCACTGGAAGCGGGCCTCGCGGCGGCGGCCGACATGCCAGTAGGCGTCGCCGAGATGATCGGTGATCGTCGAGTCGTCGCCCTTCTGCTCGGTCGCGCGCTCCAGCCACTCCACCGCCTTCTCGTACTGACCGAGCCGGTAATAGGCCCAGCCGACGCTGTCGGTGATCGCGCCGTCGTCGGGGCGAAGCTCGGTCGCACGCTCGAGCATCTTCATGCCTTCCTGGAGATGCAGGCCCTGGTCGATCCAGCTGTAGCCGAGATAGTTCAACACGTAGGGCTGCTCGGGCGAGAGTTCGAGCGCCTTCTTCATGTCGGCCTCGGCCTTCGGCCAGTTCTTCGTGCGCTCGAGCACGATGCCGCGCCCGAAATAGATCTGCCAGTGACGCTCGTCGGGCTTGCCCAGCCGAGAGATCGCGGTGTCGTAGGCGGCGACGGCCTCGGCGAACCGGTCCTTGCTGCGCAGCAGGTCGGCCAGCGTGAGCGCGGCGTCGATTCGGTCGGGCTTCTCGGCCACCAAGGTCCTGAGACGCGCCACGGCTTGGTCGAACTTGTCTTCCTGCGCGTCGAGCGCCGCCGTCCTGAGTCTGGCCTGCCAGTAGAGCGGCGAGGTCGGGCCGATCCTGCCCAGCGCGGCAACCGCCTTGGGGATCTGCTGGAACTGTTCGTAGAGGCCCGCGATCATGAGCCAGGCGAAATCCTGGTCGGGCTTCAGCGCGGTCGCGAGCTGGTAGAAGATCAGCGCGAGGTCCTGGCGCTGGTTGCGCGGATCGGAGGCCAGGATGCCGCCGATGTCGAACAGGATCTCAGCGATGCCGGACGCCGGCGTCGGCGGCTTGGGCATCGGCGCGTTGGCGCCCATGAGCCCGTCCATGACGACGGAATCGCTGTAGCGCGTGCCGTATGTCTTCAGGATCTCGCGCGCCTCGGCGTCCTTGCCCAGACGGCGCAGCCCCTCGGCGACGGAAATCGTGGTGCGCAGTCCGTTGCGGTCGAGCGAAATGGCACGCCGGTACTTGGCCTCGGCGGCGTCCTTGTCGCCAGCCATCTCGTCGATCTGCGCGGCGATCACCAGGGCGGGCGCTTCCGCCCTCTCGCCGCTCGCGGGCTTCAGCCGCGCCAGATACGACCGCGCGGCCGCGTAGTCCTTATCGCCGGCCTTCAGCCATGCCATCACATATTCGCGCAGAGCGCCCAGCTGGTTCTCCGAGCCGATGCGCGTGAGCTGCTGCTCAGCCGCTTTGTAGTTGCCCTTCTTGACGGCCTCGATCGCCATCACGAGGTTGGCGAAGCCGTCGCCTGGCCGCGTCGACAGAACCGCCGGCGCCAGTTCGGCCGCGGAATCGATCCGCCCGGCATACATGCGCAGGCGGAACACGGCGTAGATCAGCTCGGGATCGAGCGGCGTGAGCGCAAGCGCCTGATCCATCTGGTCGGCGGCGGCGTCGTAGTCGTGGTCCTGCTCCCCGACACGGGCAGCGAGATAGCGGCCCTGCAGCGAGATTGGCGCGAGACGCTGGCCGGGCTGGGCGACGGGAGGGCGGGCCGGCGGCTTGGCGCCGCCTTGTTGTGCCGGGCCCTGCTGGGCCTGGCCGGCGAGAGGAAGAGCGAACAGCAGCGCCGCCGAAAGCAGCGCGAGGGGAGTGCGGTTCATGCGTCTCACATGTTGGGGTAGTTGGGACCGCCGCCGCCTTCGGGCACGGTCCAGTCGATATTCTGCGCCGGATCCTTGATGTCGCACGTCTTGCAGTGAACGCAGTTCTGCGCGTTGATCTGGAAGCGCGGCTGGCCGTTGTCGGCCGTGACCACTTCATACACGCCGGCCGGGCAGTAGCGCTGCGCGGGCTCGGCGTAGAGCGGCAGGTTGACGGCGATCGGAATCGACGGATCGCGCAGCTTGAGGTGAACCGGCTGGTCCTCCTCGTGGTTGGTGTTCGACAGGAACACCGAGGACAGCTTGTCGAAGGAGATCACGCCGTCGGGCTTGGGATACTGGATCGGCTGGAACTCGCTGGCCGGCCGCAGCGTCTCATGGTCGGCCTTGTGATGGCGCAGCGTCCACGGCACGCGGATGCCGAGGTCGTGCAGCCACATGTCCATGCCGCCGTAGAGCGTACCGAGCGTCGTGCCCCACTTCAGCGCGGGCTTGACGTTGCGCACCTTGTCGAGGTCCTTCCAGATCCACGATGCCTTGAGCTTCACCGGATAGGCGATCAGCTCGTCGCCGCCGGTCTTGCCGCCGGCCAGCGCCTCGAACGCCGCCTCGGCGGCGAGCATGCCGCTCTTGACCGCATTGTGGCTGCCCTTGATGCGCGGCACGTTCACGAAGCCGGCCGAGCAGCCGATCAGCGCGCCGCCCGGGAAGGTGAGCTTGGGCACCGACTGGATGCCACCCTCGTTGATGGCGCGAGAGCCGTAGACCAGCCGCTTACCGCCCTTGAGATACTTGGCGACGTCGGGATGGGTCTTGAAGCGCTGGAATTCGTCGAACGGCGAGAGATAGGGGTTCTCGTAGCTGAGATGCACCACGAGGCCGATGGCGACCAGGTTGTCGCCGAAATGATACATGAACGAACCGCCCGAGCTGTTCGTCTCCGAGAGCGGCCAGCCCTGCGAGTGGACGACCAGGCCCTTGCGGAAGTTGGCGGGATCGACCTGCCACAGTTCCTTGATGCCGATGCCGAACTTCTGCGGATCGACTCCGTCGCGCAGGTCGAACTTGGCCATCAGCTGCTTGGCGAGCGAACCGCGCACGCCCTCGCCGATCAGCGTGTACTTGGCATGCAGCTCCATGCCCGGCGTGTAGCTGTCCTTGTGCGTGCCGTCCTTGGCGATGCCCATGTCGCCGGTGGCGACGCCCTTCACCGAGCCGTCCTCGTTGTAGAGGACCTCGGCGGCGGCGAAGCCCGGATAGATCTCGACGCCCAGAGCCTCGGCCTGCTGGCCAAGCCAGCGGCAGACCTCGCCCAGGCTGACGATGTAATTGCCGTGGTTGTTCATCAGCCGCGGCAGCAGGAAGTTGGGGAAGCGGTAGGAGCCGCCCTTGGTCAGGAACAGGAACTGGTCGTCGGTGACCTGGGTTTCGAGCGGCGCGCCCTTTTCCTTCCAGTCCGGAATGAGCTCGTTGAGGCCGATCGGATCGACCACGGCGCCCGAGAGGATGTGGGCGCCCAGTTCCGAGCCCTTTTCGAGCACGCAGACGGACACTTCGTGGTTGCGCTCGGCGGCGAGCTGCTTCAGGCGGATCGCCGCCGACAGTCCGGCCGGACCGCCGCCCACGATTACCACGTCGTATTCCATCGCCTCGCGCGTCATGCTGTGTCGCCCTGCAATTCCAATTTCCCGATGGACGCGCGCCTGTCCGACGGCAATCCTCTGATTTAGATAGCGTGTCGGGGGCGGGATCGCCACCCGCTGAAAAGGGGATTTCCTGTGCCTGAGTTGAACGAAATCGAGAGCAAGATCTTCTCTGCACGGGATTTCAGGCTGGAAAGTGGCAAGATCCTTCCCGTCCTCGAACTGGCCTACGAAACCTACGGCGCCCTGTCGCCGGCCGGGGACAACGCGATCCTGGTCGTGCACGGCTACACCTCGTCCCATCACGCTGCAGGCAAGAATGCACCCGGCAAGCAGGGCCGAGGCGTCCCGGAGGGAAGTGCCGGCTGGTTCGATGGGCTGATCGGTCCGGGCAAGGCCATCGACACCGACCGCCATTTCGTCGTGTCGGTGAACGCGCTGGGTTCGGCGCACGGCAGTTCCGGCCCCAACAGCACCGATCCCGCGACCGGCAAGCCCTACGGCCCGACGTTCCCGGAGGTCACGCTGCGCGACATGGTGGCCAGCCAGAAGCTGCTGGTCGATTCGCTCGGCCTCAAGAGCCTGGTCGCCGTGGTCGGTCCCTCGATGGGCGGCTTCCAGTCGTTCCAGTGGGCGGCGTCCTATCCCGGCTTCATGAAGGGCATTGCCGCGTCGGTGACCGCGCCACGCGCGCCCGGACGCCTGGGCGGCCTCGAGGCGCTGCAGAAGCGTCTCGCCAGCGACCCGAACTGGAACGGCGGCTGGTACTACGAGAATGGCGGCATCCCCGGTACGCTCGAACAGATCCGTTATGAGACGCTGCTGAACTACGGCCAGGGCGAAGCCGAGGCCAAGGTGGCCGCCAAGAGCTGGGCGAAGATCTACGACGGCCATTCGCTGGTCACCCTGCGGCGCGCGATCGACGGCTTCGACATCACGAAGCAATACGAGCAACTGAAGAAGACCAAGGTCCTCTACGTCATCTCGAAGACCGACAAGCTGTTCGACCTCACCGACTGTGCCGCCCATGCGCTCGACATGCGCAAGGCTGGAGTCGACCTGACCTATGTCGAGATGCCGTCGGACAAGGGCCACATGGCGAGCCATGCCGACGCGGCGATGTGGGCGCCGATCCTGGCCGCCTTCCTCAAGCAACTGACCTGATGGAAGCGGCGCTCAGCCCGCACGACGCCGCCGCGCTGCTGCGCTGGTACGTCGATCACGGACTCGACGAGACGATCGGCGAGGAGGCGATCGACCGCTTCGCGCTGCCGGCGCCAGTGGCCATCGTCGCCACGCCTGCCCCCCCGACGGTCCCGTCCTCCGCCGCGCCGACGCCGATCCGGCCGCCCCTCGCCGCGCCGGCCGTGCGCGCGCCCGTGCCACTCGAATCGCCGCAGCTCGCGCTCGACGCCCGCGAAGCCGCCGCGCGCGCCACCACCATCGTCGAACTGGAAGAAGCCGTGCGCGCCTTCGAGGGCTGCGCCCTGAAGCGCACCGCCAAGAACACGGTGTTCGCCGACGGCGTCGCCGGCGCGCCGGTGATGATCGTCGGCGAAGCGCCGGGCGCCGACGAGGATCGCCTCGGCAAACCGTTCGTCGGCGTGAGCGGTCAGCTCATGGATCGCATGTTCTCGGCCATTGGCATGAGCCGCGAGCGCGACCTCTACATCACCAACATCCTGTTCTGGCGCCCGCCCGGCAACCGGACACCCACTTTGTCCGAACAGGCAATCTGCCTTGCCTTCACGCGCCGCCACATTGAACTCGCCAAGCCGAAGGTCGTGGTGCTCGCGGGGGGCACCGCCGTGAAGGCCGTGCTGAACACGACCGAAGGCATCACCCGCCTGCGCGGCAAGTGGTCGACGCTCACGCTCGACGACGGCAGTGAAGTGCCGGTGCTGCCGACGTTCCACCCTGCCTTTCTCCTGCGCACCCCCGCCAGCAAACGCCAGAGCTGGGTGGACCTGCTGTCGGTCGACAAGCGGCTGAAGGAACTCGGCGTGCGTTGAGGCGAGCCGATCTCCCACTCTTGTCATCCTGAGCGAAGCGAAGGCTCTAACGCCTGCTCCGCAGTACTCTGACCGTACCGTCAGGTCCTTCGCTGCGCTCAGGACGACAGGTCAGAGCTTCTTTCTCAGGAAGAACTTCTGATGCCCCGGCGGGAAGTCGTCGAGGGTTGCGAAGAGTTCGTACCCTCGTTTCTCGTAGAAGGGCCGAGCCTGCCAGGTGTGGGTGTCGAGATAGGCGGAGTGGCAGCCGCGCGTGCGGGCATAGTCCTCGGCCGCGTCCAGCAGGCGCGTCGCATGACCCTGCCCGCGCAGCGCCTCGTCGACCCAGAGGATCGACACGAACAGCCAGTCAGACCAGACATACCCCAGCAGGCCGCCCAGCGTTTCGCCTTTCTCCCCTTTCAGGAAGATGTAGCAGGGATAGTAGTCGGACCTCCCCGTGCGGCTCGAATTGAACATCGAGAGCCGATCCCGGACATAGTCGGCCGCGCGCGCATTGTCCGGCTCGAAGACGAGTTCGACCTTTTCCATGTCAGCGCCCAATCACCTCAGCGCATTGCCGCGCGCTGGCGTACGAGGGCCAGCACGCTGCGGCCGATCGGCATGTCGACGCCGACCCATTCCGACATCTCGACCACCGCGCCGAGCAGCGCTTCGATCTCGAGCGGACGGCCGCGTTCGAGGTCTTGCAACATCGAGGTCTTGTGCGCGCCGACCTCGGCGCCGCCGGCGATGCGCTTGTCGACATTTATGGCGAACTTCACGCCGAGCTTCTCGGCGACGGCCTGGCCCTCGACCATCAGCGCACGGCACACCGCATGCGTGCCGGGATCGCCGATCACCTTGTCGAGCGTCGCACCGGTCAGCGCACTGATCGGATTGAAGGCCATATTGCCCCAGAGCTTGACCCACAGCTCGTCGCGGATGCGCGGCCGCACCGGCGCCTTGAGGCCGGCCTTGATCAGCAGTTCGGAAAACTTCGACGCGCGTTCGCTGCGGCTGCCGTCCGGCTCGCCCAGCGTGAAGCGGTCGCCGTAGGTGTGGTGGATGACGCCCGGTTCGACGACGTCGGCCGCTGGATAGACGATGCTGCCCAGCACCTGCGACGGCGGCAGGCCCGCGGTCAGCCCGCCCTCGGGATCGACCGACTGGATGATCCGGCCGTCGAAGTCCCCGCCGAGCTTGTAGGTGTACCACCACGGCACGCCGTTGATCGCCGCGACGATGGTCGTGTCCGGCCCGATCAGAGGCTTGAGCTGCGCCATCGCGGGCAACAGCGAATGCGCCTTCAGGGTCAGCACCAGATAGTCCTGCGGGCCGATCTCCTTCGGATCGGAGGCGACGCGTGGTTCCGTCACCGTCTCCTTGCCGTCGCTGAGCAGCACGAGGCCCCTGGAGCGAAGCGCGTCACCATGAGGGCCGCGCGCCACGACGGTGACGGGCGTACCGGCCATTTCGAGCTTGGCGGCCATCAGGCCGCCGATCGCACCGGCGCCGAAAACGCAGATCGAGGTCACGGGATCGTCCTCAGGCCTTGGCTTCGCCGAGGCCGAGCTTGGCGGCGAGGCCGATGCGCTGCAGCTTGCCCGTCGCGCCCTTGGGAATCTCGGTCACAAACACGACCTTGCGCGGCACCTTGAAGTCGGCGGCATGCCTGGCCACGAAGTCGCGCAGCTCGCGCTCGGTCGCCTCGAGCCCCTGGCGCAGGACGACGACCGCGCCGACATCCTCGCCCAGCATGGGGTGGGGAATGGCGAAGGTCACGCACTGCTCGACCGCCGGGTGATCCATCAGGATCGTGTCGACCTCGATCGGGCTGATCTTCTCGCCGCCCCGGTTGATGATCTCCTTGAGGCGGCCGGTCAGGAACAGGTAGCCGTCCTCGTCGAAGCGGCCCTGGTCGCCGGTGCGGAACCAGCCCTCGGCGAAGGCCTTGAGGTTGGCGTCGGGGTTGTTGTCGTAACCCGCCGTCACGTTCGGACCCTGGATCACGACCTCGCCGATCGTGCCCTGCGGCAGGAAGTGGCCCGCCTCGTCCATGATGGCGATCTTCGGACCGGCCGGCAGACCGACGGCGCCCGGCTTGCGCTTGCCCGGCGGCAGTGCGTTGGACGCCATCTGATGGCTGGCCTCGGTCATGCCGTAGGCCTCGATCACCGGGCAGTCGAACGCAGCTTCGAGTTCGAGCATGACCTGCGGCGGCAGCGAGGCCGACGAGGAGCGGATGAAGCGCAGCTTGGCGGCCTTGGCGGCGTCGGCATGGCTGCGTAGGCGCGTCAGGATCGCCTGGTGCATGGTCGGCACGGCCGTGTACCAGGTTGGCTTCACTTCCTCGAGCTGGGCGAAGAACCGCAGCGCGTTGAAGCCCGGCGTGCACGATACCGCCGCACCCGCGCCGATCGACGAGAGCGTCGCGGCGATCAGCCCGTGGATGTGGAACAGCGGCATGATGTTCATGCAACGGTCGGCCGGCGTCAGCGCCAGCGACTCAGCGATGTGACGCGCCGAGGCCGCGAGGTTGGCCGTCGAGAGCGGCACGATCTTGGGCCGCGCGGTCGTGCCCGAGGTGTGCAGGACCAGCGCGATCTCGCCATCCACCGAAATGCCAGGGCTCGCAGCCTTCGCCGGCTTCAGCGCCGACACGTCCAGCGTGAAGCTGCCGGCCGGGCCGTCTTCGGCCGGGATCAGCTCGATGATCGGCACGCCGACCTTCTCGGCCATCGCGCGCACCGGGCTGTCCATGCCCTTCTGCACGATCACGGCCTTGGGCTTCAGGTCGTCGAGATAGAACTCGAACTCGTCGGCGCGATAGGCCGGGTTGAGCGGCGCAGAGCTGGTGCCCGAGGCGACGGCGATGAATGAGGACGCCATCTCCGGACCGTTGGGCGCGACCATGGCGACGCGATCGCCACGGCCGATGCCGACGCCGTTCAGCGTCGCCAGCGTGTCGTCCGTGAGCTTCTTCAGGCCGGCATAGGTGAGCCAGGGACGGCCCGGCGCGCCGATGGCCGGCGCGTCGGGTTTGCCCGCGGACGTGACGTCGTAAACAGTCTTGATCATCGCGATGTCCTTACGCAGCCGCCTTCTCGTCGGCGATGATGCGGTCGTAGGCCGGCAGGGTCAGGAACTCGTAGAACTGCGGCTGCTCGACCAGATCGATCATGAGCTGGGCGGCGTCCTCGTAGCGGCCTTTGCCGTAGGCCTCTTCGCCGATCTGCGCCTTCACCTTGTCGTTCTCCTCGCGCACGATCTGGCGCACGAGGTCCTTGGTGATGGTGCGGCCGTCGTCGAGCTTCTGGTTGTGGCGCACCCACTGCCAGACCTGCGCGCGGCTGATCTCGGCGGTGGCGGCATCTTCCATCAGGTTGAACAGCGGCACGCAGCCGATACCGCGCAGCCAGGCTTCGACATAGCCGATGCCGACCGCCACGTTCTGGCGCAGGCCGGCCTCGGTCTTCGGGCCGGTCGGCATGGTGATCAGGTCGGCCGGCGTCACGTGCACGTCCTGGCGCTTGCGGGCGATCTGGTTCGGCTCCTTCATCACCGCGTCGAACTCGGCCTTGGCGATCGGAACGAGACCGGGATGGGCGACCCAGGTGCCGTCATGGCCGTCGCCGGCCTCGCGCTTCTTGTCGGCATGGACGCGGCCCATCGCCTCGTCGTTGGCCTTCGGGTCGTTCTTGATCGGAATCTGCGCCGCCATGCCGCCCATCGCGTGCACTTCGCGGCGATGGCAGGTCTTGATCACGAGCTGGCTGTAGGAGCGCAGGAAGTGCGAGGTCATGCCGACCGTGCCGCGATCGGGCAACACCGCCCACTCCTGCTCGCGGAACTTCTTGATGAAGGAGAAGATGTAGTCCCAGCGGCCGCAGTTGAGGCCGGCCGAATGATCTTTCAGCTCCCACAGGATCTCGTCCATCTCGAAGGTGGCGAGGATGGTCTCGATCAACACCGTGGCCTTGATCGACTTCTGCGGCACGCCGAGCGCGTCCTGCGCGGCGACGAACACGTCGTTCCACAGGCGCGCCTCGAGATGGCTCTCCATCTTGGGCAGGTAGAAATACGGCCCGGTGCCGCGCGACAGCGCTTCCTTGGCGTTATGGAAGAAGTAGAGGCCGAAATCGAACAGCGAGCCGGACATCGGCTTGCCGTCGACCATCATGTGCTTCTCCAGCAGATGCCAGCCGCGCGGGCGCACGAACAGCACCGCCGTCTTTTCGTTCAGCTTGTAGGCCTTGCCGCTGTTGGGATCGACGTAGTCGATCTGGCGGCGCACCGCGTCGGCCAGGTTGAACTGGCCCTCGATCATGTTCGACCAGGTCGGCGTCGAGGCATCCTCGAAGTCGGCCATGAAGACATTGGCGCCGCAGTTGAGCGCGTTGATGATCATCTTGCGGTCGACCGGGCCGGTGATCTCGACGCGACGGTCGAGGATGTCCTTGGGCAGCGGCGCGACCGTCCAGTCACTCTCACGGATTTTCGCGGTTTCCGGGAGGAAATCCGGCTTTTCGCCTGCATCGAGGCGCTTCTGGCGCTCGACGCGGAGCGCCAGCAGTTCCTCGCGGCGGGCATTGAACTTGCGCTGGAGGTCGGCGACGAAGGCGACTGCCTCTTTGGTGAGCACTTTTTCGAAACCGGGCTTGATGGCGCCGTCAATCGTGACGCCCGCCGGAAGGTCCAAAGCCGCCATAGTCGTTCCCCTCAAAAATCGTTCGGATTTCAGTCGAAACGGCGATTTACCGCCTTGAGGCCATGCCCGGCAAGGCGCTACGAGGGCTGATGGACGCCGCTTTCGTCGTGGACTGGCTGAATCTGCTGCTGCGCTGGGCTCACATGATCGTGGGCATCGCGTGGATCGGCGCTTCTTTCTACTTCATCTGGCTGGACAACCACCTGCACAAGCCGCTCGACCCGGCCGATTCGGCCAAGGGGATCGGCGGCGAGGTCTGGGCGGTTCATGGCGGCGGCTTCTATACCGCCAAGAAATTCACCGTGGCGCCGGAACGACTGCCCCCCGAACTGCACTGGTTCAAGTGGGAAGCCTATACGACCCTGGTCACCGGCTTCTTCCTGCTCTGCCTCGTCTACTATTACGGGGCGGAGGTCGCGCTGATCGATCCCGCGGTTTTGCCGCTGACGCAGCCGCAGGCCATCGCGATCGGCCTGGGCTTCCTGGTCGTGGGCTGGCTCGTCTACGACTGGCTGTGCCGCTCGACCCTGGGCCAGGACGACGTCGTGCTGGGCGGGCTCATCTTCCTCTATTGCGTGGTCGCGGCCTGGGCGCTCTGCCACATCTTCTCCGGCCGCGGCGCCTATATCCATTTCGGCGCCATGCTCGGCACCATCATGGTGCTGAACGTCTACTTCGTGATCATTCCGGGCCAGCGCGAACTGGTGAAGGCCAAGGAGGAAGGCCGCATCCCCGACCCGATCCACGGGCTCAGGGGCCGCCAGCGCTCGGTCCACAACACCTATTTCACGCTCCCGGTGCTGTTCACGATGATCAGCAACCACTATGCAGGCCTCTACGGCCACGAGTGGAACTGGGTGCTGCTGATCACGATCTCGATCGCGGGCGCCCTGATCCGCGTCTGGTTCGTGCAGCGCCACAAGGGCAACGCCAACCCGCTGGTCCTCGCGGCAGGCTTCGTGTTCATCGCCTTCACGGCCTTTCTCGCACTCCCGCGTCCCAGCGCCGACGGCGGCGGCCCGGTCGCCTTCGCCGAGGTGCAGCCCATCATCCAGGCACGCTGCACGCCCTGCCATGCCGCCAAGCCGACGCAGGAAGGCTTTCTGGCGCCGCCCAAAGGCCTGTTGCTCGAGACTCCCTCTCAAATCCACGCGATGGCTGCGGCAATCAACCAGCAGGCCGCCGCCTCGCGCGTCATGCCGCCCGGGAACATGACGAACATCACCGATGCCGAGCGCCGCATGATTGCGCGCTGGTTCAAAGGCGGCGCACAATAGGGGCATGAACCTCCGCACCCGCGGCTTGCCGTGGCGCCGTCTCCTGACGGCGGCGCTGGCGGCGGTCGCGATCTTCCTTTTCTGGACCCAGACCTCCGAACGCGGCCAGCGCGAAGCCGCGCGCGGCACGACGATCTCCGCCGAGGCGCGCGAGGCCGGCCAGGGCTGGGGCGCGGCTGTCGGCTTCGCCGACCAGCGCCGCCTCGACGAGCATTATCAGAAGCACGGTGCCGAGTTCGGCCGCATCACCAAGCAGGACTATCTTCGCCAGGCACAACTCCTGCGGGACGCCAAAGCCGGCGGTCCGATCCTCGAGACGGTGAGGCGCGACGGCGTGGTGACGCGCTTCGACCGCGACACCGGCGCCTTCATCGCCTTCAATGCCAACGGCGTCATACGCACATTTTTCAAACCCAACGACGGCGAGCGCTACTTCCGCCGGCAATCCGAAAGAAGGAACGATTGAACCCGCCATCACCACCGCCCGGCCCGCCCAACGTGGCCGACCTGCAGGAACTGATCGACCAGTGGGCGACTTTCGCCGGCGATCTGGGGCGGGAGGCCTACACGTTCGACCTCGACAACTGGTTGAACGACGTCGATGTGCGCGAGCTGATCCTTGAGGCGCTGCCGATGTTCAGCCGCGAGGAGATGGGCGACCATGCGCTGAAGCTCGACGCGGCGGACCAGGCCTTCAGGGCGGCCACCCGTGAATTCAAGCGCTGCGTCTGGGGCAGCGGCACCGCCCGCAAGGAGAAATGGACCGCGCAGATTAACTGGTGGTACTTCCGCACACCGGCCCGCTCGAACGACCAGCTTGAAGACGAGCTCGCGACGGTTCGCTAAGACGAAGCATGAGCACGCCGAGAATCTTGGTCGAGGCCCAGGGGCCGGTGACCACCATCACCATTAACCGGCCGCAGGCCCGGAACGCCCTCGACAACGAGGCCGCGCACGGGCTGGCCGATGCGTTGCGCGCCTTCGAGGCCGATCCCGAGGCGCGCGTCGCCGTGCTGACCGGTGCCGGCGGCGCCTTCTGCGCGGGCGCCGACCTGAAGGAGCTGGGTTCGGGCACGGATTACTTTCCGTGGGCCGGCAGTGACGAGGGTCCGCTGCGCGCGCCGCTGTCCAAGCCGGTGATCGCCGCGATCGAGGGCCATGCCTGCGCCGGCGGCCTCGGCGTGGCGCTGTTCTGCGACATCCGTATCGTCGACGACACGGCGACCTTCGGCGTCTTCTCGCGGCGCTGGGGCGTGCCCATGAGCGACGGCACGACGGTGCGCCTGCCGCGCATCGTGGGCCAGGGCCGCGCCATGGACATGCTGCTCACGGGGCGCGCCGTCGGCGCCGACGAGGCCATCGCGATCGGGCTTGCCACGCGCAAGGTGGCGCGCGGCACGACGCGCGCCGAGGCCGAGACGCTGGCACGCCAGATCGCGGGCTTCCCGCCGATCGCCATGACGTCGGATCGCAGGTCGACCTACGAGGCCTTCGACCGCGACGAGGCCGCAGCCATCCGGCGCGAGATGGAACTGTCGCTCGACGCACGGCGACGGGAATCTCAGGGCGGCGCCGCACGCTTCGCCAGCGGCGAAGGCCGGCACGGCCAGTTCAAGAAGTAGAATTCAGGAAAGACTTTGAGAGGTACGAAAATGCGGGCGCTGGTTTGTCATGCCTATGGTCCGGTCGACAGCCTGAAGGTCGAGGACATCCCGCAGCCCGTGCCGAAGGCCGGCGAAGTGCTGGTGAAGGTGCGCGCCGCGGGCGTGAGCTTCGCCGCCATGCTGGGCATTCAGGGCAAGCACCAGAACAAGCCCGCCCTGCCCTATGTGCCGGGCAACGAACTGGCCGGCCATGTCGTGGCGCTGGGCGAAGGCGTGACCAACGTGGCGGTCGGCGACCGCGTCGCCACCGGCGTCAGCCAGGGCGCGTTCGCCGAATATGCGACGGCGGCGGCCGCTAACCTCGTCCACATTCCCGAGATCATGCCCTACGCCGAGGCCACCAACTTCCCGACCCTCTATCCGACCGCCTACGGCGCGCTGAAGTGGAAGGCCGACATGCAGCCCGGCGAAGTGCTGCTGGTACACGGGGCGGGCGGCGGCTCGGGCCTGACGGCCATCGAGGTCGGCAAGGCGATGGGCGCGGTGGTGATCGCCAGCGCCGGCGGCGCCGACAAGCTCAAGGCCGCGCAGGAAGCCGGCGCCGATCACCTGATCGACTATCGCTCGGAGGATCTGCGTACCAGGGTGCTGGAAATCACCGGCGGACGCGGCGCGGACGTGATCTATGATCCGGTCGGCGGCTCGGCTTTCGATGCCTCGCTGCGCTGCGTGGCGCCCGAGGGCCGCATCATTCCGATGGGCTTCGCCAGCGGCACCGTCCCGCAGATTCCGGCCAATATCCTGCTCGTCAAGAATGTGACGGTGATCGGCTTCTACTACGGCTACTGGAACGGCTGGGGCGGCAAGACTGCCCCGTCGCCCCGGGAAGCGGCTTCCCTTGCCCAACGCCGCGCCATGGTGGCCGATGCACAGAGGGTGCTCACGGGCTGGTTCACCGAAGGCAAGCTGAAGGCCACGGTCGCGGCTACCTACGACCTGGCGGATTGGATGAAGGGATTCCGGCTGATCGAGGAGCGCACGGTCGTCGGCAAGGCCGTCCTCGTCCCCTGACGCAACCCTGAGTTACGGCAACTTGTCGGCGCGGAGGATATTCCGGCATAGTCTTCTCGCATGCCGGTACAGTGGACAATCTCCCATCCGCATCGACTCGTGATTGCCGTCGCGCGCGACGAGCTGCGCCTCGAGGACGTCGAGAACTATCTCGACGGCTTGGCCGTCGTGGACGCCCTGCCCTACCGCAAGATATTCGATACGACGCACGCCCGGATGATGCTGAGCGACGCCGACGTGATGGCACTCGGCGCCCGCATCCGTGCCTACATGAAGATCGCAACGCTCGGCCCCCTCGCCATCGTCGCCGTGACCGACCGCGCCTACCAGCAGGTCCGCCTGTTCGAGACGCTGGCGGAAGGCAACCGCCCGATCAGGATCTTCCGCGAGCTTCACCTCGCGCGCGAGTGGCTCGACAGTTTCGGGGAAGCGGTCTAGAGCGTTTCATTTCTTGAGGGAATCGGAGGGGATTCCCGATCTGTGCGGAATGTGATTCAAGATGCTGGCTGGGTAGGAGGCCAGTATCGATGCGTCCTCTCTCGAATGACCTGCGTGAG
>NZ_JAHOPB010000006.1 GCF_019039055.1 Reyranella humidisoli
CTAGAGCGTTTCATTTCTTGAGGGAATCGGAGGGGATTCCCGATCTGTGCGGAATGTGATTCAAGATGCTGGCTGGGTAGGAGGCCAGTATCGATGCGTCCTCTCTCGAATGACCTGCGTGAGCGTGTCGTTGCAGCGGTCGGTGCCGGCGATAGCTGTCGGTCGGTAGCGGCGCGGTTTGGGGTTGCGGCGTCCACGGTTGTGAAGTGGTCGCAACGCTACCGGGCGACGGGGTCGGTGACGCCGGGCAAGGTCGGCGGCCACCGCAAACCGGTGCTGAATGCCCATCGTTCCTTCATCCGGGAGCGGATCGACCAGATGCCGCATCTGACCCTGCACAAGCTCAAGGACGAGCTGGCGGTGCGGGGCATCGTCGTGTCGCACAATGCGGTGTGGACGTTCCTGCGCCGTGAAGGACTGAGTTTCAAAAAAAACGCTGTTCGCTCTTGAGCAGGCCCGGGCCGACGTGGCCCGTCGGCGGCGGCGCTGGCAGGCCCTGCAGGCCGGTCTCGATCCGCAACGCCTGGTCTTCATCGACGAGACCTGGATCAAGACGAACATGGCTCCCTTGCGCGGCTGGGCCCCGAAGGGCCAGCGCCTGCGCGGCTTCGCCCCTCAGGGACGGTGGCGGACCCTGACCTTCCTCGGCGCGCTCCGCTGGGACGGGATCACCGCACCCTGCATCTTCGACGGTCCGATCAACGGCCAGTGCTTCCGCGCCTATGTCGAGCAGCTGCTCCTGCCGGCCCTGCGGCAAGGCGACATCGTCGTCCTCGACAATCTCGGCAGCCACAAGGCCAAGGCCCTCCGCCCGATGCTCAAGGCCGTCGGCGCAAGGCTTTGGTATCTCCCGCCCTACTCACCGGATCTCAACCCGATCGAGAAGGCCTTCTCCAAGATCAAACACTGGATGAGGCTCGCCCAGAAGCGCACCCCCGAAGGCCTCTCGCGGTACATCGGAGACCTTCTCAAGACCATCCGACAATCCGAATGCTGCAACTACATTCACAGCGCCGGATATGCTCTCGTCAAAACGTGAAACGCTCTA